>JAYTGN010000140.1:0-34219 GCA_043733485.1 Gemmataceae bacterium
TGGACATCGTGTCCATCTTCGAAGCCGTCGGTCAGTTCCAGGCCGGCAAGATCGATCGGAAGACGCTCCACAAAGTGGAGTGCGAAAGCTGCCCCGGCCACGGCTCGTGCGGAGGAATGTACACCGCCAACACCATGTCCAGCGCCATCGAGGCGCTCGGGCTGAGCTTGCCGTACGGTGCCAGCAATCCCGCCGTCAGTTCGGCCAAGGAGCGCGAAGCCTTCCTCGCCGGCAAGGCACTCGTGAACTGCATTGCGAAGAACATCCGCGCCCGCGACCTGATCACCCGCAAGTCGCTGGAGAACGCGTACACGCTGGTGCTCGCGCTCGGCGGCAGCACCAACGCCGTGCTGCACCTCATGGCCATCGCAAAGGAAGCAGATGTCCACTGGACGCTCGACGACTTCGATCGACTCGGGGCGAAGGTGCCGCACCTCGCGGACCTCAAGCCCGGCGGGCAGTTCGTCATGTTCGACCTCTACCGCGTCGGCGGCACTCCCGCCGTCATGAAAGCGCTACTCGACAAAGGCCTGCTCCACGGCGACTGCCCGACGGTCACGGGCCAGACCGTCGCCGAGAATTTGAAGGACGTGAAGAGCGTGTTCGCGAAGCCGCAGAAGGTGGTACGGTCCTTCGAGAAGCCGATGTTCGATCACGGCATTATCGTGGTGTTGAAGGGGAATCTGGCACCGGACGGTGCCGTGGCGAAGGTCGCGGGCTTGAAGCATCGCAGCATCACCGGGCCGGCCAAAGTCTTCGATGGCGAGGAAGCGTGCTTCCAGGCCATCCAGGCGCAGAAGATCGCGGCGGGTGATGTGGTCGTGATTCGCGGAGAAGGTCCGGTCGGCGGGCCGGGGATGCGCGAAATGCTCTCGATCACCGGGGCGCTCATGGGTCAGGGGCTCGGCGAGAGCATCGGGCTGATCACCGATGGCCGCTTCAGCGGCGGCACGCACGGCCTCGTGGTGGGGCACGTTTCTCCCGAAGCCTGGGTCGGTGGACCCATCGCGCTGATTCGCGACGGCGACTCCATCACCATCGACTCCGACAACAAACTTCTCACGCTCAACGTGACCGAGGCGGAGATGGCGAAGCGGAAGGCCGCGTGGGTGAAGCCGGCGATCCGCGTCGAGCGCGGCGTACTGGCCAAGTACGCGAAACTGGTCGGCTCGGCCTCGGAAGGCGCGGTCACGGGGTGAACGGATGGCCGATCCGCGTTACTATCGAGGTGGGAACAGTCTCGTTCCGAGATCGATCGACACGGTCATCGATCTTCTGACGGGACTTCTCCGTACCGACCGGGGTATTTCAGTTCAGGACACTCCGTCTGGACTCGAACGATTCGGTGGGCCATACGAAGTGACGAATCTGCCTCCGGAGCTTCACGTCGTGAAGGCCGGAAGACGTCCCGGACACTTCGAGATTGCCCCGGTTCATCCCATGACACCAGATGCATACGAAGATGCCTTGGCGGAGATCGTTCTCGTTCCAGTCACGACCGAGGAGAAGAAATGAACATTCAACTTGCAACCTGTCTCGTCCACTTCCCGGAAGATTACGATGAACGCGGCGAGTGGGAGGTCGAGCGGAAGGGATGGCTCCAAGGTATCCAAGTGGAGATGACGAACGGGAACAGCTATCCGCTGTTCTTCTACGATCCGATTCGGCTCTCTCAGGATTTGGAAGCCGATGCAAAACAGGGCCGCACCGCGATCGGAGAGCCCGGAATGGTGATTGTGGCGGAGGTGACCCGTGAAAGCATCCTTCGAGCCGTGGAAACCCTCATAAGCGAAGGCTTCTTCGATCACCTCAGGCCGCTCTTACCGGTCGAGGCGAACGGCGTCGCTCACTGATCCGACTTTCCGCGGCGAACGGCCCGGCCCGGCTTCGCGCCGGTGTGCTTGCCGCCGGGTTCCAGCACCAACGTGCCGTTCACGACAACCCATTCGATTCCTTCGTTGTAGGCGAAGGGCTTCTCGTACGTCGAGCGGTCGATCGCGCGGTCCGGGTCGAAGATCGTCACGTCCGCGAACGCACCGGGGCGGAGCGTGCCGCGGTCGGCGATGCCGAGCTTCGTAGCGTTGAGCGAGGTCATCTTGCGGACCGCATCTTCGAGTTTGAGCAATTTCTTTTCGCGAACGTAGACGCCGAGCACGCGGGGGAAGGTTCCGAAGTTCCGCGGATGGGGGTTGCCTCGGCGCAGGATGCCTTCGGTCGAGTAGGCCGAACCGTCGGAACCGATCGAGCACCAGGGTTGCGCGAGGGCAGTGGTCATGTCCTTTTCTTCGTGGTGGGCATAGACGCACGGCACCGAGCCATCGTGTTCGATGAGGATGTCGAAGAGCAGATCGAGCGAATCGGGCGGCGGCACCGTCCCCTTCGAACGCACCTCCATCACGCGATCCATCGTGAGGCCTTCGTAAGTGCCGCGACCGCTCACGAGCATGCGGCTCCAGTCGCCGCCGACTGCCGTGTAGTGGTTGTACCAGCCGGGGATTCCGTCCTGGATATCGCGCTTCATCCTGGTTCGCTGAGCCGGATCTTTCAGGCGTTCGAGCAACTTGGCCTTGCCCCCTTCGTGAGCCCAGGGCGGCACGATGCTCGCCAGATTGTTGTTGCCTCGCGTGTACGGGTACACGTTGGCTTGCACGTTGACGCCGCGCTGGCGAGCGGCTTCGATGAGCGCCACGACCTCCGGCATCTTGCCCCACAACTTCTGATCCGCGATCTTCAGGTGAATCACATCCACGGCAACTCCGACCCGTTCCCCCACGGCAATGGCCTCCTTCACGGCATCGAACACGCCGACGCCTTCGTGGCGATTGTGCGTGGAGAAGAGACCGCCGTACTTCTTAATCGGCTCGCACAATTTCACGATGTCGTCAGTGGAGGCGAGCGACCCGGGCGGCATCGCGAGTTGACTGGAGAGGCCGAACGCGCCGTCGCGCATGGCCTCGTCGATGAGCACCTGCATTTGACGAAACGGCTCGGCCATGGGCCGCGCGAACGACGCCCCCATCACGCACTGCCAGACCGTGTCCATCCGACGTAAGAGGCGATGTTGATCGACACGCCGGACTTGTCGATTGCGTCGAAGTAGCCGCCAAGCGTGGTCCACTCGAAGTTGCGGAATCGTGCGGGAGGCAACTTCCCCTTCGCGGGGCCGGCCGATGGTCCTTCGCCCAGCACATCGAGCGTCACGCCCTGGCGCACCTTGCTCTCGGCGTTGCCGTCTTCGAGTACGAGCAGGTCCGAGTGCGAGTGAATGTCGATGAACCCCGGAGCGACCACGAGCCCCTTGGCGTCGATGGTCTTCTTCGCCTTCGCGTTCAGCGCTCGACCGACCGCGACGAACCGTTTGCCGCTGATGGCCACGTCGCCGAGGAACCACGGGTTGCCGGTGCCGTCGACGACGCGACCATTGCGAATCAGCAGATCGCACGCTTCAACGGGTTCGTCGGCGACCGCGCGTTCGAGCCACGGCGCGAGTGCCGATGCGGAGAGCGTTTGAAGCACACGGCGGCGAGAAGGTTGAAGCATGGAGTGGTGACCTCGAGGACCTATCGAAAAAGGACCTTCCGGGATTGTACTTCACTTCGCGCGCACCTTCGTGCATAATCTACTTTGTCGACACCCGCCAGCCTCGCTCTTTCCCACCACCCCCGCTGCCCGTCTGCCTCGGCGACATGATTCGAGCCATCGTTTAGATCAGGAGCGTTCGATGACCATACGTTGCTCGGGCATCACCCGCCGTCACGCACTTCGCGCCGGACTCGCAGGCCTCGCGCTGCCCGATCTGCTTCGGCTTCAAGCGCGTTCCAACGAGGCGACTTCAAACGATGCCGCCGTCATCTTCGTGCTGCAGGAAGGCGGAGCGTCTCAGTTTGAAACGTGGGACCCGAAGCCGGACGCGGGAAGCGAGATTCGCGGCGAGTTCCGCCCGATTCAGACGAGCGTACCCGGCACGATCTTCTCCGAACTCATGGTCGAGCAGGCCCGCATCGCCGACAAGATGATCGTGCTCCGCTCGATTCACCACCCCTCCACGCAGCACTCGTCGAGCGTTCACCTCATCAAGACGGGTTACTACTGCAAGCCCGATTCGAACTTCAACGAGATGCCCAGTTCGGGTGCATACGCGGCACGGGTGTGCGGGCCGGTGAAGCCGAACGTGCCGCCTTACGTGCTGCTCTATTCGGCTGAACGCTACGACGGCCCGCACTATCTCGGAAGCGGGCACAGCCCGTTCCTGATCAAGAGCAACGACGAGAAGCCGACCCTTCAGATTCCGCACGTCTCGCTCATCGAGGGGCTCACGGGCAGTCAAGTTCGGGATCGGCAAACGCTTCTCCAGGATTTCGACAAGACTCGCCGCGTGATGGATACGAAGGACGAAGCCATCGCGCTCGACGAATTCCAACGGCAGGCGCTCGAACTCGTCACCGGGACGGCCGCTCGCAAAGCGCTCGACATTCACGCGGAGCCACCCAAGGTTCGCGACCAGTACGGCCGCAATTATCAGGGGGAACGGTTCCTGCTCGCACGCCGACTCGTGGAACACGGTGCCCGCTTCGTCACGGTCGGCACTTCCGACTGGGATCACCACGGCGCGCTCTGGAAAACCATGCGCAAGACCGCACCCGCCTTCGATCGCGGGTTGGCTTCGCTGATCGCGGACTTGTTCGATCGCGGGCTCGATCGACGGGTGTTGGTGGTCGTGATGGGCGAGTTCGGACGAACGCCAGTCATCAGTTCGCTCGAACCCGCGCCGCCGGGCCGCGACCACTGGGGCGATGCGATGAGCGTCGCGCTCGCCGGCGGCAACCTGCGCGGCGGGCAGGTCGTCGGCAGTTCGGACTCCAAGGGCGGCCGACCGCGAACCAGCCCCTACCGGCTCGAATGCGTATTGGCACTCATGTATCGCCACCTCGGCATCGACCCCGCCCTCACCTTCCCCGATCACGCCGGCCGACCGCGAAACGTGCTCGAAATTCGCGACCGCATCAAAGAACTCGAAGGCTGAGGAGGTGCTCAATACTCTTCCAGCAGTCGTTCGCCATTCGCCGCGAACCAACCCTCGCCGTCGATCTGATAGACACCGTCCGTTCGCGAGGCCAAGAAGCGGCACGACTCGACGAGCATTTTTTCGAGTGAGATCTCGTCCACCGCGTCGAGCGGCTTGCGAATGACGATGAGTTGTTGCGTCTGAATCACGCGTTCCATCAGTGGACCGTGATTCGGGCTGTAGTCGCAGGTTTCGAGAAGTGCGGCGTAGGCGTTCAAGTCGTCGCGAATGTCGTCTTCGCGTGCCAGATACCGATCGAGGTGAACGGGCGTGTTCAGGCCCGGGAGGCCGAGATCGCCCGCGCTCCAGCCGAGGTCATCGCCTTTGAAGTGCGGCACGACGGCGAGCCCGACGGCGTGCAGATGCTCGGCCAACGCGACCGGTGGCACATCATCAGAACCGCGGCCAAACACGCGATACCACATCGAGAATCACCAATCGCGGAGGAGGAGGATCAGACATCGCGCATCCGATCCTCGGCAATGTCCGGCGTACTATCCGGAAGGTAGCCGCGTTCCGCGACGAACCTGTCGTGAGCATCCGTCAGACGCTCGATCCACGCCAGCACATCTTCCTTTGTCGGTCGCTGCTGGACCGTGAGAACGACGCGCTCGTTCTCGGGCAACTCGAGTTCGAAGAGCGGCTTGAACACGCCACCCTGATAAATGGCTTCGATGGTCTGCATCGGCATTCCTCCCGGCGTTGGCGCATTGTACGTCGTGCGAGTCATTTCTCGAAGTCCACAACTTCGCCGCCCTGAGCCGTAATCATGGCCTTGAGAGTCTCGGGCGAAACGGTCGGCTTCACGAAGCGCGTCGAACCGTCGCCCAGCACGACGTGGAATCCGTTGCCGAAGATGCCGCCCACTCGCGGGAGCGTGCCGCCGGGGGTGTAGACGAGTTCGTCGGGCTTCGTCCAAGTCACGGGATCGCCGGCCTCGGCCACGACCGCGGTGTTCGAAGTGCCATCCGCGAAGCCCGAGAGCTTGAGCCCCATCGCCGGCTTACCGGCCTGGCCGTTCTTCGGCGGCGGGAACGCAGTACCCTCACCCGTGAAACTCCGGTAGTAGGTGAGGCCATCGTTGGGTTCCTTACCGGGCGCGGCCAACATCCTCGGCATGAGAGGGATCAACTTCTTGTTGTTCTCGCTGTCCCACGGTTCATTGAGTTTGAATTGCTTGTAAAGGCCGTCTTGCTCGATGAACGGAAGGATGGCCACCCGCCAACTGAGGCCGACCTTGCCGGAGGAATGGTAGATGCCCGCGGGGAGAGCGCCGTAGGAACTGTCGAAGTTGTGAAAGGCGAGGCCGACCTGCTTCAAGTTATTGTTGCTGATTTGGCGCTGAGTGGAGGTGCCGCTTTCGTAGAGCGGCTTGACCGGGGCCGAGGGAGCAGGAGCGGGGCTGCTGCCACCTGGGATCGGTGGAGGTCCTCCCGACCCGCCGGGCTGCGGGCCGGAGGGAATGGTGTTGTTGGACGTCTCTTTGGGTTTCTCTTCGCGGATGCCGAACCAGTACATCACGAAGATGCCGCCGCCCAGAAGTAGCACGCCAGCCGCGATCAGTCCGATCAACGCGGCTGGAGCCAACCCCTTGGCTTTCTTCTTGCCCGCCCCTTTGGACTTCTTCCTCGGGCGCTCGTCCGCTTCTTCCTCCTCATCGTCTTCATCCGGCTCTTTGCGTGCCGGCTTTTTCTTGGCCCGCGGCTTCTCGTCTTCCTCATCGTCGTCGAGCATCACGTCCGTCTTGACCGACGGAACCGGTGCGGACTTCTTGGGCGCGGGAACCGGATCGTCCACCGTCTCGAAGCCGGGATCGGCCACCGGTACCGGGATCACCATCGGTGCCTTACACTTCGGACACTTGACCGTCTTACCGGCCGCGGCATCCGGCGCGTTCAAACGGGAATTGCAACCGGGGCATACGACGGCGATGGGCATGAGAACACCGGATGGTCGCGGATGGAACCTCTCGGGTCAGGATACCAACTGTCGCGAAGCGCGAGGCCTTCGATTTCCTAGAATTCGCTCCGTGACACCACTCTTCGCTTGCTTCCCGGTCTGCTGGTTCTTCGCGGCGCTCGCGCTGCTGTTCGTGCTGGTCATGCTGGCCGGTGCCTATCAGCACGATGAAGCATCCACCGAGCCGGTTCAAGTTGCCGAGCCGCAAGAACGCTCGTGGTGGTTGCTGATCGCCATCGTCATCACGATTGTGATTCCCACGGGGATGCTGCTGATGATCTGGCTCGCTCCCGACTGGTAGATTCGCAAGGCTTCCGCCCTGGGCTAAATCAGACGGCCGCTCCGCGGCGAAAACAATTCCGATTGCTTCGCCGCGGAGCGGCCGACGGCTTTAGCCCAGGGCGGAAGCCCTGGGAGATTCAGGCCTCTCCAGTTCGAGCATGAGCGATTGCAAGAATGGCTCGGCATCGGAAACGATTCCCACCGTCTGGGTGCTACCTCGGTCCATGAGCTTGGTCACGGTGGCCGGGCTGATGTCGATGCAAGCGACCTTGACCGAGGCCGGCAGCAAATTCCCGACCGCGATGCTGTGGAGCGTGGTGGCGACCATCAAGCAGAATCCGACGCCGGGAAGGAGCCTTCGCATGGCATCTTGGGCAACCAGCGAATCGGTGATGACCTCGGGAAGCGGGCCGTCGTCGCGGATGCTGCCGGCCAGAACGAACGGCACGCGGTGCTTCACGCACTCGAACATGATGCCGCTCGACAGCCGGCCCGATTCCACGGCGTTGGCAATTCCTCCGATGCGGCGAATCGCATTGATCGTTCGCAAGTGGTGTTCGTGCCCTTCGCTGGTGGGCAGGCCGCGTTCGAGCGAGACGCCGAGGCTGGTGCCGTAGAAAGCCTGCTCGATGTCGTGGGTGGCGAGTGCGTTGCCCGCAAAGAGCACGTGAAGAAAACCTTCGCGGATGAGGCGAGCCACGATCGCGCCTCCACCCGTATGAACGACGGCGGGGCCGAGTACGGCAAGGATCTTTTCGCCGGCGGCGCGCGTTCGCCGCATCGCATGGGCAATCTCCCGAACGCTCACGGCCTTCGGCTTCTCGCTCGAAACCGCGCTCGTCATAAACTCGAACAGTTCGTGCTTCTTCCCGGCACCTTCGATCGGGAAGACGCGGATGCCCGCGTGCCCGATCGCGATCCGTTCGCCCGCCACCACGCTGGCCATCGGCACGCATCGGGCCGCCTTTCCCTCCGCATCGATCGCGATCCCGCAATCCATCTCTTGATCGGCAACCGCGATCCATTCCTTCTTCAACCTCACCTCGGTGCGAAAATTCGTGGAGCAGTAAAAGCCCTCAGGGAACGCACCGGCACAATCGGCAACGAGGACCCGACAATCCGAGGTGTGTACCGGGATCGCTCCATGCGAGTGGAGTTCCGCGAGGACGCGGTCGAGCCCCTCGGGCGAATCGGCCTGCACCTCGATCCGCGCGTAAGAAGGATCTTCTTGCCGCTTGCCGACGCGAAACTCCTGAATTTCGTACCCGGCTCCGCGCGACATGATGGCGTCGAGCACCTTGGGGAGCAGGAGCGAATCGATGACGTGCCCGGACATCTCGACGACCTCGACGAATCGTGCGGCCATGTGAACCTCTCCGGGGCGAGTATTATCTTGATAACCGGCACCCCTGGGGAATGCGAGGCGAGGCCGGGATGAAAAAGCTTCCTTTCCCCCGTTGCTAGCACGCGGTAGCGGTTGTAAATTGAAGGTGTGAGAAATGGTGGCTGTAGCTCAGTTGGTTAGAGCGCCAGATTGTGGTTCTGGAAGTCGGGGGTTCAAATCCCCTCAGTCACCCTTTGAAATCGAAGTCGCACATCTCATTCTCGTGGATTCCCACGCGGAAGACGGGTATCCTAAACACAAGTTCGCTCCCGCCAAGTTGACACCTGCTGGGTTGCTCTTCCGACGGAGTTCGCCGATGACCTGCTTGGCTGCGTTCACCCTCGTCGCGCTTGCGGTTCATTCTGCCGAACCGCCACGCTTCGAACGCGACGTGAAGCCCATTCTGGTTGCGAAGTGCGTGAAGTGCCACGGCGGCGAAACGACCAAATCGGGGCTCGACCTTCGCACGGCCTCCGCCATCCGCCAAGGCGGTGACACCGGCCCCTCCGTAGTCAGCAACGACCCGAACAAGAGCTTGCTCTTCGAACAAATCACGAGCGGGGCGATGCCGCCGGGTAAGGCGGCCAAACTCACGCCCGCCGAAACGGCCACCATCAAGGCTTGGATCGAAGCCGGCGCGAAAGCCGACGAACCCGACAACACATCCGCCGCCAAAACGCCGACCCATTGGGCGTTCCTTCCACCGAAGCGCCCGGCTGTCCCATCTCTCTCCGGCGTTCAACATCCCATCGATGCCTTCTTGCTGAAGCGACTCGGGGAAAAAGGGCTGACGTTCTCGCCGGAAGCGGAGCGGCTCGCCCTTCTGCGGCGGGTCACGGTCGACCTCACCGGCCTTCCGCCCACGCCCGCCGAACAGGATGCGTTCCTCGCGGATCGGTCGGCGAATGCTTACGAGAAGGTGGTCGATCGGCTGCTGGCTTCCCCGCGCTACGGCGAGCGCTGGGGTCGGCACTGGCTCGATGTGGCCGGGTATGCTGACAGCGAGGGAATCCTCGACGCGGATTACGTGCGAACCTCCGCTTGGCGTTACCGCGACTGGGTCATCCGATCCTTGAACGCGGACATGCCCTACGATCGCTTCCTGCGCGAACAGATCGCCGGCGACGAGTTCAGCGACTACTGGAGCCACTACCGCAACGCCAAGGAATTACCCGCGAAGGTCGTCGATTCGCTCATCGCGACCGGCTTCTTGCGATGTGCCTCGGATACCAGCCGCCCGGACTTCGTCAGCATCAAGAACGCGGCCGGGTACTATTACCAGACGCTGGAAGACACCGAAGCCATCGTCGGCTCGGCGATCCTGGGCCTGACCGTGCAGTGCGCGAAGTGCCACACTCACAAGTTCGACCCGATCCCGCAGGCAGACTACTACCGGATGCAGGCCGTGTTCATGAGCGGCTATCGCCCGGCCCAGTGGATTCCGCAGGTGCAGCGCCGATTGGTGGAAGCGACGGCCATTCAGGAGAAGGAAGCTGCGGCAAGCAACGCCGAGGTTGCGAAGGCGGTCGCGGGCTCGAAGAAATCGCTCGTCGAACTTCGTCAGACGTTCGCTGCGAAACTCCTGGCCGATGGCCTCGCCAAGCTTCCAGCCGCGATTCGGGAAGATGTTCAAACCGCGCTTGCAACCGATCCCGCCAAGCGAACGGACGTGCAGAAGTATCTCGTTGAGAAGTTCATGCTCGAGTTGAAGCCGGTGGACGCGAAACTCCAGACGATGCTGATTGCGGGCTACCCCGAGTTCGCCGCGAAGGCGAAGGCACTCGAAGCGGCGATTGCAACCGAGGAGGCCAAGAGTCGCACGTTCGCCGAGATTCGTGCGATGTACGACCTGCCCGGCGAGCCGAAGACCCCCGTACTCCGCCGCGGCGACTTCACGAAGCCCGGCCCCGAAGTCGCGCCCGGCGTGCTCGCCTGCATCGGTGCCCCGAAGCCCTTTACGTGGTCCCCGCCCGCAAAGGATGCTCCGACCAGCGGCCGACGCAAGGCGTTCGCCGAGTGGATCACGCAACCCAGCCACCCGCTCACCGCCCGAGTCATGGTCAACCGCATCTGGCTCCAACACTTCGGCGAAGGGCTCGTTCGCACGCCCGAGAACTTCGGCCTTCAGGGTGCGAGGCCGACTCATCCGGAACTCCTCGACTGGTTGGCGTGCGAATTCGAGGCGAACGGCTGGTCGCAGAAGAAGCTGCACCGTTTGATCCTGACCTCGGCGGCGTACCGTCAGGCTTCAGTGGCCGACGCGGCCCGAGTCACCGCGGCGAAGGCCGTTGACCCGGACAACGCGCTCTTGTGGAAGCAACGCCTGCGGCGTGTCGAGGCCGAGGTCGTTCGCGATTCGATGCTTGCCGTCGCGGGGAACTTGAACGAGGAATCCTTCGGTCCGCCGGTCGCGGTTCAACGACTTTCCTCCGATGAGGTGGTGACCGCGAACGATCTTGCGGGTCGCCGCCGGTCGATCTACCTCCAGGTGCGTCGCTCGCAGCCGATCACGGTGCTGCAACTGTTCGATCAGCCGCGGATCGAGACGAACTGCACCCGCCGCGGCATCTCGACCGTCGCCACGCAAGCACTCACGCTCTTGAACAGCGACACAATTGCCCGACAAGCGACGTCCTTCGCCGAACGCATCGCGAAGGAATCGGACCCGGCTTCGATGGCCATTCGCCTGGCGTTCGCTCGCCCGGCCAAGCCCGAGGAACTCGCGAAGTTGAATCGCTTTCTCGCGGAGCAATCGGCCCGCCACGCCCCGGCACCCGATGCCAAACTGCGAGCCCTCGCCGACCTTTGCCACATGCTGCTCTGTGCGAATGAGTTCGTCTATCTGGACTGAACGGGAGAAGTGTCGATGTTTCATCCGACTCGTCGGGAACTGATTGGTCGCCTGGGCGGCGGGCTGGGCAGCGTCGCCCTGGCCGCGCTGCTGGCCGACGAACGCGCTCGCGCCGATAACCCGAAGCCGCATCACGCCCCGAAGGCGACGGCCGTCATTCAACTGTTCATGCACGGCGGCCCGAGCCACGTCGACTTGCTCGACCCTAAACCGGCTCTCGACAAATTCGATGGGAAGGCACCACCCGCCGAAGTTGCCGACGACGAGAAACTGACCGGCAACCTGTTGCGCAGCCCGTTCAAGTTCACCCCCAGCGGAAAGTCCGGCACGCCTTTCTCGGAACTTCTCCCGCACACCGCGGCACACGCGGACGACATCGCCGTCATTCGCTCGATGTTCACCGAGCACCGCAACCACGAGCAAGCCATCTGGATGATGCACGGCGGCCTCACCGTGGCCGGCCGGCCGACCCTCGGTGCATGGGCCGCGTACGGGCTCGGTTCCGAGAACCGCAATCTGCCCGCGTTCGTGGTGCTTCCCGATCCGAAGGGTCTGCCCGTCGATGGCATCCGCAACTGGTCGAGCGGGTGGATGCCGCCGAGCTACCAGGGAACGCAGTTTCGCTCCGAAGGGAGCCCGGTATTGAACCTGACGCCGAAGTTGGCGCGACCCGTGGAAGTCGAGCGCGGGCGATCCGAGTTGCTCGCGGAATTGAACGGGGCGCATCGGGCTGCTCGCCCCGGCGAACTGGAACTGGACGCCCGCATTGCCAGCTTCGAACTCGCGGGCCGGATGCAACTCTCCGCGACGAGCGCCCTCGACCTGTCGCAGGAACCGCTCAAGGTTCAGGAACGGTACGGGTTGAACAACCCAATCACGCGGCCCTACGGTTTGCGCTGCCTCATGGCTCGCCGCCTCGTCGAGCGCGGCGTCCGGTTCGTTCAAGTCTTCATGGCGGGTCAGCCCTGGGACACGCACACGAACAACACGGCGGGCACGCGGTCGTGCTGCCAACAAACGGATCAGCCCGTGGCGGCACTGGTCGCGGACCTCAAGCAGATCGGGTTGCTCGATCGCACGCTGCTCATCTGGGGCGGCGAGTTCGGCCGCACACCGGGAGCGCAAGGGAAAGACGGCCGCGACCACCACCCCTACGGCTTCTCGATCTGGATGGCCGGCGGAGGAATCAAAGGCGGAACGGTTCACGGCGCGACCGACGATTTCGGCTATCGCGCCGTGACCGACCGCTGCAAAGTGTCCGACGTTCACGCCACGGTGCTGCACCAGTTGGGGCTCGACCACACGCGACTCACCTTCCGCCATCACGGCCGCGACGAACGGCTGACCGACGTGTACGATGCCAAGCCGATCAAGGCGATTCTGGCGGGATGACGGCACTACCGAATCTGTCGGCGGTGCTGCACCGAGCGGTCGAGATCGCCCTTGGAGTGGAAGAAATCCGCGAGGGCTTCGTTCGTCTCGCGATCGTGAGGGGCGGACTCCAGTACGCCGTAAAGCCACCTCAGCCCTTCGTCGATCTGGCCGTTGCGGAGGCAGATCATTCCGATCTCCCGACGCAGAATCACCTCCTGCGGTTTCTTGACAATCTCTCCGAGCAACTGCTCCATCCGGACGAGGTCGGCCTCGATCCGCTTGAACTGCACCATGTGGCTCTTGGCTTCCTCCACTTTGCCGAGTTGCTCGAGGCAGAGCCCGAGTTGGTAGTGGGCGTCGTGATCGTTGGGTGAAAGTTGAGCCGCACGCGAAAGCAGTCGCTCGGCGTCGGCCAGTCGATTTTCTCGAATCGCATTTTTACCGCACACGAGGAGCGAATCGCTGTTGTCGGCGTGCCGTTCCTCCAGATCGCGCACCACCTCCGCCAGTTCGCTCAACCTTCCCGTGCGCTCGAAGCAGCGGACCAATCCCAGTCGGGCGAACAGTTCCTCGCTGCGTTCCTCGAGCAGAGCCCGATAGATGCCGATCGCATCGTCGAACTTCTGAAGCTTGAACGAGATCGCGGCCAGCGTGAGGCGGGCCTTGTTGTGCCGCGGGAAGTCGGCAACGAGTTCGCGACAGCGTTCCCACGCCCGTTCGTGGCGACCGAGCGTGTGATCCGTCTGCACGCGGATCAATCGCCCGACCGGATTCTTCGGGAAGCGGGCGAGCAGGTGACCGATCCAGAACTCCGCTTTGTCGAATTGATAAACGTGAATGCTGCCGACCGCCAGGGCTTCGAGAATCTGCTCGGTATCGGGGTGTTTCGAATCCGCGAGGGACATGAGGTATTGAACCGACGATTCGATTCGTCCCTGTTGGACCCGCAGCAGGATCTCCTGAATTTTCCCTTCGGGCGTGCCGTTGGACAACTGCTTGAATCGAGCGAGGTGAGATTCGGCGTCTTCGAGCGCGCCGTCCCGACGGGCAGCTTGAGCGGCGAGGAGCCAAACCGTGGGTTCGTCTGGCCGCAAGCGGGCGCACTCCGCGAGCCGTTCGCGCGCCGCTGGGAAATCGTACTCGTCGAGAGCTGCCCGAGCCGACGAGTACGAGCGATCGAAACGTATCTTCCATATCCCGTAGTACGCCAGAGGAGCGATCGACGCCCCGACGAGAAGGCACAGCAAAACGGGACGCCAGGTCCGCGTGCAGTATCGGAGGGCGTTTTGAAGCGATCGAAGTATGAGCACGTCAGGGTCGATCCGCAAGTCGTTGGTGGAAGTCGGCTCGGTCGGCGGGACCGACCCGAGTGTAATACGCGGCGAGGGCCGCATGAGTCGCTCGATGGTCGCCCGTTCGACGCAGGGCTTCGTGCAGCAGGTTCACTCCCTGCTTGATGCGACCGACGCGGATGGCGATGATTCCGGCTTCGTGGCAGGGTGCCGCGTCTTCCAAGCGAGCCGTTATCGTACGCATCAGGTCGCCGAGGCGACGGAGATCGCGCTGGAGTTGTTCGTGCTGCTTTTCGAGAACCTTGGCCTCCGCATCCTTCCCCTGCACGCGGATGCTCTGGACGAGCGAGTGCAGCGCCTCGGGATTTCCCGGCTCGACTCGCACGGCTTTTCGCAAGAAGCCCTCCGCCGAAATCGCGTCTCGACGTTCGAGTGCGGCCTTGCCGCTCAGGAAGAGTCCGGAGAACGAGAGTGGGTCGCGGGCCAAGGCCCGTTCCAGAAGTGGCAAGGCCTCGTCGGCCCGACCCAGTTCGATCCGGCATTCGGCCGAGCCGAGTATCGCTTCTTGGTCGTTCGGTTGGCGGGCGAGCAACCATTCGAAGTGTTCGAAAGCCTGTACCGATTGCCGCCTTCGGAGCAAGACGCGCGCGGTCGCCGCTCGCGGATCGCGCTCCTCCGGTGCGGCTTCCATGGCCTTTCGATAGAACTCGGAGGCCTGCTCCAGTTGGGCCTGACGTTCGGCAATCAATCCCGACCACAGCCAGGGGCCGGGCTGATCGGGCTGGAGCGCCCGCCACATTTCGCAGGCCTGCCGAGCATCGGCCCACCGATCGGAAGTGACGTAACCCCGCGCCAGGGCCTCGAGTACGATCGAGGCATCGGCATGAGTGGGATCGATGGTCGCGCGCAAGCGCGAGTCGACCTCGCCGAGGTTCCCTTGTTGAACTTCGAGCAGATCGCGTTCGAGGCGAGTCGATTCCGTTTCACCACCCAATTGTTCGCACTGTTCGATGTGTCGTTCGGCCTCGGCATAGTGGCCCAGGCGCCTTGCGGTTCGAGCGGAGAGGAACCAACCGGCCGGGTCGGATGGTCGAAGTTGTTCGTAGTTGGTGAGATGGGTTGACGCCGACGCCAAGTCTCGTGCTTGGATCGCTCGTTCCGCCGCCGTCCACTCGCGATGGGCTCGGTACCACTCCCATCCCAAACTCACCGGCCAGATCGCCATGGCGAGGCAAACGACAACCCAGGCCAGCACGACTTTCCGGCGTCCGGTCCTGGTTTTCGCAGGACCGATCGCCATTCCGATTTGTCCTTCGGCGGAGTTCGGCACGGGATCACAACTCGAGGTTATGCGTCTGCTCGCCCTTTTCGACCGTAAAGCTCAGCCCGGAAGTCTCGGGCTTCGAGAACTTCTCATCGATGCGGAGGATGGACGATGGCATCTTGGACATGATCGGAATGCTCTCCGAGACGGTACCGGTCGGGTCTTTGGACTCCCCTTCGGAAGCAGCCTTGCCGGGGCCGTATTTCATCGGCTTGCCCGGCGGCAAGGAGGTCACCGTCACCGTGATCTTCACTTCCCCCAGTGGAGCATCGTTCATGACGTAGTTGCCTTCGCCGTCGATGAAGGCGCTGGAGGTGATGTTGTTGCTCGCGGCGTAAAACATCACCGTTCCGGATGTCAGTGCTTTTTTGTTGTACGTCACTTTGCCCTTCACCACTCCGCGGGCCTTGTAATCCGGGCCGCAACCACCAGCGAGGCAAAGTACGGCAATCGAGAAGCCGATCGTCGCAGAGCGGACGAGCGATTGGGAGAGCATCGTAGTACTCCGTTGAATTCGATGAGTAATTGACCGACCGCTTCGCGAGCGGAGTCGAAAGAAAGGTCGACCTGAAAAGAAGACACCGCAAGCAGGCATTGTGGAGATCGCTCGAGAATCGCCACAATGCCCGTTCGTTCGGTGCGATCACCAATCGCTCGTGAGCACTTCGCCACCGGCCGGAGTGAGGGCGGCCGCCCACGTATTGGACGAGACGCTCGCCGACAAGGATCGGACGCTGCCGTCCATGAGCAGAACGTTCATGCCGCCAGCATGGATCTGCTGCGGAATGTAAGAGTTGCATTGGGCCTGCGTCGGTTGGATCTGGAACTTCGAGCTGGCACCGCGCGCTGCCCAGGTGTTGAAGGACGCGCCCCATTCCAAGCTCACCATCTCGTGCGCCCACAGCTTGCCCTGGCCATTACATCGCGCGTAATGCTCGGCAATTCCAATCGTGTTGGAGGTGCCGTCGGTGTAGGTTGCGGTCAAATTGGCCTGGTAGGAATTCGAACCGGAATCCCAGTTCGACATCCAACCGCCGTCGGTCGGGTTGTGGAAGGCGTCGTGGTTGGCAACGTAGTTACCGACCACCCAACCGTTGGTCCAAGTGTTCGCGGGCTGATTGGACGCATCCGAAGGGCAGAGGTACATCGTGATGACTTTCGAGCCGAACGCATTGGCTGCCGTGGCACCGTTATCGATGGCCGGCTCGCGAACGTTGCGGAAAGGCGACAGCCTGTAGACGTTATCCTGCTCGATGTAGGGCAGGATGTAGTAGAAGAGGGTTGCCTTCTCGTCGATCCCACCGTTTTGTGAAGCCGGGGTGTATCGAACGAGCGGCGGGAACTTGTTGCTTGCAGAATGGTAGTTGTGCAAGCCAACCCCAATCTGCTTCAGGTTGTTTTGACACTTGGCCCGTGCGGCGGCTTCGCGCACTTTTTGAACGGCCGGGAGCAAGAGTCCGATGAGAATCGCGATGATCGCGATGACGACGAGCAGTTCGATCAGCGTAAAGCTGGCCGAACGCCGCTTCAAGGAAAAGCGTACCATGTGGCCCTCGATGAGAGAGGGAAATGAACGACCCTTCCAGATCCTGAAAGGGGAGGTTCGTGAGGGAGTCCTCACAGTCTCCAGTTGTAGCCATTTCAAAGGCGAGTGTCAAACGGATTTCGAGATATTTTCATCGCGGGAGCTCGGCATGGCCTTCGGAGGCTTTTGCGAGTGCCGTTCGTGCCGCCTCGTTGCCGGGGTCGATGCGAAGCGCGTATTGAAGCCAATGAATGCCCTCGGCCCGTTCGCCATTCCGAAGGAAAATCAGCCCGCCCTCGCACCGCAGTGCCGCATCGGACGGCTGCTTCAACACGGCTTGTCGAATTTCGTTCAACCGTTTGAGATCTGCATCGAGTTCTGCCACGCGGGCGTTGGCGTCTTCCGCTTCCTTCGGCCGATCGAGTTGGAGCAGGCAGCGATACATCGCATAGTGGACTCGCCGATCGAACGGAAGCCGGCCGACGGCTTTTTTGAGGAACGCTTCCGCCGCCGCGGCGTTGCCGAGGATCATCTCCAACTCACCTCGCTCCCACAGTGCTTCACCCTGGGCGGGAGCCTTCGCCAGAATGTCGTCAAAGCGGCGGGCGGCTTCGGCGGTGCGGCCTAACTTTCGCGAACAGCGAGCCAGGCCGAGTAGTACCTCCAGCCGATTGGGGCGAACGCCTTCCAGCCAGCGGTAGTGCTGCTCGGCCTCATCGGGGGTTCCCACGATCAGCAGCGTATTCGCCAGCTTCAAATGGGCTTGTTCGCTGTCTGGGTGCGATGCGACCGCGTGCCGATAATCGAGCAATGCATCGGAGAAGTAGAGGAATCGCTCCCACACGAAACCCCTGCCGAGGAGGGCCAGCAGATCGTCGGGCCGAGCCTTCAGATAGAGGGTGTAGTCGTCGAGGGCTTGCCAGAGTTGGTACGTGTTCAGGTCGTGCTGAATCAGCACTTCCAGGATCGAACGCGAGGTGTCGTCTTCGGTCTTGGTTCGTTGGCGGAGGAACTCGATGGATTGCTCGTTGCCGAGTTGGAGGTCGATGAGTGCCTCCTCGACGTCGAGCGGTTCCATCTCGATGGCGTTCGCCCGGCCGAGGCGAAGGTGCTCCCAAGCTTCAGCATAAAGGTGGAGACGGCGAGCGGCGCGAGCCGCCAACAAGCGGCCGCGGGGATCGTTGGGCCGGGCGGTGAGGTATCGTTCGAACTGTTCGCGGGCCACGTCATCGTTTCGCGCTTCGAGTGCTTCCTCTCCCCGACGCAAGAGCTCGGACGTTTGCCATCGCGACCATCCGACGTACCCGCCAAGCGCAGCCAGGAGCGCGAATGTGAAGAGCGCGAGCAGGAGGCGAAAGCGCGGGAGTCGACGTCCGATCGAAGGCACGTTTGCAGCCCTCACTTGCCGGGAGCCCGTTCGGGCACGGGTTTCGGTTGGCCCTGGGTCACGCGGTAGTAGCGATCGACGGCGAGGCCATCGTGTCGTTCTTCAGTGCCGTTGGGCCAGGTCACGATCAGACGGCCGTTCGCCTCCTCACCGAGCCCGAACAGAAGCCTCCGATCGCCCGACGAAGCGTACGACCCGCCACCTGCAAGGAACCGAGTCTGGCGAACGGTTCCCGCTTCCCACACGGCCTTCGCACCCACAACGCACCCGTGATCCTTACCGGCAAGCTGGAAGCCAATCCAATGGCGACCGACCCCGCCGATGCCTCGCAAGACGGAGGCCGGTTCGTTCATGTGACTGATGACGATGTCCGTTCGCCCATCGTTATCGAGATCGCCGAATCCGACTCCGCGCGCTAAGTGAGGCGTCGCGGCGTAAGTGCCGATTCGATTGGTTTCCTCCTCGAAGTGCCCTTCCCGGTTCAGGAGCAACACTGGTTTTTGCTTGCGGTTGTTCGCGTTGCCGTTGGGGAAGCGGATGGCATGGCCATTCGCCACGAAGAGATCTTGCCAGCCATCGAGGTCGGCATCGAGGAAGGCCGTGCCCCACCCGACGTACTTTTGGCCGATGGCGGCGATGCCGGAAGCCTGCGAGTGAAATTGGAAGAACGGGCGACCGGGCTTCGACTCGTTTTGGTAAAGGGCGTGCATTTCGTTTTCGTAATTGGTAACCCAGAGCCACGGTTTGCCGGTCCGCTCGGGATCGCCGACGTCGGTGCCCATGCTGCCGTTCGGGGTTCCGCGGTCGTCGCGAGCCGAGCCGCTCATGAGTCCGCGTTCTTCGAACTGCAGCGTGCCGGGCTTCGACTGATTCCGGTAGAGAAAGTTGTCGACGGTGTCGTTGGCGACGTAAATGTCGGGCTTGCCGTCGCCGTCGAGATCGGCGATCACGACGCCGAGCCCCTTGCTGCGATCCGCGTTTCCGCTCAAGAGCCCGACACGTTCGCTGACGTCGACGAACCCGCCCTTCCCAGTATTGCGATAGAGCAGGTGGCGAAGCCCCGAGAACTGACGCGGCGGACAAACGTCGGACATCTTCCCGTTGTAAGTACAGGGCGGATTCTTCTCCCACGACCAATCGACGTACTGGCAGACGTACAGGTCGGGGAATCCGTCGCCGTCGAGGTCCGCGAATGCGGCGCTGGTCGCCCAGCGCACGCCCGTGAGTCCGACGGCCGCGGTCACGTCCTCGAATTTTCGTTCCTTCCCAACTCCGGCGACATTGCGAAACAACGCCACCCGACCGTATCCCGTCACGAGCAAGTCGGGCCAACCGTCGCGGTCGTAGTCGGCGACGGCGACCCCATGTGAATAGAACCAGGGCTTGCCGCCCGCGAGGCGACTCAGACCCGCCGACTCCGTGACATCCTGAAACTTGCACCCGCCGAGGTTCCGGTAGAGCTTGCCGGGAAGCCCGACGATGTCTTTTTTCTCCAGCCCGGCGAACTCGCCGCCGCCGGGGAAGTAAAGGTCGAGCAGCCCATCGCCATCGAAATCGATGAGCCCGACCCCGCCGCCGAGCGATTCGAGAATCGAAAGGTGTTCGGCCGTGTCTTCCCCGTTGCGGTAGGTGAACGCAATTCCCGAAGGCTTGGTGATGTCGTCGAACAAGGCTGGGAGCGAGGGTTTCGGCTCGGCCGCGGCATCGGCCTCGGAACTCGCTCGCTCGAGATTCGAGGTACACCCGGCGACCGCCAACAGGGCTGCCGTGCAGAGGCCGAGGAGTGGGAGAAGATTGTTCATGGCACTTGAAACTCTGATCCCGCCGGTCGCTTCCAACAATGGTAGTGTATCAGAACGGGCAATTCGGAAGGCACCTGCTCACCGAGGAATCGACGGATGATCGCCTTGCTCGCAGTGCTGCTCGCCTCGATGCAGCCGGCCGAAAAGCCGGCCAGCCCGATCAAGCGGGCGCACGCCCACAACGACTACGAACACAAACGGCCACTCCTCGACGCCCTCGACCAAGGCTTTTGCAGCGTCGAGGCCGACATCTGGCTCAGCAAGGATTCGCTTCTGGTCGCGCACACCCCGATCGGCCTCAAGCCGGAGCGAACGCTTCAGAAGCTTTACCTCGATCCGCTTCGCGAACGGGTGAAGGCCAACGGTGGGAAGGTTCACCGCGATGGCCCTCCCTTCTACCTGTTAATCGACATCAAGACCGAGGCGAAGCCGACCTACGCCGCACTCGCGAAGGTGCTGGAGGAATACTCCGACCTTCTCACCGCAACCCGCGATGGCAAGCACGAAGTGAAGGCCATCACCGTCGTCATCAGTGGGAACTGCGACCGCGACGCGATTGCGAAGCAGGGGGTCCGCTATGCCGCGATCGATGGTCGACCGGCGGACCTCGACTCGGACGCATCGGCCGATCTGATCCCGTGGGTCAGCGCGAGTTGGACTTCGCTGTTCAAGTGGGATGGGACCGGCGCGATGCCCGAAGCAGAGCGAATGCGGCTGAAGGAGTTCGTAACCAAGGCACACAAGCGAGGGCGGATGGTGCGATTCTGGGCGACGCCGGAGAAGCCCGAACTCTGGCGCGAACTGCTCGACGCCGACATCGATCTCATCAACACCGACGAACTCGTCGAGTTGCGAGGCTTCCTCCTCAAGGAGGGCGGCAAGCCTCGGTGATGGATCACTTTCTACAATCACCCTCGATCCGAAATCATCCCACACGAGGCATGCGAACGTGAACAAGCAGTTTATCAACCCGCCCGAATTGAATCCGACGAACGGCTTCACTCACGTCGTCTCGGCAACCGCGGGGAAGACGATCTACGTTTCCGGCCAAGTGAGTGTGAACGAACGGGCCGAGGTGGTTGGCAAGGGCGATCTCCGCGCTCAGGTCGAACGCGTCTTCGCGAATCTCACGGTCGCACTCGCCTCGGCGGGTGCCACGTTTCACGACGTCGTGAAGATCACGTACTTCGTCGTCGACCTGAAACCGGAGCACGTGGCTCACGTTCGCGAGGTGCGGAGCAAGTACCTCAACATGGACGCGCCGCCGGCGAGTACCCTGATCGGCATCGCGGCATTGGTGGTGCCGGAGTGGCTGATCGAGATTGAAGTGGTCGCCGTCGTCGCGGAGTAAGAAGAGTCCGACAGCAAGGGCCGTCAAGGCTTGCCGAGTTTCGCGGCGGCGACGAGGGCCAGGAATCGCGGGTCGTTGCGAAGTGAGTCCAAATCGGGTTCAGTCGCGAGTAGGCCCGTCACCTTCCATCCGCCTTTGATCAAGTCGTCGAGCACCTGGAAAGCGCGGTCGCGGCAGCGTCCGGCGACAGCGGCACTGCTCGCGTCCCCAGCCGCAACTGCCAGCCCGCATGCAGTCTGGAAACGCAGTGCGGAGTCGGGTTCTTTCAAGGCCAGCAACTCGCGCGCGAGCTTCTCGGCTTCCTCGGCGCGACCCAGACGCCCGAGAGTCAGCATGACGTCGATCTTCGCACGGGCATCGCGGGAATCGATTCTGGCGATCTGCTCGCGTATCTGCAGTGCCTCGGTCAGATGCTGAGTGGCCCGACCGATTCCGAGGGGCCAACCCGCCACGGCCGCCGCCGCGGAATGCCTCTCCAGTTCGACGCCCAGACGGTACCGCACGGCCGCAACCCGATCTTGGTAGGCCAGATTCTCTTTGTCCCCGTTCGAAAGCGCCAGGAAGATCGCGAGCGACTGAGAATGCTCGGCAATGGCCCTCGCGATGTCGTGAGTGACCAAGTAATAGTCTCCAAGGTAGACGCGCGAGTGAGCGATGTCGCCTTTCAGAGCGGCCGCGAGTTCGGGAACGGGTGTGATTTTAAGGAGAGTCTCGCGCTCGGTGAGTGCCGCCCGATAATGCTTCAACGATTCCTCGCGTTGGTTCTGCCAGAGCCGGATGTCGCCGAGGCGGAGCTGAATCTCGGCCCGATACCTTCGTACGGGCAGCGTGCCTTTAGTACGAAGTTGAGCGTACGCTTCGTCGGACGCGAAGTAGTGTTCGGCCGCGGATTCGATGTTGCCCAGCCTCAGGTCGGCAAAGGCGATCAGTCCATGAGACGCGGCAATGTCTTCTCTCGCCTCGTTGAGCGCTGGTGGGTTGTTGAGTCGCTCGACGAGTTCCAGTCGCTTCTGCCGTAGTTTCAACCCTTCGGCATAGAGTTCGCGGGCTCTGCTGCCGTTACCGAGCCGCCACTCGACTTCAGCGAGTTGGTTGCCGCTCGCCGCGAGATTGCGAACGGAGACGATCTCTTCTCGATTGGCGTTCGCGAGGACCTTCAACACCTCGTAGGCCTTGCGATGCCAGAGCGCGGCATCCTGAATCTGGTTGGCACGCAGGTAGATGTCTGCGATGCGAGAGTACGCAATTGCCTCGTTGCGATCGTCAATGCACGGATCACGACCTCCGGTTCCGCCAAGCTCATTTTCACCGGCAGCACCAACAGACTTAACAACTGCATCGTCGACGGCCAGTTGGACATGGAGACCTTCTCCTCGGCGCAAATCGAATCGAATGGCAGCTTCACGCTGAACACCACGCTGCGACTCGGTAACGCGAGCGGCACGACCTTCGCGCAGTTCTATTTGCGAGACAGCCAGACCGTCACCGGCACCGGCACGTTTATCTTCGGCGGTCACGCCAGCAACATCTTCAGCGGCAACGGAGCCTCGCCCGCCGTCACCATCGACACGGGCATCACCCTCCGCGGGAAGGCCGTACGGATCACCAACGCGCTCAGTAGCCTGACCAACAGGGGAACCATCGCGTCCGACGGGTTCGGTTCATTCGATGTCTTCCCGCCGATCTTCAACAACCTCGGCACGGTTCGCGTCGGATCGAACAGTGAATTGGTCCTGCACCCCGGCACATGGACGAATTTCAGCAACATCTCCCAAGTCGGCAACCTCCTGAGCGGGTCGCTCAGCGGCGGAACGTGGTCCGTCGCGTCGAGCGCGCTTCTCCGCGTTTACTTCGACAACGTCCGGGGCATTCAGTTCAACCAACTCAATGCGAACCTCACGCTGGACGGTCTCAACTCCAGGATTCTCGGCGGCTCCGTCGGGTGGGCCTACGCGAACCTGGACTCGGTAGCCGCGCTGGCCTCGACGACGGGCGATGCGAGTCTGTCGCTGTTGAACACTCGCTCGCTGAGCCCGACGGGGAACTTCACGAACAGCGGCATTCTCATCCTCGGGAACGGATCTTCGTTCACGCCCACCGGGACGACCTTGACGCAAACCGGTGGAACCATCTGGGTACAACCGGGTTCCACGCTACTGTCGCCCGGCAAGTCGCTGCAAATCTCCGGCGGCACGCTCAAGGGTTCCGGCATCGTCAACGCCGACGTCATTAACTCGGGTGGCGTGCTGGCACCGGGGAGTTCGCCGGGGTTCCTCGACATTACGGGGAACTACATTCAGGGTCCGAACGGCATACTCGATCTGGAGATCGGTGGGCGCGATCCGGACCTGCCCGAGTACGATCGCTTTCGCGTGACCGGCACCGCGACCATCGACGGCACGATTCGCGAGACGTTCTTGAACGGGTTCGAGCCGGCACCGGGGGATGCGTTCGCGGTGCTGTCGTCGGCGCTGCTGACGATTGCGCCGACGCTGGCGTATCAGTTGCCGTCGCCGGGGGGCGCGTTGCGGCGGCTCGCGCCGATCGTGGGCACGACGACGCTAGCGTTCCAGATGCAGCAGTTGCCGCCGGTGACTTTCGGTTACGCGACGACCTCGGGCAGCGGGATGACGCCGCGCCAGGTTGCGCTCGACGCGGACGGCAACAGTTACGTCGTCGGTTCCTTCACCGGCACGGTGGACTTCGATCAACAGAATGTGCAGAGTTTCGACACGCTGAGTTACCCAGGGCTCGGCGGATTCATCGCCAAGTACGATCCCAGCGGAAAGCTCGTGTGGCTGAGCGAAGTCAGTTACCCGGCGACTCCGACCAACAGTGAAGACGTGCTGGCAATCGCGATCGATTCGCGCGGCAACACGGATACCAGCGACGATCGAGTTTACGTCGGCGTGAAGATGGATACAACGGCCGAGTTGCGCACGAATGGCGTATTCCAGGCTGTTCTCGCACTGGGTACTCCGGGGACCGGGAATCTGCTGGGACTCGACTCGAACGGTAACTACCTCGTGATTCGTTCGTTCTTCGGAACGGGTGGGAATGGCGTCACGATTCGCGACGTCGAGGTGAAGCCGAATGGGAATGTCATCATCGCCGGTGGATTCCAGAATCAAATTTCGCTGAATCAACCGGCGAATACGATCCAACTCGCTGCCGCTGGTGGCGCCTCGGACACGGATGGATTCGTCGCGGAATTCGCTCCGACGTTCGGCCCGACGCCTTCGCTCAATGTGGTTCGGAGTGGCCGCATCGGTGGGATCGCCCCCGATTCGATCGAGTCGGTTGCATTGGACGGCGCGGGGAACGTCTGGGTCGGCGGCTACTTTGCGAACAGCACCACGTCGGGGTTGGCGGTCCTCACGAACGCGGCTTCCGCCGGTAGCCTCACCACCGATGCGTTCCTGCTCAAGCTGACGCCGAACGGTGCGGCTTTCACCACGGCCGTGGCTCAGAGTTACGGTTCGGCCGGAGACGATGCCGTCGCGTCCGTCGCGGTGGACCCGAGCGGGAACGCAGTGGCGGTCGGCCGGTTCCAGTTCAGCGTCGATTTCGACACGAGTGCGAACCAGGCATTCACTTTGAACAGCGGCGGCGACAGCGATGGGTTCACGCTCAAGTTGAATTCGACGGGCGGGTTCCTCTGGGCTCGGCAAGTCGGTGGCTATCGATCCGATGCGATCACCGGTGTTTCGGTCGATGCCGCCGGTGGCATTTTCGAGACCGGGTACTTCACGGACGTGGTGGATTTCGATCCTCTCGACGGCTCGTACATCCTTTCCACGGTGCCGCAACCGCTGCCCCAGGCGTTCGTGACCAAGCTCGATTCCTCGGGCGGGTTCGGCTGGGCGGCACAACTGGGAGGTGCGAGCGCGACCTCGTCGGCGGGTTACGGGATCGCGGCAAACGCGTCGGGCCGCGTGGTCTCGGTTGGTGCGTTCGCGGGAACCGCCGATTTCGATCCCACCTCGGGAATCGCGAATCGGACATCGGCCGGTTCCGCTGGCTACATCAGCCTGCTGATTCAGAAGGCCATTCCCACGGCGACGATTCTCGGCGTACCGAGTGCGGCGGTGGTCGAAGGCAGCACCATCGCGCTGGCGGCGAGCGTGGTCGACGCCGATTCGAGCTTCTTCACGTATGCCTGGACGCTGTCGCGCGGAACGACGGACATAGCCAGCGGCACGGGTCCGGTCCTCGCGTTCAACCTTCCCGATCAGGGCGTTTACACCGTGTCGCTGACGGTGACGGACGAATCGGGGAACAAGGGCGTTCGCACGACGACGGTGACGGCGGTCAACTCGGCTCCGGTGCTGAACGCGACGGCGTTCGGATCCCTCACGGGCGGCGTATCGACTCCGGCGGGCGTGTTCGCGACGAGTGCGGGCCTGAACGACAATTTGCCGTCGGCGATCGTCGCGGGAGGGGGCTACGTTCTGTTGGGCACGGCGAAGCGGGAAGTCTCCTCGGTGGTGGACGCGGGCACGGTGGACGTTTACACGACGGCGGGAACGCTGGTCCGGACGCTGGCCGCGCCGACGCCGCACGTCAACGGATTGTTCGGTTCGACGGCGGCCGTGGTGGGAAGCTATGCGGTCGTCGGCGAGCCCGGCTTCGGCGCGGGACTGGTTCACGTCTTCAATTTGGCAACTGGCGCGTTCGTGCGAACGCTTGCGGGGCCGAGCGGTGCGGCGGGCGACAATCTGGGCGCGGCCCTGGCGGCGGTCGGGAACCTGGTCGCGGTCGGCGCGCCGGGTCGCAGTGCGGGCGCTGGCGAGGCGTATCTGTACGACCCGGCGACCGGCACGCTGCTGCGAACGTTTTTCAATCCGACGCCGCAGGCAGGCGACGGGTTCGGCACGGCTTTAGTCGCGGTCGGCGGGAACCTGCTCATCGGGGCACCATTCGACGATTCCGTCGGCTTCGACTCCGGAGCCGGGTACCTCTTCGACCCCGGCACCGCCAAGGTCTTGAGGACCGTCGTGAATCCGAATCCGACCTTCACGGGCAGCGCGTTCGGAAGCGTGCTCGCGGCGAGCGGACTGCGGGCAGCGATCGGAGCGCCGCTGGACGATTCCGGCGGCAGCGACGCGGGTGGCGTGTATCTGTTCAACCTCGATCCGGGTTCGGTCGGCTTCGGTGCGCTGCTCAAGACCGTGCGGAGTCCGAACGCGAGCCCGAACTTCGGGAAGTTCGGTTCGTCGCTTTCATTCGCGGGAACGCGCCTGGCAGTGGGTGCGGAATCGGACGGCAGCACCGCGACGAGTTTCCTCGGCAGTGGGGCCGCATACTTGATCGACGGCGATCCGGGGAGTGCGGCATTCGGTTCATCGCTGTTCACCTTCAAGAAGACCGCTCCGGCCGCGTCGGATAAGTTCGGCTCGGCGGTGGCGCTGAACGGCGACGACGTGTTGATCGGGGCACCGCTGGACGGCACGAGCGATACCGGCGCGGTTTACCGGTTCGGGGCCTCGGCGTTCCATGCTGTCAGTTCCACCTCCGTGAACGAAGGCGGTTCCATCACGGTGAGCGGCTCGTTCGCCGACGCGGGCAGTGGCGACGCGCATACAGCGGTCATCGACTGGCGCGACGGTTCGACGCCGACGAGCATCGCGCTGGCGGCGGGCACGAATTCGTTCAGCGCGACGCACACCTACGTCGACGATAACCCGACCGCGACGGCTTCGGATAGCTACTCGATCCGGACGCGGGTCATCGACGTGGTGTCGGACATCTTGCTCGCGGATAACCAGAAGATCTCTCGTTTCGATGGCGTCACGGGCGCTGCGGCCGGCGATTTCACCGCGCCGCTGGCTTTCACAGCACCTTACGTTCCGTTGGCGGTCGGTCCGGACGGATCCGTATTCGCACTCGACGGCACGACGATCAAGCGATTCGATGGTCAAACCGGGGCATCGCTCGGCGCACTGGCCGCACCGGGATCGCTCAACCTCGCATTCGGTCCGGATCGCGCGCTCTACACGTTCAACGGTTCGAACGACGCCGTGGTGCGAATCGACACCGCGACGGGAGCGGCAACGACATTCGTTTCCTTGGGAAGCGGAGGGCTGACTAGCGGGGAGTCGCTCGCCTTCGGGCCCGATGGAAATCTGTATGTCGGGCAAGTTTCCTCAACGCTCGTGCTGCGCTACAGCGGTGCCACCGGCGCGTCCCTGGGAATCTTCGCCGATGTCGGCGGCTTCGGCAGCATTCACGATCTGGCGTTCGGCGCGGACGGCAACCTCTACGCCTACGTAACTTCGTCGCGCGGCATCTACCGCATCGACGGAACGACCGGTGCGAACCTCGGCCTGTTCATCGAGGATCTCGGCGGCGGACGAAGCTTCGCTTTCGGTGCGAACGGCGACGTCATCGCGAGCTATGCGGGTGCCGCCCAGAGGTACAGCGCGGCCACGGGTGAATCGCTCGGCACATTTTTCCCCGAGACATCCGGAGGCTCCTTGGCGCTGGTGTCGCCGCAGGACACCGTCTCGTTTGTAGCGACGGTGAACAACGTGGCGCCGTCGCTGGTGGTTCGCGCGGCGCAGAACTTCACGGCGGGGCAGTTCACCCTCGCCGCGACGGTCACCGATCCGGGCGTCCTCGACACGATCACTTATTCCTGGACGATCGCGGGCGGTACGGCTGTCGGGTCGTCGAACGGTTCGACCTTCACCTTCACGCAAACCGGCAACGCGACCACCGTGACGCTGACGGTGACCGACGACGACCTCGGAACGACGACATACCGCACGCAAATCGTCGTGGGAACCGGGGCAGGCGAGACGATCACCATCGTCAACAATCAGGCGACGGTTGGGGCAACCAACATCGCGATCCCGACAGGTGCGAACGCACCGAATTTGGTGATCGTGTACGGCCTCGGCGGCAACGACACCATCGACGCGAGCGCCGTGACGGCGTTCCCCGTGGAACTGATCGGTGGGTTCGGCAACGACACGCTCCTCGGCGGGGCCAGCAACGATGTGATTCTCGGAGGCAACCCCGGCGACTGGCTCCTCGCCAACCAATACCTCGGTGACGTTGGCAACGACAGCATCGTGGCCGGAGCGGGCGACGATGAGGTCTACGACGGCCTGGGCAACGACTACGTTCAGACCGGAATCGGCAACGATCGCATCTATAGTACGCCGGGCAGCGCGGACGTGTTCGACGAAGCGACCAACGGCGGCGGCATCGACACCATCGATTATCTGTATGCGTCCATGGGGATCGGCTTCAGCCTGTTCCAGACGAACGTGGCGCAGGTGGTCACGACTCAACTCGATCCCGGCAACAATCCAATCACGATCACAATTCTCGGTGCTTTCGAGAACCTCAACGGAAGCCTGTTCGCCGATCGGTTGCTGGGGAATTCGACCGGCAACGTCATTGCGGGCGGCGGCGGCGACGACGTGATCTTCGGCGGCGATTTACTCGATACGCTCGCCGCGATTCTCGGCGACGGCAACGACACCCTCGCCGGCGGCACCGGCAACAACACGCTGCTCGGCGGCTCGGGCAACGATCTCATCTTCGGCGGAGATCTGCTGGTCACGCTGCCCGGCACCACCGCGCCACCGCCTTCGGTCGTTCCACCCTCGGGTACCAACTCGCTGATCGGCGGCAGCGGCAACGACACCATCATCGGCGGTGCCGGCAACGACCTCATCTTCGGAGGCGAACTCCTCGGCACGCTGCCAATGATCATCCTGGGAACAATTCCCGACAACAACTCGTTGGTCGGTGGCCTCGGCAACGACACCATCCTCGGCGGTGCCGGCAACGACCTCATCTTCGGCGGCGAACTGCTCAACACCCTTCCCGGTGCCATCGGCGTCGTCGTTCCCACCGCTCCAGACGGCAGCAACACGCTCATCGGCGGACTCGGCGGCGACACCATCCTGGGCGGCAGCGGCAACGACCTCATCTTCGGCGGTGAAATACTCATCACGCTGCCCGGCACCATCTCGCCCATCCTGCTTCCAGGCGTGGATACGAGTACGAACTCGCTGATCGGAGGTGCCGGCAACGACACCATCCTCGGCGGAGCGGGCAACGACCTCATCTTCGGCGGCGAACTCCTCGCCACGCTGCCGGGCGCGACGGCTCCGATCGAGAACAACACGCTGATCGGCGGGTTGGGAGCGGACACGATCATCGGCGGCGCGGGCAACGATCTCATCTTCGGAGGCGAACTCCTCGTCACCCTTCCCGGAATCACCTACCCGAATCCGATTCCGGGGATCGACACCAGCACCAACTCGCTAGTCGGCGGTGCGGGCAACGACACCATTCTCGGCGGCGC
This sequence comes from Gemmataceae bacterium, assembly GCA_043733485.1. Classification (GTDB taxonomy): domain Bacteria; phylum Planctomycetota; class Planctomycetia; order Gemmatales; family Gemmataceae; genus Urbifossiella. Next base: position 29,920 of record JAYTGN010000140.1, read on the forward strand.
GGGGAACGACCTCATCTTCGGCGGCGACCTCCTCGCCACGCTTCCCGGCGCAACGGCACCCGGTGCAATGCTTCCTGGAGAAACCAATACGCTCATCGGCGGGCTCGGAGCCGACACGATTCTCGGCGGCGCGGGCAACGACCTCATCTTCGGCGGCGAACTCCTCATCGCGCTGCCGGGCACGATCTCCCCCATTGCGATCCCCGGCATCGATCTCAGCACGAACTCGCTGATCGGAGGTGCCGGGAACGACACCATCATCGGCGGTGCGGGGAACGACCTCATCTTCGGGGGCGAACTGCTCGCAACCCTGCCCGGTGCCACGGCTCCGACTACTTCGACGACCACGGTCGGGACCGACGACGATACGCTCATCGGCGGGTTGGGCAACGACACGATCCTCGGCGGAGCTGGAAACGACCTCATCTTCGGCGGCGAGTTGCTCATCGCGTTCCCGGGCACGATTGCACCGCTACCGAGTGCGTTCCCGGACCCCGGCGCAAATTCGCTGGTCGGCGGGGCCGGAAACGACACGCTGCTCGGCGGCGCGGGCAACGATCTCATCTTCGGCAGCGCGGGTAACGACTACCTCAGCGGCGGCGGCGGCATCGATCTGTACGAAGGCGGCAGCGGCAGCGACGCGATTATCGAAACGCTCGATTCCGACGTCAGCTTCACCGCCACCACGATCCTCATCGGTGGCGTCGCGCGCCGATTTTACGACATCGAGCAGGTGCGAATCGACGGCGGGGCCGGCAACAATCTGTTGGATGCGTCCGCCTTCCTCGGACCGGTCACGCTCACCGGCGGTGCCGGCAACGACACCCTCGTCGGCAACAACTTCGGCGATCGACTCGAAGGCGGCGACGGCAACGACTCGCTCCTCGGCGGTACCGCCGCCGACTTCCTCGACACCGGAAACGGCATCGACTTCGCCTCCGGCGGCAACGGCAACGACCTCTACGTGCTCCGACTCAATGGCCTACAAACGCTGACCGACACCGGCGGCATCGATTCCATCGACTTCAGCCTCGCGCCCTTCGGCATCACCGCCAACCTGGCGCAGGGGTTCCCCGGCGTAGCCGGCGCTCTGGGGTACGTGCAGTTCACCGCGCAGAGTACGCCGATCGTCAATCTCTTCGGAACGTTCGAGAACCTTCGCGGCACGAGCTACGACGACGTTATCGCGGGCAACGCCGAGCGGAACATCCTCGATGGCGGCGGCGGCATCGATCGCCTCGATGGCGGCTCCGCCGCCGACACCGTGCAGGGCAGTTTCACGCAGGTCATCTATCTCGATTTCGACTCGGCCACGGGCACTGGCGAGCACCTCTACACGATCGAGGAGCGGAACCAGATTCAGGCGAGGTTGGAAGCGGCGTTCCCCGCGCCGTTCAGCGTCAAGTTCACGCAAACCGCACCGTCCGTCGGGCGGTTCAGTACGGTCGTGTTCAATGCGGGCGAAGCCGAGGCACTCATCGCGGGGATCGCCGACGCACTCGACTGGCGCAACTTCGATTCGGCCTCACTGGCGAGCATCAACGTGAACGGCTTCCTCGGTCGGTCCGGCCAGCCGGCGGCCTCGAGTTCCAACTACGTCGCGCTCACCTTCACCGTCACGGCTCACGAACTCGGGCACACCTTCGGCCTGCGCCACTCCGATTCGTTCGGTCCGATCGGCTCGGGCATTTATTCCGGTCTCGACCCCAACCGCTACTCGCCGATCTACACCGGCCCGCGGAACGCGAGCGAGACGGCGAGCCACATCCTGGCGTCGCCGGCGTCGGTGGGCACGAGCCTCGCCAACGCGCTCGGGAACGTCTACTTCGGCGAACGCGAACTGATCAAGCTTGCCTTCGACGACGCCAGCCGCACCGTCCAGGAATCGGTGCTGCCCGTTCAGAGCGTGACGTTTACGGGTAAGCCCGCGCAGTCGTATCGCGATCTGGGAGCGCTTCCGAGCCTGGCGGTTCCGAACCTGCTCCCGACCGGCGCGACCGATTCCGGCTCGAATCTGCAAATTCGCGCGACCGACATCGTGCGATCGTTCGCGATTCCGGCCGGCAGTTCGAGCCAATTCCGTTCCGACGTTTATTCCCTCATCGGCAAGGCCGGCGACTACCTCACCGTCGAAGCGCTCTCGGCGTCCATCCGCCAGCGACTCGGCGCGGTGAGCGATACCATCGTCGCCGTTTATGGGCCGAGCGGTTCCTTGCTGGCGGTCAACGGCAATGGGTTCGACAACTCCGACGCGCTGTTGCAAGACGTGCTGCTTCCCGCCGACGGCCGCTACTACGTCGAAGTGCAAACGATTTCTCCGGCTTCGACTGCCGCCAACTCCAGCGGCTACGAACTCTTCCTCTACACCGTCGCGCCGTCGATTGCGACGCGGCTCGGCGGGGCCGGCGACGTACTCATCGGCGGGACCGGTGCCGACGTCCTCATCGGTTCCACCGGCGACGATCAGTTCATCGGCGACCTGAGCGAAGACGTCTTCATCGGTCTGCAGGCCTCCGACCAGACTCACCTAGTTTATACGCCACTCGCCGCAACACCGCAGGCGCTCTCGACTCCCGAAGACACGGCGTTTACCGGCATCCTGACCGGGACCGGAACGACGGGTGCCACGCTGACATTCGCGCTGGTGGGAACCTCCATCGGCGGCACGGTTACGGCCTTCAATCTCGGCACCGGCGCGTTCGCCTTCACTCCGACGCCGAACTTCAACGGCCCGGCCAGCTTCGCGTTCACCATTACCGATGGCACGGACATCAGCGATCCCGCGACGATCTCCATTGCCGTGACCCCGGTGAACGACGCGCCGACCGTGGCGGCGAATTTCGCCTCGATCGCGGTGAACGAAGGACAAACCGCCGCGAACGCCGGCACCTTCGCGGACCTCGATGGCGATGCGGTCGCGATCTCGGCGTCGATGGGTATCGTGACGCAGGCGAACGGCACCTGGTCGTGGTCGCTGGCGGAAACCGACGGCCCGGCGGCACTCACCGTGACCATCACCGCGAACGACGGCAACGGCGGCATCGCCACGACGACCTTCAACCTCGCCGTGGCCAACGTCGCGCCGACCGCGACGCTCACCGCACCGGCTTCCCTCGTTTACGGCCAAAGCGCAAGCGTTTCGCTGAGCGGTGCCTTCGATCCCTCGACGGCCGATACCGCGGCCGGCTTCCACTACGCCTTCGCCGAGAATCCGAACGATCTGACCGGCACGACGTACGCCGCGAGTTCGAGCACCGCGTCGTCGTCGTTTGCCTTCGCGGTCGGCAGCCACACCGTCTACGCCCGCATCTACGACAAGGACGGCGACTTCACGCCGTACTCTGCTGCTATCACCATCACCCCGGCTCCGCTCACCATCACCGTCGATGCGAAGTCGAAGGTTTACGGGGCCACCGACCCCACGCTCACCTTCACCAACAGTGCCCTCTTCTACGGCGACACCATCACGGGTGCGCTCGCGCGAGCCAGCGGCGAAGACGTTGGCGCACACGCCATCACCCAGGGTTCGCTCGTCGCCAGCAGCAACTACACCCTCACGTTCGTCGGCGCGAACCTGACCGTCGCCCCCCGCGTCGCTCACCGTGACTGTCGATGCGAAGTCGAAGGTCTACGGGGCCGCCGACCCCGCGCTCACCTTCACCTCCAGTGCCCTCTCCTACGGCGACACCATCACGGGTGCGCTCGCGCGAGCCAGCGGCGAAGACGTTGGCGCACACGCCATCACCCAGGGTTCGCTCCTCGCCAGCAGCAACTACACCCTCACGTTCGTCGGCGCGAACCTGAGCATCACGCCCGCTCCGCTCACCGTGACGGCGGCGAACGCCTCCAAGGTCTACGGCACAACGAACCCCACGTTCACCGTGAGTTACACCGGCTTCGTTATCGGCGAAGGACTCTCCACGCTCGGCGGCGCGCTCGCCTTCACAACCGCGGCCACGACCGCCAGCGACGTGGGAAGTTACGCGGTGACCCCGAGCGGCCTGACAGCTTCGAACTACAGCATCGCCTTTGTGAACGGCACGCTCGCCATCGCGAAGGCGACCGCGACCGTCGCCGTGAACGGCTACTCGGGAATCTACGACGGACTCGCCCACGGACTCACCGGCTCCGCGACCGGAGCCTTCAACGAAGACCTTGCTTCCTCGCTCCACCTCGGCGCGACTCAGACCTCCGCCGGTACGAACAGCATCGCCTGGACCTTCGACGGCACCCTCAACTACCTGCCCACCTCGGGCACCGCCGCCATCACCATCACGCCCGCACCGCTCACCGTGACGGC
>JAYTGN010000141.1:0-5847 GCA_043733485.1 Gemmataceae bacterium
CGGAGCGGAGCGCGACAGCGCCGGGCACCTCCGCGCTCCGCTCCGAGGACTCCGCGTCGCGGCTAAACTAAAACGTTTTCAATCGGCATTGCAGCGACAAATTCGTGGACAACGAATCGCTCAGCGCCGTGTCGCGGCACACGAACACATCGTTCTCGCCCAACTCCAACTCCCGCGCGATGTCCGGAATCAACTCCCGGTCGAAACACGCGCGGAAGCTCTGCGCCGGATCCTTCTCCGGGTCCGTCACCGTCCAGATTGTGTTGTTGCCGGCGGTCGATTGCGAGATGGTGCTGTTGAGCCCAAAGCCGTGCTTCACCGCCAGTTCCCACAGCACGGCGACCGGGTCCGCGTTCGGCTTCAGCGGGTCGCGGAAGGCGTCCATCGTGTTGGCGTAGGCCGCGCCGTCGCGGTCCGCGATGCCGGCCCATTGCTCGAAGTGCGATTCGTGCAACGCGAACACCTTGAACCCGAGGTCTTCGGGCGTCGTCCGCGTGAGGTTGCCGGTCTCCTTGTGCAGTTTGGTGATGACGCGGCGGATGCGTTCCTTGCCAATCTCGGCGATGGTCGGGTAGGTCTTGTTGCCGGTCGGTTCGGGAAGCTGCACGAGGATGAACCGCCGATTGCCGCCGTCCTCGCGATTGAGTTCGAGGACGGCGTGGGCCGTGGTGCCGGAGCCGGCGAAGAAGTCGAGGACGATTGGCTCATTCTCTTCATTGGTTGCGAGCCGAAGCATTCGCTTGATGAGCGAAACCGGCTTTGGGTTATCGAATAGCGACTCGCCGAACAACGCTTTTTGCTCTGCGGTCCCATCATCCGAAGTCCCTGTGGCCTTGTGGTCCCACAGATCAACCGGAACCAACCCACCTTCCGCTTCGCTTAGGAATAGCTTCAGCCGTGGGTATGTGGCCGTGCCGTCCTTAGCCCACCAAAGCCGCTTCTCCTTGACGTGCCTCTCGTGTTCGGATCGCTCGTACTTCCAAGCATGCGTCGGGTGGTTCACATGCTCGCCATTCAAAGGACGCGTAATTGGGTAGACGAGATTCGGCCGATCCTCTTTTGTGGCTGGATTTACATAGGAGGCCGTCATCCAAGGCCCACGAGGGTCACTGTCCGGATTCGAGTAGTTCGAGTCGGATTTCTCAGTTCGCGGTTCCCGCAGGCTGTCTACTTCCTCGGAGCGCCGATAGACCAAGATCGAATCCTTCAGCGAGTAAAACAGCTTCGCGTTGTTGCTGCGCGTGTAGCGTTTCTCCCATGAGACGTTTGCAACAAAGTTCTCTTCGCCGAACACCTCGTTCATCAACAATCGCAGGTGATGCACTTCGTGGTCGTCGATGCTGACGAAGATGACGCCGTCGTCCTTGAGGAGTTGCCGGGCCAGGAAGAGGCGCGGGTACATCATCGAGAGCCAGGCGGAATGGTAGCGGCCGCTCGTTTCCGGGTTGCCGGTGAGCAGCTTGCCCGCCTCGTCCGCCTGGCCGGTCAGTTTCAGATACACCGCCAGCGGGTCCGCGAAATCGTCCGGGTAGACGAAGTCCTGGCCCGTGTTGTACGGCGGGTCGATGTAGATGAGCTTCACCTTCCCGGCGTACGGCTTGTAGAGCAGCTTGAGGACTTCGAGGTTGTCCCCTTCGATGAAGAGGTTGCGGGTGGCGTCCCAGTTCACGGAGCCAGCGGGTTGGGGCACGAGAGCGGCGCGGCTGGGCGCTTGCAGCATCGCGGCGGCGTCCGTGCGGCCGGCCCACGAGAAGGTAAACCGTTCCGGGCCGGGCGCGACCGCGTCGCCGAGCAGGCCGCGGAGTTTGTCGAAGTCGAACTTGCCGTCGGCGAGGGCGTCCGGGTAGAGGGCTTTGAGCGCGGCGAGTCGCGCGGCGGTGGGATCGACGGTCGCCAGTGCGACGGGTTCTTTGGGCATGGTGCGGCTCGCGGGTGGAAGGCGAGTTTAAGCCGCCCCGGTCCTATTGGCAATGGTTCGCCGACCCGGTTCAAACGTCGCTGCGGCCCATCAGGTAGGAGCGAATCTCGACGAAGATTTCCGTGCAGCGCTGCTGCCAAGACTTGTCCGCGAGCATCGACACGTGAGACGGGCGGAAGTTGATGTCCACCGTGAGTTGGTTCGGCATCGCCGGGTCGTGCGTGCTCAGGTGGAGTTCGAGGTCGATGGTGTTCGAGCGGCGGAGGCCGAACCAGACCAGCGGCCCGCCGGCGTTCGACGAACCCTTGCGGCCACCCAAGCGGACCCGGATCAGGCCGGATTTGCTTTCCACCACTTCGCCACCCGCGTCGTGAACGAACCCCCGCAACTTCATAATCGCGATGCTCTCGGGCATCCACGCTTCCATGTGGAATGGAAGGGCGGTCATTTCGCGCGAAGTCGGCGGCGGCGTCTTCAACGCGGACCCGCCGGAAGAAGCCCCCCCAAAGCTTTGGGGGGGCTTTTCCGCATGACTGGAAGCCCCCCCAAAGCTTTGGGGGGGCTTTGATAAGCCCGGGCGACCGTGGTCCGAATCGACCTTGGTGCGGGCGCGTTCCAGGGCGGTGTCGAAACGTTCGGCCAGTTCGCGGGCCGACTGCGGACGATCGGCAGGCATCTTCGCCAGACAGTCGAACACGAGTTCCTCGACCTCGCGCGGCACCCAGCCCTTGAGGCCGATCGAGGCGAAGGTCGGCGGCGGCTCGGTGGCGTGGGCGAGCAGGATGTCCATGCTGTTGCCCCCGGAGAACGGGAGTTGGCCCGTGAGCAGTTCGTACATCATGACGCCGACGGAGTAGAGGTCGCCGCGATGGTCCATTTCTTCGCCGCGCACTTGCTCGGGGCAGATGTACCCCGGCGTGCCGACGGCGAAATCGACGTTGGTATCGGTGACCTTGCGGAGCGCGTCCGGTTCCATGAGCTTGGCGAGGCCGAAGTCCATGACCTTGATGCGTTCGCGGGGCGTGTCCGGGTCCACGATCATGAGGTTGGCGGGCTTCAGGTCGCGGTGAATGATGCCTTCGTCGTGGGCGGCCTGGAGCACTTCGCAGAGTTCGCCGATGATGCGGGCGACGCGCGGGGCGTTCATCTTGCCGTTCTTGGCGAGCAAGTTCTCGAGGTTCACGCCCTTGATGTATTCCATGACGATGCACGGCCCGTTGGGGTCGTTGAGGTTCGCATCGTAAAGCGTGACGGCACCGGGATGGTGGAACCGGGCCATGAGCAGCGTTTCGCGCTGGAAGCGTTCGCGGAATTTGTCGTCCACGGCGATGTGTTCGTGCATCACCTTTACGACGACATCGCGGGCCAGGTCGGATTGGCGGGCGAGGTAGACGCGGCCCATGCCGCCTTCGCCGAGCAATCGGCGGGCCTCGTAGCGACCTAAAAATACGCGACCGATCATCGGCGAGTCTCGCACCAGACGCCAAGGGTGACAGGAGCGTCTTGAAGGCGATGAACCCTAGTGCGGAAAACGGGCGGAGGCCAATCGGTTCTTTGGGATGTGTCGGATGGTGCGATTATTCAGGTGAGGAATGAAACCCGGTTTCTGCTTTGGAAACCGGATTTCTGCTCGAAAAAACCCGGTTTCCAAAGCAGAAACCGGGTTTTAAGGTCACTCACTTCTTCTTCGGTTCCACCGGGTCGGCCTTCTTCCAGCCGAGCATCACAACGGTCGGCGTCTCGGGGGCTTTCATGTCCGCGGGGATCACGAGTTCGTTCGTGTCCGGCATCTTCTTCACGTTCTTTTGGCCGTCGAGGAACTCTTCCGGGCCGAGGATGTCGTCGTAGCCGGGCACGCCGTAGTGCATGGGCACGACGTAGAGGCGTGGCTTGAGTTGCTCGACGATCTTCTTGGCGGTTTCGCCGTTGATGGTGTAGATGCCGCCGACGGGCACCATGAGGACATCGACTTTGCCGATGGCCTTGATCTGGGCGGCGTCGAGGTCGTGGCCGATGTCGCCGAGGTGGCAGAAGATGAGGCCATCCGCCTCCACGATCCAGACGGAATTCTTGCCGCGCTGCAGGCCCATCTGGGCATCGTGGAACGTGGGCAACGTGCGAAATTTGATCGGCCCGCGCGTCTCGTTCCACGCCTTCCAGTCTTGTTTGTTCGCCTTGCCCACGGGCACGACGCCGCGATAAATGTCGCCGTCGCGCTTCTTGGCGTCCTTCGGGTCTTCCGAAAGGAAGGCATCGAGCACCTCCGGTTGGTTGTGGTCGTCGTGGAGGTGCGAGATGAGCACGAAGTCGGCCTTTACGCGCGGCGAGCCGAAGGTGGGGATGGCGTGCGGGTCGAAGACGATCCGCTGCCCGGTGCTGTCTTGAAGTTGGAAGAACGACTGCCCGTACCACCGGAGCGTGGCCTGCTTGGGCTTGTCCTTGGGGTCTTGGGCAAGGGCCATCGGTGCGACGAACAGCAAGGCGAGGCAGATCGAACGCAACATCTGGGAACCCCCGGCACGAAACACATCGGAACGATGCCAGCATCATAGTCGACCACCGGTACCGCGTCGAACCACCACGGGTGTGTTGGTACCCCGAAACCCGGCGGCTGATGCCGCTCGGCTCGCCAAAACCTTGCACCCTGCGCTTCGCTCTGCGACAATCGCACCATCCCCAACTGGAGCCGCCCCATGAATCGCCTCGTCGCCGCGCTGCTGCTCGCCTTCATCCCCGCCTCCGCCGCGCGCGCCGAAGACGACGACGGCTGGACCGGCCAGTGGGTCTTCCCCAAAGTGAACGGCGTCTCGCTCCGCAATGAAGACGGCAAGGAACTCATGAAGTGGGGCCTACCGCCCGCAAAAGTAATCTGGGCCGGAAAGGAGTGGATCACGATTCGCCACGTTGAGTATCCCGGCCCGTACGAAGGCTCCGTTTTGAAGAGCGAGGTGGTAAGGTTGGCGGACGCGCCCGGTTTCTACACCGACAAGATTCGGGCCAATGAAAAGGATCGCTGGGCCTGGGTCTGTCGCGGTGCCGCTTGGAGGCACAAAGAGGAGTACGACAACGCGATCAAGGACCTGACCGAGGCCATCCGGCTCGACCCACAAGCCGTAACCTATAACGAACGCGGTCGCGCCTGGTACGCCAAAAAGGACTACGACAAGGCGATCAAGGATTACGACGAAGCGATCCGCCTCGACCCGAAGTTGAAGGTCGCGTTCAACAATCGCGGCATTGCCTGGCACGCCAAGCAGGACTACGACAAGGCGATCGAGGATTACGACGAGGCCATCCGCCTCGACCCGAAGAACCCAATTTCGTTCTACAATCGCGGGATCGCCTGGAGCAACAAGAAAGACTACGACAAGGCGATCAAGGATTACGACGAGGCCATCCGCCTTGACCCGAAGCACGCCCTCTCGTTCAACAATCGCGGGTTCGCCTGGCTCAACAAGAAAGAATACGACAAGGCGATCAAGGATTACGACGAGGCCATCCGCCTCGACCCGAAGTATACCTCCGCGTTTAACGGCCTTGCGTGGACTCTCGCCACCTGCCCCGAAGCGAAGTACCGGGACGGCAAGCGAGCCGTCGAACTGGCAACCAAGGCATGCGAGCATACCGGGTGGAAGACGGCCATGTTCGTCGGCACCCTGGGGACGGCATACGCCGAGGCCGGAGACTTCGACAAGGCGACTCAGTACCAGAAGAAGGCCCTCGAAGATCCGGGTTACGAAAAGGAGTTTGGTGAGGAAGCGGTGGCGCGGCTGAAGCTGTACGAGCAGAAGAAGCCGTACCGGCAGCCGCCGCCGAAGAATTAGGCGAGAGGCGAGCGGTCGCTCACACCACTCTCGCTCCCATACGCTAGAAGTATGATTTCCCTTGGCGAACCGGCGACGTAAGTCGCCGGGTTTCTCGCACACCCG
>JAYTGN010000142.1:0-5823 GCA_043733485.1 Gemmataceae bacterium
CGAAGTTGCATTCGCAACTTCGACTCCGACCTCTCCCCCTTCAAAGCAAGGGGGAGAGGTGAAGCCGGCGCACCCATGCCTACTTCGAGAGGCACACCCGTCGACTTATCAAGGTGGTTGGGGGTTGTCGCCGAGCAAGTACGTCAACAGGTCGCGCAGTTCGGCTGGTGTCTTCACGACGCCAGAAGGCATGGGCGAGGTCGCCACCGCCTTGCGGGTCTCGATGTCCGCGACCTTCAGCAGCTTTCGCGTCGTGTCCGGGAAGAGCACCTCGATCTCGGTCGGCGATTCTTTCACGACGAGCCCGACCAACGCCTGCCCATCAAGTGTAACAATCCGCGACGCCCGAAACTCTTCGGCCACGAGCCGATCCGGCATCAGGATCGATTCGACGAGGTGCAACGGCGTGAATCGCTTCCCGGCTTCGGTCAGGCTGGGGGCTCCGCCGCCGGTTTGATCGGCGGTGATGGCGTGGCACTTGGCGCAGCCGAGCGTGCCGAACAGTTTGCGGCCGTTCACGGCATCGCCCTTCTTCGCATCCGCGCTCCAGTCGATCTTGAGAAACTCGGGCGAGATCGTGCTCGGGCCAGTCGCGCCTTTCAAACGCTCGGCGAGCGACGTGCCGTCGGGCTTTTCGGGAAGAGCGATCGAAGCCGCACTGCGAGCGCGAACGGAGAGTGACAATGGCTTGTCACTGGAAGCCCTAATCAAGATGTCGTTGCTGCCGGGTTGAAGATCGAGCAGTACCGAGTTGTCGGATTCGGGTGGAATTTGCCGGCCGTTGTGCCAGACCACCGGCTGGAAGCCGGTGCCACCCCGAGCGAGCAAAGCCGGCTGGCGTTCGCGGCTCTGAATGCGGAAATAGGCGTAAGCGCTTCCCTTGCCTTCGGCCAGTGACAATCCGTTGTCATTCGCTTTGACGGCGTTCCACTTCCCGGAATTGAGGTCGATGGGGCCGCGCTCGATGGCCGCCCCAGACGCCGAATCGAGGGTGAGGATCGTCCAGGCTTCCTTCACGGCAATCGCCGGGCGATCCTTCAAGCCGCGGGTGCGAAGGTCGAGCCGCACGGCGGCGATCTTCGGTTCGGAGCGCGGGTCGCGGAGCCAGCCGAGGTAGTACGCGGCCTGCGACCGCACGAGATCGTCCTCATCGTTCAGCGCGGCGAGCAGCAGCGCGAAGAGTTTCTCTTCCTCGTCCGTATGTTTGGTCGCCTTCCACTTCTCGGCCATGGTGTAGCTGCCGATGGGGCCGAGCTTCGTGAGATCGACGGGCGTCGGTGAATCCGCGAAGCGAAGTTCCGGGCTGAAGAACGCATTGCCCTTGGGGAAGGAGAGCGTCACGCCATTCGGCGGCGGGGCATCGGGTGCGGGAACGGTGAGTCGGATTCCGGCAGCGATGATGTTTGCAAGTTTTGTGAAGCGATCTTTCGAGACGGCGGCCACTTCGATATCTTCGCGGGAGCCCTTCTGAGCGATTTCGGTTGCGATCCGCTGTCGTAGCAGCGCATCGTTGCCGGCACCCCAAGGTCCCGCGACAATGCGTGACGAGTGTTCGAAACTGAGGAGTGCCTTAAGGCTCAAATAGGACTTCTTCACGTCCGGATGACTTTCAGCGTATTCCGCAACACGGCGCAGACGCTCGACATATGTTCGACGTTGCTGTTCCCACGAGTCGATGGGTGCCGGTCCGAAGCCCTCGGCTTCCTTCATGAGGTCGATGAGGCTTCGCACGATTTTCGCCGTCTCATCCTTCGGTTCCCACTTCAGTCCTTCCGGTGAGATCATCGTCAGGTCGCTGAATCCGTGCGGCGTCACGACGTTACCGCCGAGGTAGTGGCTGGTCACGAATATGCGGCCACTGGTGTCCACCGTGATGCCCGTGGGCCGGCAATTGCTCGACCCCTGCGCGAAGACGGCTTCCTCCGCCGTGAATGTCGCGCCCTTCGGCTTCAGGGTGTATCGCGTGACGGCGAAGCGGTCCCAGCGGCACATCAGCAGTTGGCCGCGGAGCGCGGGGATCGCCGGCTCGTCGTAGAAGCACATGTCGCACGGCACGCCGCGGCCGAGGTTCGTATTGATCGAGTCGAGGAGGTCGGCTCGGTCCGGGCTCTTGCTCGCCATCCACCCGCGCGGCCAGCCGAAGTCCGCGTGCGGCGTCACGTGCAGCAATCGCATCGGAGCGTACAGATCGGCGCGGCTCTCGTGGTCGTTGTCGTTGGTGAACAGGTTCCACTTCGAATCGAAGCAGAGGCCAACGGGGCCGCGCAAGCCGCGGGCGATCACCTTGGGATCGCTGCCGTCCGGCTTCACCTTCAGCACGGCCCCTTGTCCGGTGTAGTGGTGCTTCTTGCCGTCGGGGCCAGCGTAGAGCGGCCAATAACCCCAGTGGTCGGGGCGACTCCAGTCGCCGTAGTTGAGCAGCGGGTCGCCGTGGTTCAGGTAGAGGTCGCCTTCCGGGCCCCACGCGAGGCAGTGGAAGCTGACGTGATAATCGAGCGGCACGCCCCACAGGATGCGCTTCGGCTGCAAGCCTTCGCGCTTCACGCGGCCATCCTTCACGAGGTAGAGCGCGTGCGACGCGAGCACGTAAAGGTCGTCCCCGCGGTATTCGAGGCCGATGATGATCGAGTCTGGCGGGAACGTGAGCAGGTCCCGGCGCGGCTTGAAGCCGCCCTGGCTGTCCGGTTCGAAGAGGAAGACCTTCTCGCGTCCGCCGACGAAGAGGTTCCCGGCGCCGTCGAGCTTCACGGCCATGTAGGCGTCGTCCGGCGAGCGGTCGATGAGCGTGACTTTCAGCTTCGGATCGGCGACGGTAAGGTTCGGACCCTCCGGCGGCTGAATCGACATCGGTACGTTCGCCGCTTGCGGCTTTGCGAGGTTCTTGAGCTTGGACGCATCCTCGGCAACTTTGTCCTTTCCCGTGAAGGTCCACAATCCGAGCGTATCGTCCGTGAGTGACAGCGGCTTGTCACTCGGTTCGACGATGCCTTTGGAAAAGCGGACGCGATCGAGTTCGCCGTCCATTCCAACGCCGCCTTCGACCAAGCGGCCGAACCCCAGCGCGCCGGGCACCTCGTTCTTCCCGACTCGCTGCACTTCCTGATCGGCGACCTTCTTGCCGTCGACGAAGAGTCGCACGCGGTTCGCCTCGTACTGCATCGCGATGTTGTGAAACTTTTTGTCGCACACGTCGACTTCGCTCTTCACGTGGTCCGGCTTCATCCCCGGCATGTAAACCGTGAGGTGGCCCGTTTGCGGCCAGGTGAAAAGTTCCCAGTGCGACGCGGAGGGCTTGGTGTCCGAAGCGAGGAGAATGTTGTAACCGCCCTTGCCGTTGATCTTCGCGCGAAGTTCCACGGTGATCGGCGGCGTGCGGTATTCGAGCTTTCCAATTGCCAACCAGCCCAACGCGCCAGCAAGAGGTGGTGCCGCGCTCATCGTTCGCGGCTTCGGCTTCGGGCCGGCGGCTTTCCCATCGAGCTGCGGCAGCAGCCAGTCGAAGCCATCGAGATTATCCAGAAGCCGTTCCTCGGCGTCGTCGTTCGTGTGGCCGAGGATGCCGATCGGGCCTTTGAATCCGCTCGCGACAACGACCTTCAACAAGCCGAGGTCGAGGTCGCCCTGGCCCAGCGGGAGGATCTTCTTGCCGAGCTTCTCGCCGTCCTTCACCATGCCGTTGAGGTTCAAGACGTAGAGGTGCGGCAGCATCTTCTTGAGCAGTTCGGGGAAGCGATCGAGGTGGTCGTGGCCGTGGTGCTGGTTGTAAACGATGCCGACGTTCTTGAGTTTGAGGTGGTCGATGATGGCGAGTTGGTTTTCGGGTTCGCCGAACCAGCCGCCGTGGTTGTAGAGCGCGACGGTGCAGCCCAGCTTCTCGGCTTCCTCCGCGATCGGGCGAACGATCTTTGCGGCGGCTGCGACCTTTTCCTTCTGTTCCTTGCCGGCGGGGTCGCCCATCGTGATCCAGAGTTGCGTCTTCAGCTTGTGCTTCTTCACCACGGCGAGCAGGGCCTGAGCATCGGCACCGAGGTTCGCAGGGAACCAGATGGCGCTGAGTTCGATGCCGGCCTTCTGAAGTTCGACCACTTCGCGGTCGAAGGTGGGCAGGTGCTCGGCTCGCCAATCGTAGGCGTACTTCTTGAAGCCGAGTTTCTTGAGCATGGCGACGCGTTCCTCGGGCGAACGCTTCTTGGCATCGAAGGGAACGATGCACCAGGCGACGAGGTTGCCGCGATCGAGGAGTTTCGCATCGGGTTGCGCAGCAACGGAGGTCGGCATGAGGAGGGCGGCAGCGACAAAAGCGAGAAGCGAGCGCATAGCGACGGCACCTTCGGGAGGGTGCCGCGATTGTACTCCACGAAGGGGACGCGGGGAACCGAGCTTAGCGTCTAGAGCCCCGATTCTGGAGTCTGGCACCTTCCTTGATCGGCGGCACATGAATTCAGCCAGCGTGATCTAGGCGGAAGCGATCCACAGCCCTGCCGCGATCAGCAACGTGCGTTCCTGAATTCGTTCGGGTTGATTTAAGCGAAGGAGCCGAACTGTAGTCCGGCCCGATGGAGTGAGCGGTTGGATCACTGCTGCTGCGAGTTTAAAGTGGTCGGCCCACAGATCGATTCGCGGGTTTAACAGCCGAACGATCTCACCGGTGTCCGGATCGATGGAACTCAGATCGCTGCCCTTGTGCTGGTTACAAAGACGGCAAGAGTATGCGAGGTTCTCGGAATCGGTCTGTCCACCATGCTTCTCCGCGATGATGTGGTCGACCCAGTGAGGCGACAGGGCGAACGATTCCGGGATCAAACAGTACTCGCATCGGCCTCGGGACCGATCTCGCACGAGACGTCTGAGTTCTGCGGAAATGTACGTCTGACTCACAATCCGACTCTCTGAAGCTTGATCGTCGCGTTGATTTTCGCCATGCGAACGAGATGCTCCGCATATTCGTAGCGCCCCCACTCGCGGTGTTCTTCCGGTGTGAAGCCGGTCTTACAGTTCTTCTCAAGTAGTGCGTCCAATCGAAGCTGGAGTGTCGGAGAAGGACGAAGCGCGAGCACTTCTTCCGGAGTGGGCAACGCTGCAAGTTTCTCGAGTATGTCATCAAGACCCACGTAGCCCGGTTCCTCACGCGAACGCAATTCTCTCAGCCCGATTTCGACGATCTCGTCGAATTGCGACTCGTATGGCTTCAACTGCCGAGCCAAATCACCGGTTATGGTCAGAGTGATCGACATGAACTGCTCCTGGGCTCCGTGATGAAGCATATCAAATGATGGCAGGACGTTCCACCGCGAAGCCTCAACCATAAGGCGAGGTCCACGGACTCGTTGTTTTTATTCAAGCCTGTGAGGCCATAAAACGGTTCGACGCGGAAAACCTTGAATGTCCCCCATGCCTAGGTTCACCGTGTATGGTCTGCTTGTCAGAACGCCACCAAATAACGCTCCAGCAAGTCGAGGAATTCCGAATCATAACAATCGAAAGATCGATCCGCGATGGTTCCCGCCATTGGCCGTGCCTCCATGCTTAGAAAGTCGGTTCCAAAGGCTTGCGCGAGAACCGGGCTTCAAGCCATGCGTTCCAACGCGCACGACACGAGCACTCGTGCCACTGTGCGAACGAGACTCACCGGGCTCAAAGAAGAAGTAAACACCGCGAGATGGCCAATTCATGCGGCCATTGCAGTGTCAGAGCATTCGCTTGCCGCCGACCCTTCTTCGAGTCGCGCTAGATCACCATGGCTGAAAGCCGTTGCCACGAGGGTGGAGAAACTGCCCAGCTTACCGCCTATCGCCCCGATTCTGTCTCAACTTCCGTCTCTGC
>JAYTGN010000143.1:0-5810 GCA_043733485.1 Gemmataceae bacterium
GCCTCCTTCATGCGCGACCTCAAGGCGGCGTCCTCGGGTTGGATTCACGACACCTTTCCCGATGCGGCCGATTTCTGGTGGCAAACCGGTTACGGGGCTTTCTCAGTGAGTCACTCGGCGTTGGACAATGTGTAGCGATACATCGCGAATCAAGAAGAGCATCACAGGTCGATGAGCTATCAGGACGAGTTCCGTGCATTCTTGACGAAGCACGGCATCAAGTTCGACGAGAAGTACCTCTGGGAGTGAGCATCGGTCGCCGCTCCGCGGCTTCGGTTCTTTGCGACCATTCCAGGGGTTGCGCTCGCAAAGCCTCGCTTCACCCCTGGCTACCATCGGACGCCGCATCCGCGGCGAAAACTGGCGATTTTGCCTTCCTGACTGGCGACGTGCCTGCATGACTGTCATCGTGATCGCCCTCTGGCATTTTACGCACGCGGAGCGCCGATCATCGCGCGGCTTGCGCCTTCCGGGGCGCGCTCGGTCTTCCGGTTTGGGCCGAACAGCAGCGGCATGATCAGCAGCATCACGATCAGGCCGCAGATCGCGGCGAAGCCGAAGGCGTGGCCCATGCTGAACCGCAGGATCGGCCAGAACGCGACGAACCAGACCGCAAACAGCGTGAAGTTCAACAGCAGCGCGATCGCCACCGCGCCGCCGCTCGGAACGTACATCGTGCCCGGCTTCGCTGCCTTGATGTACCGGCTTCCTTTCTCCTCCACGAACCGTCGTTCATTCAAATCCGAAACGTAGTTCATCGCCCCAGTCCGCTTGTCGGGCTTCATCTCGGCGTTGAAGCGCGTGGGGCTTCCGTCGTCGTTCTTCACCACGAGTGCCGCCGTCATCATGTCGGTGTCGTGGGTCGCGAATTTCTTGTCGGTCCCTTCCTCGGCGAAGGTGGCGGTCTTACCGCCGGGCACGCGTTTGAACTTCACCAGGGTCTCGGCCGAGTTCCCCTGCGCGTCCTTCTTCATGCCCTTGGTACTCGGATCGAAGTGCCAGCGAACCGCTTCGAACTCGGCGAACTCGCGGGTACTCTCGCCGGCGAAGGCGAAGAACGTGTCGTACTTGCCGGGGTTCTTCTTGTCGACCCAGACCCAGAAGGCGATGAACCCGCCGACGAGCAGGGCCGCGACGGCGGCGCGAATGCCCAGGCGCTCCGCGGGGTTCTGGTAGAAGTAACCTTGCGCGACGAGCGAACCGCCCCAGAAGCTGCCGAACAGCGCGATGGCGACCAAGACGAACATCAGGATCACGGTGCGGCTCCGGAACGGGCGAGATCGGTTCCGGTATCCTCCGTACCGAGCGTGGAGCCGTCAATAGGCCGGCGCGGACCTGCTACACTAACTGCCCGACCCGCATGCCGTCTGGAGCTTGCGATGCGACTCTCCTTTGCACTCGCGTCCTGCCTGTTTGTTTCGCCACTCTTCGCGGTGGAGCCCGACTTCAACCGCGACGTGCGGCCCATCCTCGCCGCGAAGTGCTTCAAGTGCCACGGCCCGGACGAGAAATCGCGCAAGGCCGACCTGCGCCTCGATGCACCGAACGCAGCGGGAAAGAAACTCGTCGAGCGGGTTCACTCGAAGGATCCGGATGAAGTGATGCCGCCGCCTTCGGTGAAGAAGCCGCTTACGGAAGCCGAGAAGAAAACGCTCGCGGATTGGATCGCGACCGGGGCGAAGTACGATCCGCACTGGGCGTTCGTGCCGCCGAAGAAGCCCCCGTTGAACTCCATCGATGAACTCGTCCGGGCTCAACTCGCGAAGCAGAACCTGAAGCCCTCACCGCCCGCGGACAAGTTCACGCTGATTCGGCGCGTCTACCTCGACCTCGTCGGCTACCCACCTTCCCCGGAGAAGGTCGAAGCCTTCATCAAGGACGAATCGCCCGAGGCTTTTGAAAAGGTCGTCGATCACCTGCTCGCGTCGCCGCACTATGGGGAGCGCTGGGCTCGCCGCTGGCTCGATCTCGCCCGCTACGCCGACACCAACGGCTACGAAAAGGACCGCGGTCGCTCCATCTGGCCGTACCGCGACTGGGTCATCAAAGCCCTCAACGACGACGTGCCGTTCGACCGCTTCAGCATCGTGCAACTCGCCGGCGACATGCTCCCGAACGCCACCCGCGAGCAGGTCGTCGCCACCGGATTCCACCGCAACACGATGCTGAACGAAGAAGGCGGCATCGACCCGCTCGAGTTCCGCTACTACGCCGTGGTCGACCGCGCGAACGTGACCAGCACCGTCTGGCTCGGGCTGACGATGGGCTGCGCCCAATGCCATACGCACAAGTTCGACCCGATCTCGCACACGGAGTACTTCCGCTTCCTCGCGTTCATGAACAACGCGGACGAACCGGAACTGGAGTTGCCTTCCGCGGCGGAGGCGAAACGCCGGGCGGAACTCGAGGCGCAGATCGCAATGTTGGAGGTGGCGTTGCCGGAGAAGTTGCCCGCCGCCGAGCGCGACAAGTTCTTCGAGGTGTGGCTCGCCGCCCAACGCAAAGAGGCTGTGAAGTGGACCGTCGTGCGACCGGTGGAGATGGAAGCCGGGCCGAGCAAACTCACGCTTCAAAAGGATGGTTCGATCCTGGCGACGGGCGACACCATGAAGCATGACACGTATCGCCTCTCGCTGGTCGATCTGCCGAAGAACATCACCGCGTTCCGGATCGAAGCCCTGACGCATGATTCGCTGCCGGACCGCGGCCCGGGGCGAGCGTATTACGAAGGACCGAAAGGCGACTTCCTACTCGGCGAGTTCGCACTCACTGCGGACGGGAAGCCGGTGAAAGTGAAGTCCGCGGTGGCGACGCACGGCAACCCGACGCCCGCGCTCGATGGCCAGTTCCAAACCGGTTGGCCCGGCGCGGCGAAGCCGGGGCAGCCGAGCACGGCGCTCTTCATCCTGGCCGAGCCGCTCACCGCGAAAAGCGGAGAACTGCGGCTGGACTTCGAACGGCACTACTCGGCAAGCCTCGGCCGCTTCCGCATCTCCGTCACCGACGACGTGCGGGAGTTAAAGGCCCGAGACGTGCCCGCGGAGATTGAGGAACTGCTTTCCTTCAAGGCCGAATACCTGAAGGATTCCCAAGAAAAGAAATTGCTTCACCACTGGGCGACGATTGCTCCGGAGTTGAAGAAAGCCCGCGCCGAGATCGAGGAACTCCGCAAGCAGTTGCCGAAGCCCGTGACATCACTCGTGCTGCGCGAACGGCCCGCCGACTTCCCGCGGCCCACGTTCCGCCATCATCGCGGCGAGTTCCTTCAACCGAAGGAAGCCGTCGAACCCGGCGGCCTCGCGATCCTCCCGCCGATGCCGAAGAACGCGAACCGCCTGAGCTTCGCCAAGTGGCTCGTCTCGCGCGAGAACCCGCTGGTGGCGCGCGTGACAGTCAATCGTCACTGGCAGGCGTTCTTCGGCCGCGGCCTCGTTCGCACCACCGAAGACTTCGGCTACCAGGGCGACCCAGCGAGCAACCCGGAACTGCTCGACTGGCTCGCCGTCGGGTTTATGGACAACGGCTGGTCTCAGAAGAAACTCCACAAGACGATCGTGATGTCCGCCACGTATCGGCAATCGTCGCGGCTCACACCCGAGTCGCTGGAGAAGGATCCCGAGAACAAACTGCTGGCCCGTGGGCCGCGGGTGCGGCTCGATGCCGAGCAACTCCGCGATTCTCTGCTCAAGGTAAGTGGTCTGCTGTCGGCGAAAGTTGGTGGGCCGAGCGTCTTTCCCCCGCAGCCCGCCGGCGCGGCCGACGGCACTTATGGAGCGGGCCCGTGGAAGCCGAGCGAGGGCGAGGACCGCTTCCGCCGCGGACTGTACACGTTCACGAAACGCACGGCTCCTTTCGCCATGACCACGACCTTCGACGGCCCGAGTGGCGAATCGTGCCTGGCCCGCCGCGAGACGAGCAACACGCCGCTGCAATCGCTGACGATGCTCAACGACGTGATGCTCACCGATTTCACACAGGCCCTGGCGAAGCGTGCATTCGAGTTCAAGGGAACGACGGACGAGAAGCTAGCATTCTTGTTTCGCTCGTGCCTCGTCCGCTCGCCGAAGTCCGACGAGACTGTACTTCTGGTGAAGTTCTTTGAGTCTCAGCGCGAGCGGTTCAAGGCGGAGCCGAAACGTGCGGAGTCCGTGGCCGGCGCGGGAGCTGACGCCGTCGATCGCGCGGCGTGGGCCGCCGTCGCGCGGACGATTCTGAATCTGGATGAGTTCATCACGAAAGAGTAGCCGCTTGCGTGTTCGCATCGCGAACACACAAGCGATAGGAGCCATTGTGAACACCATCGCGCGTCGCCATTTCCTCCAGGACTGCGGGTACGGGCTCGGTAAGGCCGCGCTCGCGTCGCTGCTCGTCGGCAGCGCGAAAGGCGCGGACCAATTCGCGCCGAAGAAGCCGCACTTCCCCGCAAAGGCGAAGGCCGTCATCCATCTGTTCATGGCCGGGGCGCCGAGCCAACTCGAACTCTTCGACAACAAGCCGACGCTGGCGAAACTCGAAGGCAAGCCGCTGCCGCCGGAGGTCATCAAGGGGCAGCGCTATGCGTTCATTCGGCCCGAAGCCGGCGTGCTCGGCCCGCGGTTCAAGTTCGCCAAACACGGCAAGTGCGGAGCTGAACTCTCCGAGATGCTGCCGCACCTCGCCAAGATCGTGGACAACATCGCGATCCTGAAAGGCGTTCACACCGATCAGTTCAACCACGCCCCGGCGCAGATTTTCTTCAACACCGGGTTCGGGCAACCGGGCCGGCCGAGCATGGGTTCGTGGATCACGTATGGCCTCGGCTGCGAATCGAAGAACCTCCCCGCGTTCGTCGTGATGTCCACCGGCGGCGGCATCAGCGGCGGCAGCGCCGTCTGGTCCAGCGGGTTCCTCCCCACCACGTACACTGGCGTCCGCTTCCGCAACTCCGGCGACCCGATCCTCAACCTCTCACCGCCTCCGGGCGTCGACGACAAGCTTCAAAAGGACACGCTCGATCTCGTCGGCGAACTGAACAAGAAACACCAGAGCATCGTCGGCGACCCCGAGATCGCGACCCGCACCGCGGCCTACGAGATGGCCGGTCGGCTTCAGGTGGCCGCGCCGGAACTCAACGATTTGAAGAAGGAAACGAAGGAAACACTCGACCTGTACGGCGTCGATCCGGCGAAGCCGTCGTTCGCGCGGGCCTGCCTGCTCGCTCGCCGCATGGTCGAACGCGGCGTCCGCTTCATCAACATTTATCACGAAGGGTGGGACGCCCACTCGGACGTGGTCGGCAACCACAAGGGGATGTGCGGCGCGACCGACCAGGCGAGTGCCGCGCTCGTGGCGGACCTGAAGCGCGTCGGCTTGTTGGACAGCACGCTGGTGGTCTGGGGCGGCGAGTTCGGCCGCACGCCGATGGTGGAATCGAACCCGACGCTCGTCCGCAGCCTCGGCCGCGATCACCATCCTCAGGCCTTCGCGATCTGGATGGCCGGCGGCGGCATCAAGCCCGGCATCACCTTCGGCGCCACCGACGACTTCGGCTTCCACCCCATCGAGAACGCCGTCCACGTTCACGACGTGCAGGCCACCATCTTGAATCAGCTCGGCCTCGACCACGAGAAGCTGACCTTCCGCCACGCTGGCCGCGACTTCCGCTTAACGGATGTACACGGCAAGGTTGTGAGGGAGGTGCTCGGGTGAAGTGGTCAAGTGCGTGGTTCGTCGAGAATAAGCTACGATGCCTCCACCCGCTTTACGCTACGCTCGGCTTCATTGGACGCTCTGGAGTTGTGTCCGGAGTTTCGAGAGGAGATGCGGCATAA
>JAYTGN010000144.1:0-14701 GCA_043733485.1 Gemmataceae bacterium
TGAGTCGCCGGGTGTTGCCTTC
The DNA here is from genome assembly GCA_043733485.1 of Gemmataceae bacterium. Lineage (GTDB taxonomy): Bacteria > Planctomycetota > Planctomycetia > Gemmatales > Gemmataceae > Urbifossiella. The sequence continues at coordinate 23 of JAYTGN010000144.1, forward strand.
AAGATACACCCGGCGACTCACGTCGCCGGTTCGCCATTAGGATTTCCCCATGCCCGTCGAACTGCCGAAAACGTATGACCCCAAAGAAGCGCAAGTCAAGTGGCTGGCGTTTTGGGAAGATCAAGGCTACTTCCACAGCGAACCGGACGACTCGCGTAAGCCGTTCACCATCGTGATCCCGCCGCCGAACGTGACCGGCGCACTGCACATGGGCCATGCCCTCAACAGCACACTTCAAGACGTACTGATTCGCTGGCGGCGCATGCAAGGGTACAACGCCTTGTGGATTCCCGGCACGGATCACGCCGGCATCGCCACGCAAGCCGTGGTGGAAAAGCTCATTTTCGCCCAGGAAAAGAAGACCCGCCACGACCTCGGCCGCGACGAACTCGTGAAGCGCATCTGGCAGTGGAAGGACAAGTACGAGGCCCGCATCCTCGGCCAGCTTCGCGAAATGGGCACGTCGTGCGACTGGCAGCGGACCCGCTTCACGCTCGACGACATGTGCGCGAAGGCCGTGCGCGAAACCTTCTTCCGCATGTTCAAGGACGGCTACATTTATCGCGGCAAACGCCTCGTGAACTGGGACGCCCACCTGCAAACCTCCGTGGCCGACGACGAAACCTATACCGAAGACATCAAGGGCGGCTTCTGGACGTTCAAGTATCCAATCATTGGCGAGCCGGGAGCGTCAGCGACCGGAGGTCCGGAGTTCATTTCATTCAGCACTACGCGCCCGGAAACCATGCTCGGCGACACCGCCCTCTGCGTGCATCCCTCGGACGAACGCTACACGCACCTCATCGGCAAGAAGGCGCTGCAGGTGCTCACTGGTCGCGAGATTCCCATCATCGCCGACGGCATCCTTGCCGACCCTGAACTCGGCACCGGCTGCGTGAAGGTGACCCCGGCCCACGACCAGAACGACTACGCTTGCTACACGCGCCATCCCGAAATCGGCGTCATCAACATTCTCAATCCGGACGGCACCATCAACGCCGAGGGGGGCATGTTCGCGGGTCTCGATCGCTACAAGGCCCGCGAGGCCGTGGTGAAGGCGATGGAGGAACTCGGATATTTCGAAGGCAAGGAAGACCGCGTGATTCCACTGAAGTACAGCGACCGCAGCAAGACGCCGATCGAGCCGTATCTCTCGGATCAGTGGTTCGTGAAGATGTCGGACCGCGACGACGGCAAGCCCGGCCTTGCGCAAATGGCGATGGACGCCGTAACGAGCGACCGCGTGAAGTTCTTCCCGGAACGCTACAAGGACGGCTACCTGGCATGGCTCGGCGAGAAGCGCGACTGGTGCATCTCGCGACAACTCTGGTGGGGCCACCGAATTCCGGTGTGGAAGCTCCACCGCGGTTTCGATCCGTCGCAACGAATTGTGCACTTCGAAGAGAGTTTGGAGGAGCTGATTCAGACTCATCCGGACAAACTTGCAGTACTCCGAACACAATCGGACAACTACGATTCCAACCGCCCGGACTTCAACTATTTGGCTTGCACTTCTGTAGAGGCAGCCCACATCGAGCAACAATTGACTGCGCTCGGTTTCGAACAAGACCCCGATGTTCTCGATACCTGGTTCTCCTCCGCGCTCTGGCCGCACAGCACACTCGGCTGGCCCGAACCGACCCCGGAGGTGAAGTACCACTACCCCACGAGCGTGCTCGTCACCAATCGCGACATCATCACACTGTGGGTCGCCCGCATGGTGCTCACTGGGCTCTACAACCTCGGCGAGGTGCCGTTCCACCACGTCTACATTCACCCCAAGGTGATGGACGGCTTCGGCGAAGGGATGAGCAAGTCGAAAGGCAACGGCGTCGATCCGCTCGACATCATCGAACTCTACGGCACCGACGCGATGCGTTACGGCATGGTGAAGATCGCCACCGAGACGCAGGACAGCCGGATGCCGATCACGAACGTGTGCCCGTTCTGCTCGGAATCGGTGGCGGTGAAGCAGGAGCACATGTACATGCGGACCAAGAAACTGGTCTGCCCGAAGTGCAAGAAGTCGTTCCGCCCCGGCGGTCCGTGGCCGGCGGACGACCCCGAGTTGCCGACCGCGAAGCAGGGCTCGGACCGGTTCGAGGAAGGCCGCAACTTCGCGAACAAAATGTGGAACGCCACGCGCTTCATTTTGATGAACCTCGAAGGCTACACGCCTGGCCCAGTTGAAGTGGCGACACTGCCCATCGAGGATCGCTGGCTGCTGTCGCGGCTCGCCACGACGACGAAGGCCGTCACCGAGTCGCTGGAGAATTACGAGTTCAGCAAGGTGAGCACGGCGATCTACGACTTCGTCTGGTCGGAGTTTTGCGACTGGTACATCGAGATGGCGAAGGGCCGGCTCAAAGAGCCGGTGGCACAGGCATTCTTGCCTGTGCAAGCCGATCCAGCACAGGCAAGAATGCCTGTGCCACTAAATAGCGCTCGTTCCAACGTACAGCGAGTCCTCGTCGGCGTGCTCGACGGCATCTTGCGCCTGGTGCAGCCGGTGATGCCGTTCGTGGCGGAGTCGCTGTGGCACGCGCTCAATGAAGCCGCTCCCGAACGGGGCTTGCTCAAAGTTGAGCATGCCGGTGAAAGCGTGGTCATTGCAAAGTGGCCCGAGTACCCGCCCGAGTGGATCGATGCCGGCGTCGAGGCTCGCTTCGCACGCATGCAGGAACTCGTTCGCGGCGTGCGCGAGGTTCGCAACCGCTATCAGGTGGACGACAAAACGCACCTCGACGTGTCGGTGAAGGCGAGCGAAGCCATCGCGAAGGACTTCACCGAACTCGCGGCGTTCATCGGCCCGCTCGCCGGCATCGCGAACTTCACGGCTTCGCCCAACGAGGCGAAACCGAAGCAAGCCGGCACCGTGGTGCGCCCCGAATTTGAGGCGTACGTATCGCTCGTGGGGCTCGTCGATCCCGCAGCCGAGGCCAAGCGTCTGGAGAAGCAGATTGCCGAGAAGTCGAAACAACTCGAAGGTGTGAAGGCGAAGCTCGCGAACCCGAACTTCACGAAAGCGCCGCCCGAGGTGCAGCAGATTCAGCGCGATTTGGCGACGGATCTGGAGAATCAAATTCGTGCGATGTTGGACAACCTGGATGGACTAAAAGATAACTGACAATCGTGCAAACCCCGTTGCGGCCATCGCTTCCTTCCAGTCGCAGACCGTCGACTCCGTCCCTTGGAAAGCGATTTCGGCTCAAGATTCTCGCTGAGGGTGCTCCAGATCCGGTCCCACAACGGAGCCAGATCTCCGCAAAGTTCTCGATCCTCCTGACGAAGTTCTCGGTCGCCGGGTGAACCGCAAATCGTCTGAAATTGCGAACGCGGGTGGTCGATGGGGCGAGCCAGTCCTACGATAACAATCTTCGATTCCGGGAATGGGAACAGTCATGTACGCGATTTTTGAAGACGGTAGCCGCCAATACCGCGCCGAACTCGACAGCACGGTGGTCATCGACTTCCGCGACCTCCAGCCCGGCCAGCAAATCGAAATCACGAAAGTGCTCCTTTTGCAGAGCGGAGTCGAGACGATCGTGGGCCGTCCGCTCGTTGAGGGCGCTCGCATCATCGGCGAGGTCACGGGCCTTCCCACCAAGAAGACGATGATTCAGCGGTTCCGTCGCCGTAAGAACTATCGCCGACTCAAGGGTCACACGCAGCCCTACCTCCGGGTGAAGATCAAGCACATTTTGAAGGCCGGCGAACCGACTCCAGCCTGATGTTGAGGTCGAACCCGATGAAGGCCCGACTGATTCCCGCCGAAGGCGGTACTCCGATCGACCTGACCAAGGATCTGACTCTGTTCGGGCGCGATGAAGCCTGCGACGTCCGCCTCGATCAAAAAGGCATTTCAAAAATTCACTGCGTCGTGGTCAAGACGGATGGCCTGCTGTTAGTCCGCGATTTAGGAAGTACCAACGGCACGCGCGTCAATGGCCAGCGCGTTCGTCGTGCCGCACTTCTGCCCAACGATCAGATGTCGATTGCGAACGTCGCGTTTCAGGTGAAGTTTGGCGTGGAATTGGAGGAGGAGTTGGCTCCGCTTCCAGCCGCCGCCGAAGCCGCACCGGCCGGTAAGTTGCCCGCGCGACGGAACGCGCTTCCCGATGTGTATCCCAATCCCAAGACGCCCCGGCCGTAAGTCACGTCGTTCCCGCCGGCGACCAGGCGATGTCGATTCGCGAGTGCAGCGGATGCCCCGACCCGGCCAGTAACTCGGCCGCCATTCGGGCGTGCTCGCCCAGGTGAGGCAATTCCGCCAACTCCAACCTCGGGTATTCGCGGTAGAAGACGATGTCGTCCGGTAGCGGAGCCGTCGTGAACTCGACGCCCGGCAATGCCGCAGCGACGACGCTCCGGAATCGATCGCCGACCTCGCCCTCGGGTACGGCGAGGATGGCCAGTTCGTCCGGCTTCTTTCCGGTGTACCCGGCCAGCTCCGGGTTGGCTCCCGCGTAGGCTTCCCCGATGAGCGGAAAGTCGTCGGCACCCCCGGAGCGGCAGCGGAAGAAAACGGCGGCCGGGTTGGCCGAGTCGAGCTTGGTGTCGAGGAACTCGCGCGAGCGGGTCAACAGCAGTTCGCGGAACGCCGGACCCTTCTCCAACGGCTTCAAGCAGATCGCGGCCAGCCCCCGGAACTTACGGACAATTTCTTGTTGAAGCATCTGATCGAACGCGAGCACGTCGCTCGGATTGAGCCCCGCGAGGAAGCGGTCGGCGGCATCGTCGAGCGTCGAGCATCCGTCCGGCAGAATCAGCTTCCCGGGTCCGGTGGGGTTGCCGCCCGTCGTGCCGCTGGCGGCGATCGCAACGTGCAAGTCGGTGAGCCCGGCCCGGCAATTTCCAATGTCGCGGAGGAACTCCGGAGCCGAGCCGAGTAGCTTGCGGTACGTCGAGAGCGAGAGTTCGAGAATGTCCATTCGCAGCCGCTTGCGCGGATACGCCCGCAGCAAGTCGAGGAGCTCGGCACTTGCCCTGCCGCCCGTGGAGAGCACGCCGATCTGTTGCAGCAGTCGGCTGTAGGTCTGCTTCACCTCGCGGGTCAGGTCCGCATACATCGGCTCGAGCGTTTCGACGTGCCGCTTGAGCCGCTCTTCAATTTGCCGTACCGCTTCCTCGGAGCCCGCCAGTCGATACTGGGGCTGCTCGATGAACGTGACGGCCATCGAAGCGAGTTGCCGTTCCCCTTCCCGACACATTTCCTCGTAGCGCTCCACCAACACGAGATGAAGCGACCCCGTTCCATCCGGCGCGTTCGGATCGGACCTTCCGACCAATTTCAAAAGCTGTTCGAGAACCGAGCAAACGACCGACGCATCGAGCTTCGCACCCGAAGGCGTTCGCGTCCGCATCGGGTCGATAAACGCATCGAACACGCGTTCCGGATCTTCGCGCAATTGCGAGCGAACGGCCGCCTCGAGGTTCGAAACGATCTGCTCGAAATCGAGCTTGCGCTCGATCCACTGAGCTTCGAGCCACTTCGCGACCGGCTCGCGAAGTGTCGTGGCATCCTTGGCGATCCAGCGCTGGAGGAGGCGTTGAGAGTACCTTCGCGTGGCGGCGGCGAGGACCTCGGGCCGAGGCCAAGTGAGCCGGAACAGACCGAAACTTTGGCACGTGGGGTTCGCGGAGGGGTACGCATTGCGATAGACGTCGCGAACTTCGTCCACGACCCGACCGGCTGGCGTCAGGATCTCGTTGAACAGGCCGCGGGCGGCTCGCGCCACCGTTTGTTGACGGTTCTTCGGATCGATCGCTTTCGGAAGTTGCAGCAAGGCAATTCGCGCGAAGGGAGCCTCGTGATCTTGAATCGGCGCTTCGGATTTGTCGAAGGCGGTCTCGTACTTGGTGCGTTTGGCCTGGAAGTGATGGAGTTCGGTGAGTGCCGCGTAGGTGTTTCCCAGGGAGGTGTTCTTCGGCCCGGTCCGATCGGCGGGCGGGACGAGAAACACACCCGCGACCTCGGGCTTCGGATAGCCGACGCCGCGCAGTTCCTGGCGAATCAGGAAGGCGAGATCGAGGAACATGCCACTGCCCGTGCCGCCCCCGAGGCCAGCCACGACGTAAGCGCGCGGGCGATTCGTCCGCAATCCGAGTTTGGTTGCTTGGTCCGCTTTTTCGAGCGTCTCCTCCGTAAGGAAGGTCTCGATTTCTAGCCGCACGCGTTCGGCCACCAGGCGGTAATTGTCGCAGAGCGCAAGCCGCCCGAATGCGCGAACGCCGCCCGCCGCCCCGGGATTTCGCGAAATCTTGTAAAGCGCCCCAGGCGGCAACCACTGATCGACGGAAGGCAGCGAGTCGTGCTGCAAGTAATGCGTCGGCCGGTTCAAGCGGGTCAGGACGAGTTCCTTGGCACCGAGCGTGGCCGAGGAAGTCGGCAGGCTGGCCGAGACCGCGCCGGCCTCGGGATCGGTATCGATGTAAAGGAACCGAACGTTGGGAACTTGCTCCAGCGTTCCGAAATGGTCGCGGATGATCGTGCGGAGCGTTTCGATCACGAGGCGGCCGAGGTGCCCGACACCGATCACGAGCGCGGGAAACAGCGTGCCATCGCCGTTCTTCTCGGGCGGTGCGATGCCCAGGCTGTTCATCCGCGCGGTCTGAAAGATTTGCGGTCGCGTCAAGGTGATCGCGGGCCCTTGTCCGGCGATCGACGGGCAAGGCGTGACGAGCCGCGGCACCACCTGCCCCGTGGGGCCGACCGTGACGAGCTGCGGCATCGGCGTGCCCGGAAGCGGAGCCGCCCCCGGCCGCGGCCCGACGTACGCCGGCATCGGAGTCTGCGTCTTCGTCGGATCGCTACCCAACCGCCCCGACCCGCCGAACTGGACCCGAGTCATCTGATGCGAATCGATCGACGGATTGAGATCCGGCTGAACGATGTGATTGGCCTTGGCCGTAATCGGCGTGGTCGGCGGCGAGGCGAGCCCCGACAACTTGATCGCCCGGACCATCTCCGAGCAACTCGGCCACCGATCGTCCGGCTTCTTGGAAAGCGCGCGACCGATGATCGGCTGATCCGCGGCCGGCAACGGATGGAGGTCCGGAGTCCCACTGATGTGCTGCATCAGGAGTTGCCGCGTGTTCGCGCCCGTGAACGGCCGCACGCCCGTCAACATCTCTTGGAAGACGATCGCGAGGCTGTATTGATCCGAAAAGCGGCTGACGTAGCCTTCGAACGTTTCCGGCGCAGCATAGACCGGAGTGACGCCGCCGGTCACGGTTGCCTTTTTGCCTTCGAGCAACTTAGCCAGCCCGAAGTCGCCGACCTTCACGTGATTGAAGACGAGGAAGAGATTTTGCGGTTTGATGTCGAGGTGCTGAATCTGATAATAATTGTTCATCAGATCGAGTGCTTCCGCGGTCTCCTCCATGTAACGGAGGAGCTCGTCGCGGGGGATGCCGGTGAGCCCTTGGCTGCGGCACTCGCGATAGCGGTCCCAGAGATTGCGGTCGGCCAACTCCATGACGATCATGAGTTGACCGTCGATGATATCGTAGCGTTCCAGCGAGAGGATGAACGGGTGGCGGATCGTCTGAACCCGTTTCAGGGCTTTGAGTTCTTGTTCGGCGGGCCGGCTGTCCTCGTCGGCGGCATCGAGGTCGCCGAAGACGAATTTCATGGCCTTGAGCAGGCCGCCCGGCGCTTCAACCTTCCAGACTTCGCCGAAACCGCCGCGGCCCAGACGCTCGATGAGCCGGTATCCTTTCAGCGGTTCTTCGTGACTGGCGAGGGTAACCGGCATGGGAATCGCCAATAATCGGGGCGCCGTGGGGTGTCGACCGCGCGGACGGACGCCCGGAAACTAATATCCTTTAGCTTACCCTGAGCCCTTTGGCAAAAGCCGAGCCTCCTTCGGGTGGGTATTTCGCACGCGGATCGAGAGTCCGAGGCAAAATGGGGGGCCGGAAGCTGAGCTCACCGAGTGCCGCATGGCAGAACCACTCGTCGCCATCTCGGTGAAACAACCCTGGGCCGCGCTCATCGTGGCCGGGCTCAAGACGATCGAAATCCGCACCTGGCCGACCCGCCGGCGCGGACGAGTCCTGATTCACGCCGGGAAAGTGCCGGACGAACGACCCGAGGGATGGAGTCGGATCGCGACGCCGGAACTCCGCGCAGCGGCCGAGTTGCGAGGCGGAATCGTCGGAGCGGCGGACGTGTTCGGCTGCAAGGGCTATACGGCGGCCAAGGCCTTCGTCGCGGATGCGGAACTCCACCTAAACGACCCCACGTGGTTCGTTCCGCCCCGGATGTACGGTTTCGTCCTGAGAAATATCATCGCCGTGGACTTCGTTCCCTGCCCCGGACAAACCCTGTTCTTTCGGGTGCCGGAATTCAGGCTCGGTAAATCGTGAAACGGGCGGTTGCATTCGGATCGACCCGAGGAAGGATTCCCATGGCAGGTTTGTTGGTCAGTGTGCGATCGGCGGACGAAGTGGAAGCCGCACTCAGCGGCGGCGCGGACCTCATCGACGTCAAGGAACCGACGAAGGGGCCGCTCGGCATGGCCGAGGCCGAGGTCGTGGCGGCAGTCGTGGCCAAGGTCAAGAAGCGGGTACCGGTGAGTGCGGCACTCGGCGAGTGGTCGCCCGAAGCCATCACCGTCGCCCACTGGCACCTGGAACTGAAGCTCGACTACGTGAAGTGGGGGCTCGCGAACTACACGCCCACTCCGGGCTGGGGCGAAGACATTCTCGACACGCGGCGCGAACTGCCCGCGGGCATGGAAATGGTCGCCGTCGCCTACGCGGATTGGGAGCGGGCCAAGAGCGTGCCCCCGGCGGAAATTGTTAAGTTCGCCAAACGATTCCGGTTCAAAGCCTTCCTGCTGGACACGTGGAACAAGGACGGCAAAACGCTGCTCGACTTCCTCAAGCCCGCCGAGATTGCCGAACTGCTGGAGAGCGTGGGCCGCGTCGGGATGAAGTCCGCGATTGGCGGATCGCTGCGGCCCGAACAGGTGAAGCAACTGAAGGGCGTGGAACCGGACTGGTATGCGGTTCGAGCGTCGGCCTGTGCCGGCGGCAAACGCGATGGAGCCATCGACACGGCCCGCGTCAAAAAATGGAAAGCGGCCATCGCTTGAGGGTGCCTCTCGAAGTAGAGATCTGGGTGGAACCGGCTTCCAGCCGGTTCTGGGTGGAACCGGCTTCCAGCCGGTTCTGGGTGGAACCGGCTTCCAGCCGGTTCAAGGCGGTTCCACCCATGCTTACTTCGAGAGTCACACCCTTGCCTAAGGCCTGACGGGAAGCGCGACTTATGAAGCTCACACTGCACGTCTGGCGTCAGAAGAACCGCACTGCCACCGGCACGACGGCGATCTATCCGCTCGAAGGCATCAGCCCGGAAATGTCCTTCCTCGAGATGCTCGACATCTTGAACGAGAAGCTCACCCTCGATGGCGGCGAGCCGGTCGCGTTCGATCAAGATTGCCGCGAAGGGATCTGCGGGTCGTGCTCGATGATGATCAACGGCCTCGCTCACGGCCCCGAACGCGCGACCACGACTTGCCAGCTCCACATGCGCAGCTTCGCCGACGGCGATCACATTCACATCGAACCGTGGCGAGCCAAGGGCTTCCCCGTCATCAAGGATCTGTGCGTCGATCGCACTTCGTTCGACCGCATCATTCAATCCGGCGGCTACGTCGGCGTGAACACCGGCGGCGCTCCCGATGGCAACTCGCTGCCGATCCCCAAGGAAATCCAAGAAATCGCGATGGACGCGGCCGAGTGCATCGGCTGCGGCGCGTGCGTGGCCGCCTGCCCCAACGCCAGTGCCATGCTGTTCGTTTCCGCGAAGGTCAGCCACCTCGGAAATATGCCTCAGGGCAAACCGGAACGGCACATCCGCGTCCGAGCCATGGTGGCGCAGCACGACCGCGAAGGCTTCGGCCACTGCACGAACATCAACGAGTGCGAGGCTGCCTGCCCCAAGGAAATCTCGGTCGGGCACATCGCCCAACTCAACCGCGACTTCATCGGCAGTACCGTTCACACGATGGTGAAGTGAGAATGGCTTCATGCGATTTCGCCTCTTCCTTTTCCGTTCGATCGCAGTGATCGGCCTCGCCGCGAGTTCCGCCAGCCTCGTCGATCAGGCTTTGGGCAACGGTAGCTTTTGCTCCTTCGAATCCGGTTGTGAAGCCGTCGCGAGTTCCACTTACGGCAAGCCGCTGGGCCTTCCGCTTCCCGCGTTCGGAATCGTCGGGTTCGCCGCGGTCCTCGGCCTCACGCTGACTGGCGAACGAGCGTTTCCCATCTCGCGCCGTCTGGCACATCTCGGTGCAATCATCGGCCTCGGTTTGATCGTCGTTCAAGTTGCCGTCCTGCAGCGAGTCTGCCCGTTGTGCCTCATTGTGGACGGTGCCGCCATCGCGTTGGGGCTCCTGGCGATCCCAAAACTTCCCGCGACTCCGTGCCGCGCCGCGAGTCGCGCCGTGTGGTTCGTTCTTGCGGTACTCGCGGTTCTCGTTCCGCTCGCCATCGGCTTCGTCGACGAGGCCCCGGACCCGCCCGATTGGGTCCAATCGCACTGGGTCGAAGGCAAGATCGCGGTGGTGGAAGTGACGGACTTCGAGTGCGAACATTGCCGCAAGGCCGACGAGTACCTTCGCGAATCGCTCAAGGATCGGGCGGATGTGACCTTCGTGCGAATCCCGATTCCGATGCCGAAGCATGCGAACTCGCGGCCCGCGGCCATCGCTTACCTTGCGGCGAAGGCTCAGGGCCGAGGCGAAGCAATGGCCGAGGCTCTGTTCGCGGCCCCGTCACGCACTTCAGCCGATTGTCGCCGCCTCGCCGAGAAGTTGGGTCTGAACCTGACCGAGTACGATCGCGTGATCGCGGACCCCACGACCGATGATGCCGTGAGTTCCGCGGCGGCGGCGGCCAAGGCGGCCGGCCCCGGCGTCCCGCTCATCTGGATTCAATCGCACCTGATCTACGGTTCGCCGACCCCCGACAACTTCGATGGCCCGCTGCGCCGCGCCCGGCCCTACCGTGCGAAGTGATTCCCTTCCCGTTAATTCCGCCCCTTCCGCAACGGTGAATGATGTGGAGGCTCGCCTCCATCCTTTCCCGGAGATCGCCCATGAAATTCCTCGAACAGTTGGCGTTCTGGGTTCACGGCGTCTCCGGGGCCGCATGGTTCGGGGCCATCTTCTACCGTACCTTCGTCGTCGACGCGAAGGCACTCGCCTACTTCCCAGACCGCGCCGGCTACGAGCGATTCACCGCCCACATGGCTCACGGCATGCGCTTCCTCGTGATCGCCGGGCTGATCGTCTGCGGTGCGTCAGGGTTCGCACTCGTGGCGCTTCGCTGGGATGGTGCGAACGAATTGTGGCTCGGGCTGATGCTTGCGAAGGTGGCGGTCTGGCTCCTGGCGGGAGTGCTGTTCTCGTATGTGTCGTGGGTTCACTGGCCGTGGCGGAGCCTGGCTTCACCGGATGAATCGCCGCACTACCGGTTCGAAGGTCAGGCGCTGGCCGTGGGCATGGTGCTACTGACGGGCGCGGGATTCGTGCTTGGACAAGCATGCCGACTGGCTTCGTAACCGCCCTCACTTCATAAACATATCCTCCTGATATCACCACTCCACGGAGTTTCTTCATGTCCAAAATCTGTCGCTGGGGCATCCTCGGGACTGCGAACATCGCACGCAAGAACTGGAAGGGAATGCGGCTCGCCGGGAACTCGACGATCGCGGCAGTCGCCAGCCGCGATCCCGCGAAGGCTCAGAAGTTCATCGACGAATGCCAGGCCGAAGTGCCGTTCGCCACGGCTCCTTCACCCTGCACTTACGAGGAACTCCTGAAGCGGCCGGACGTGGATGCCGTGTACATTCCGCTGCCGACGGGCATACGCAAGGACTGGGTCATCAAGGCCGCGGAGGCCGGCAAGCACGTCCTCTGCGAGAAGCCGTGCGGCGTCAACGCGGGCGAACTCCGAGCCATTCTCGATGCGTGCCGGGCGAACCGCGTGCAGTTCATGGATGGCGTCATGTTCATGCACAGTGCCCGCTTGCCGCTCCTTCGCAAAGTGCTCGACGACGGCGAAACCGTCGGCGACCTCCGCCGCGTCACGTCCCAATTCTGCTTCTCGGCACCCGACGAGTTCATGAAGACGAACATCCGCGTCAGCGATTCGCTCGAACCGCTCGGAGCGCTCGGCGACCTCGGCTGGTACAACATCCGCTTCACCTTGTTCGCACTTAAATATCAACTCCCTGAACGCGTGACCGCGCGAACGCTCTTCGAACACGGTTCCGAGTCGAAGCCGGTGCCGATGGAATTCTCGGCGGAACTCTTCTTTCCCGGCGGCGTCACGGGAAGTTTCTACTGTTCGTTCCGCACTGAGAACCATCAGTGGGGGCACATCAGCGGTTCGCGTGGCTCGGTCCACGTACCCGATTTCGTGCTGCCGTTCTTCGGGTGCGAGTCGGCATTCGAGGCGAACAAGCCCCACTTCCATGCGAGCGGCTGCACCTTCCGCATGGAGAGCCACCCGGTGAAGCACGCCGTGCGCGAGTACAGCGAGGGGGCCGAGAACGCCCAGGAGGTGAATATGATCCGCACCTTCAGCGGTTTGGTACTCGCCGGAAAGCTCGACCCAACCTGGGGCGACATCGCGATGAAGACTCAACTCGTGATGGACGCGTGCCTGCGGTCGAGCCAGCAAGGTGGGAAGGTGGTCGAGGTGGAGGCGTAATCATGACGGATCACGACGAAGGCTCTTCGACCGACCCGAGTCAAGCCGACGACGGAATTACTCGAAGCCAGCACGCTCGACTAAGGTTCCGGCAAGGAAGGCCGATTAGTCAGGTCGTGAACGATGTTCAGCGTGCGACCGAGAACGATGTGTTCGTGCAGAGTGAGGATGCGCGATTCGTGGTTCGAGGTCCGAACGCGCGCGAACACATCCTCGAGGCGAACGGCGAGCATGTGACATCGATTCGCCCACGAACGGACTCCGCACACCAAGCTCGCTTGCGATCTGGTACAATAAGATCGGCTAACCACGAAGAGTTTACCAGGCTCAAGCGCATGGTGAAATGAACATGGAATGCGACGCAGATATCATGAGCAACGTCTGCACGGATCTCGTATCGCTCCGTCGGATGGAGCCTGCCATCTCGCATTTGCTCCGCGATCACCCTGCAGGTGTATGGGTTCCCGTGGCCGATCTCTACGCGCAAACCGAAGTGCGTTCCCCTACATTTTCGGGTGAACTCCAGGCGGCATGGCTTCCGGCTCCTAGCGATCTCAATTATGCAGTGATCCTCTTCTTCGACGATGAATCGAAGTGGTCCATGACGGCCGAGTACGACGCAAAGAGGTTGCTCGGTCGGCAGATTCTCGAGCCAATTTCGGCAGCGGGTTAGGTCACAACTCCGAAGACGACCGCACGGCGAAGAAGTGGTCGAGCCGCTCGTACCAACCGTCGGGCTTCTCGAAGCCTTCCTTAAACCACTTCATGCGTTGGGCCGATTTGCCGTGCGTGAACTTCTCGGGCGTCACGGTGCCGCGGGATCGCTTTTGTAGCGTGTCGTCGCCGATTTGGAATGCCGCATTCAGCGCGGAATCGATGTCGCCCTGTTCCAGGAACTTGTGCTTGCGGTTCGCCAGCCCCAAGCAGACTCCGGCGAGGTAGTCGGCCTGCAGTTCGAGTCGCACCGAGCCATCGTTATCGTGCGGCTTCACGCGGGCGGAGTAGCCGATGAGGTTCTGCACGTGGTGCCCGACTTCGTGCGCAATGACGTAGGCGCGCGCGAACTCGCCGGGTGCCTTCAGCTTGCGTTCCATTTCCGCGAAGAAGCCGAGATCGATGTAAACCTGGTCGTCGCCGGGGCAGTAGAACGGTCCGACGGCCGAATCCGCGAGCCCGCACGCCGACTGAACTTGACCCGTAAAGATCTCGAGCTTCGGTTGCTTATAGCGTTTGCGGTGCTTCTCGAACTCCGAGCCCCACACTTCCTCGGTGTACTTGAGTACGACCTTTACGAACTTGACCTGTTCCTGCTGCTCGGGGCCAGCGGGTGGTGCTTCTTGCACGCCCTGCCCGCCGCCACCGCCGAAGTTGACGCCGGTGAGGAGGTAGACGATCACGCCGAGGATGCTGATCCCGCCGCCGCCGAGGGCGAGTTTGCCGCCCATGCCGCGGCGATCTTCCACGTTCGAACTCTCGGCGTCGCCATCCCATTTCATGCGCGTTCTCCCAAAGAAGCCGCCAGACCAGAGGTTCACACTTCCGGGTTCGCACTGCGAACGGCGTACCGTTTCAAATCCTCGAGGTCGACGAATTCGAGCGCGTGCATGTGAGTCGCTTCCAAGTCCACGGGGCAGGCCATTCCCGCCTCGAACGATTCCTTCCAGCGCGTGATGCAGACGCACCATTGATCGCCGGCCTTGAGTCCCGGGAATCCGAATTGGGGAAACGGCGTGCTCAGGTCGTTGCCGATCGAGCGCTGGTGGGCCAAGAACGAAGCGGTGACGCGGCAACAAATCGTGTGCAGACCTTCGTCGTCCGCACCCGTGTTGCAGCACCCGTCGCGATAGAAGCCGGTCAGCGGTTCGGTGGAACACGTCTTTAACGGCCCACCGAGTACGTTCTTTGCATTGCCCATGATTGCAATCCGAAACCCGGTTTCTGGCTTCGAAACCG
>JAYTGN010000145.1:0-14689 GCA_043733485.1 Gemmataceae bacterium
ACGCATTTGCATTGCCCCAGCGGGATCGTACGCTCTGCCGGGCACAACTTCGCTCAGCGCCCACTTTTGGCACTTCGGCCGAGTCCACGGAGGCGGTGGAGTTATGAAACGCCATGAATCAGGGGCTTTTCCAGGCAATGGCGGCAACGCTACCGGTACTGGTGGCGTTCGCGCTTGTACGCATGTTCAAGTCGGTCATTCACTTGCGACCGATTCCGGAAGCGAACGGCGCCGGTTCGACGGGTCCGATTCGCCGAAAACCCCTTGCGGGCAAGCGAATTTGCTCGACCGCAAAAAAACTTCGCCGATTCGTGCTTCACATCCGCCTTCCCGCTGTGGTATCCTTGACTCACTCCCGCCCCGCGACACATTGCAGGCCCAACTCATGCAAACCCACGACATGCCGATCTCCCGTCGGAAGATGCTGCAATTCGCCGGTGCCAGTGCGTTGGCCGCCGGGTTGCCCGGCACCGTCGCCGCCCGCATCAGCGCTCCCGGCAGCACCGGCCCGATCAAGCAAGGTAAGGCCTGCATCTTCGTGCTGCTCTGCGGCGGGCCGAGCCACCTCGACATGTGGGACATGAAGCCGGACGCCCCGGCGGAGATTCGCGGGCCGTTCAAACCGGCGCAGACGTCCGTGCCCGGAATGCGAATCAGCGAACTGCACACGCACCTTCCCAAACTCGCAAAAGACATCTGCCTCATCCGCTCGATGTCGCACGTCGGCAACATCAGCAACCACTTCGACGCAATGCACCACCTGCTCAGCGGGCAGTCCGATGCTCCGCTCGATTCGCCGTACCTCGGGTCGATTCTCGCGAAACAGCGGCCCAGCCAGCGAGCCATGGCTTCTTATGTGTGGCTGATCAAGTGCGTCGGCGACCCGGTGTTCTGCGCTCCCGGCCTCGCCACCGGCGGCACCCTCGGGCCGCAATACGCCCCGCTCTTCGTCGGCGACGCGGTGAACAACCCTTCCGTGGCGAGCTTCAAGGCCCCGGATTCGCTCATCCCCGCGGAAGTGCCGGAACGCCTGCTCGGTCGCCAGAGTCTGCTCGAAGGAATCAACCAGGTCGGCGGCACTTCTGAAGAAGGTTGGAAGGGCGTGCAGAAGCGCGGCTTCGAGATGGCAACATCGATCGAAACGCGGCAGGCCTTCGACATGGACCGCGAAGACCCACGGCTCCGCGACCGCTACGGCCGCAACCCGCTCGGCCAGAATTTGCTGCTGGCTCGTCGTCTGGTCGAATCCGGAGTCGGGTTCGTCACCGTCAACGGCTGGGCCGGCAAATCCCCGACCGACAAGCTCGGCGGCCCGCCCGCTTCAAGCTGGGACATGCACGGCAGCAACATGGGCATGGGGAACGCCTTCGGCGATGGCTCCTACGGCATGGGCTTCTGCCTGCCGCGACTCGACCAGGCGCTCGGTGCCCTGATCGTCGATTTGAAGGAACGCGGCATGTTGGAGAACACGCTGGTGGTGGCGTTGGGCGAGTTCGGCCGCACGCCGAAGATCATTGCCGGTGAGAACCCCGGCCGCCAGCATTGGCCATCGTGCTATCCCGCGATGCTCGCCGGCGGCGGCGTGAAGGGCGGCATGGTCTACGGCGAATCGGACAAGATCGGTGCCTTCGTGAAGGACAAGCCCGTCCGCATGCAGGAACTGAGTGCCAGCATCTTCCACGCGTTGGGCGTGCCCTACGAGGCCCGCGTGACCAAGGAAGGCCTGACCAAGCCGCTCAGCCCCGGCACCCCGCTGGACATCTTCGAGTGATCGGCGAGCCGAGTCGCGTCAGCGACCGGGTGAACGGCACGACGCGTCTCGATCACGCTCATCAAAGAAGCCGCTGGGCTACTTCCCCTTCTTCTCGCCGTAGCCCTTCCAAGTCCATTCGAGGGCGTGCGGGAGGAACTGGTTCTGGGCGTTGCCGATGCCGTGGCCGGCGCCGCGGCAGAAGAGGTACTGGTACTCGTAACCCTTCTCTTTGAGCACCTTCGCCATCCGGTGATTCGCTTCCACCCAGTCGTGCATGTTGTCGCGCATGATGTTGGGATTGAGAAGGTCCTTGTCGCCGACCGAGAGGAAGATGCGGATCGGCTTCTTCGGCTCCTTGAGGATCAGGTTTTCGTGGAAGCCCCAGGCACCGTCGGGGAACTTGGAATCGAACGGCCACGCCTGATTCACGAAGGTGCCCGAGGTCGTCAGCACGCGGTGGTACAGGTCGTTGCGGAACCACGCCATGATGAGCGCGGCGGAGCCGCCGGAACTGCTGCCCATTGCCGCACGGCCGTCGGGATCCTTGGTCAACTTCACGCTGCAATTCTTCTCCACGCGCGGCAGCACTTCGTCTTCGATGTACGTGGCGAAGTCGCCGTTCATGTTGTCGTATTCCTTGCCACGCTCGTGCCCCTGGGCGTCGCCGCCGCCGTTAGCGATGGAGATCAGGACGATCGGTGGAATCCGCTTCTGGGCGATCAGATTGTCGAGAATCGTCTTGTAACCGCCAGCGGCGCCGGGGCCGTCGTGAACCACCATGAACGGCGCTTCGGTGCCTTCCTTGTATCCGGCGGGGATGTAGACCCCAATCTTCCGCTTGTAGTCGAAGTTCGTGGTCTCGACGATCAGCGTCTTCGGGTTCTTCGGATCGACGGTGCCGAACTTGTCGCGCTTGATGCCGGGGTTGAAGAGCTTCGTGTCCTTCGAGTCGATCTCGAACTGCTGCACCTTCCCTTCGGGAACGTCCTTGACCTTCGTGCGTTCCGGCGCGGGGGCGTACTTTGGCCCGATGACGAAATTGTCGTAGGCATCGAGCGGCGGATTCTCTCCTTCTTTGAGCAGCTTGAAGGGCGGAGCGCCTTTGTCGTCCGAGTTGCGAACCGGCTGCGCGACTGAGAAACTGGAACATGCCAGAACGGTGCAAAGGCTCATCGCGGAGAGCTTGAACATGAAAGCCTCGGTGAAGTTGACGAGTGGCGGGTGCTGCTAACCTATTCACGCGCTTCCGCATTGAGCAGGGTGAGCCATTTCCCGCCGATCGCCTACGGCTTTACGGGCTCGTTGATCGGCTTCTTGCTGGGCACGTCGAGTTGCTCGATCAGCACTTTCACGGCCTTGAGGGTGGCCTCATCGGTCCGCAGGATGATCACGTTGGTACGCGGGTCGACCGCGACGGTGAGCGACGGAAAGAGCCTTTCGATGAGAATGGCCAACTCCGTGGCGGAGGCATCTTTCAACTTAAGAATCGTCAGCGGATGCCCGGCGTTGCCTGCGGGCACGGGCTTGGGACCGCCGCTCGCGGGGCCAGGACCAGGGCCTCCTGTCGCCATCGGAGCCACCTTCCGAGACCACCACTCCAACGTTTCGCTCCCGGGGCCAGCAACCGGGCCTGTCGCCATCGGCACACCGGGGCCACTCGGCGAAACTGCCTTCTGTCCAGGCATGGCAGGACCGCCGCCGGGCGCGCGGGGCGCGACGACCTTGAGTCGCTTGAAGATGAGCGTGTTGGTGTTCAGCTCCTTGGGTGGCACCGACCCGCAGAATTCCCAGCCGTCGTTCCCCATGTCGGTGAAGAGCTTGACGAATTTTTCGTTGAAGCCCTCGGGCAGGAAGAGGAACTTGTACTCCCACTGGGCGCGACCGGACGCGGCAACAGCAGGTGCCCCGCCCATCATCCCGCTCAGGCCTTTAGCCGGGATCGATGGGTCGCTTCCGCGGGGGCCGTCGGGATCGGCGGGGGCGAATCCGGGCGGCGGACCACCGGCGAATGCGGGAGGGCTGCCAGCTCCCGGACGTCCGCCGCCGCCGGGTTGTTGCGCGTTGGCCAGGGGAAAGAACACGGCCCCGAGCCCGCCCGCCATCACGATTGCGGCCGCAGCCAACTTCGTTCGAATCGCCATCATCGGAGTTACCTCTCGTAACAGGTTGAGAATTGCGGGCGAGACCGCCTCGCTCGCGTTCCAAAGTATCAGTGCCTTGTCGCTCAAGGTGTTGGGCATGGTAGCCGTAGCGGTGACGACGCCGAGGCTGAGGGTGCCGCCGGCGAGTGCCGGCGCGAGGCCGCGGCTGGTGAGCCGGGCGAGTAGGAGTTGCCTGGCTCGGGTGAGCCGGCCCGTAAGCGTGCCGGGCTTCCACCCGAGCCGAGCGGCGGCTTCGGGTTGCCTCACGCCTTCGAGTTCGCACAGGACGAACGCCGTCCGCAAGGCATCGGGCAAGCGCTGCACTTCCTCGTGAACCGCGAACAGAAGCTCGTCCCAGGCGGCTTCGGGAACGGACCGATCCGCTTCCGAACCCGCGACTCGTTCCTCCCGCTGCCGGCGGCGCACCGCCGAGCGCTTGGCTTTCGTTGCCACTTTCACGGCCACGCCGTGCAGCCAAGCGGCAACGGCGTTCCCATTTCGCACGCTCCTCGCCGAACGTACCAGCGCCAGGAACGTGGCTTGAAACGCATCCTCAGCATCGGATTCATCCGATAGTCGATGCCGGCAGACGGCCCAGATCATCGGGCCGTGCCGGCGCAGCAACTCCACGAACGCCGTCTCTTCGCGAGCGCGGACGAACCTCTGGAGGAGTTCGGAATCCGATTCCACCTCCCGATTCGCGACCAGCCCCTCGGCTTGGCGGAGTACCAGTTGCAGCAGCGATCGGCTCATCGCAGTTCAGTTCCCGTGCGGCGGCGATTCCTACAAGAGGCCCGCGAAGTCGCGGTAATTTCTTCGATGCAGGTTCCCCCGCATTCCAGTTTGAATCAGTTTACCCAGTCGATCCGGTCGATACGCAAGAAGCGATGCGGGGCACGCACGGGAATTCACGATGAGCAAGGCCGGAATGCGAACCTCCGCGGCGAGAACCCGAACGAACGCGCCGGGGTCAAACTGAACTACGTTCCGCGTGACTCGCAACCCGCGCGATGAACCTTTTGTCGCGAAGCGGGGAGTTTCGTGGTTGTTAAACTGAGCGATTTGGCTAATCGAGGGCAGATGGGAAGAAAATCCAGCGGCGTCGCGACGGCATCGAAGCCAGTTCCTGCGATTGCCCTCCTAGCCGTTCGCGCCTTTGACTATAAAGGAAAAGTAAGCCAAGGAAGCCCGCCTGCCTTTCCATCGGCACCCTCTTTATCGACTGAGGCACGGTTCAATGAGTTCCGAGAATGGCCCCGCCGGGTCGGTTGCCCCGGTCGCCGTCCCACCTGCCGTGGGAACCAACGGCCACCATCGCCGCGAAGCAGTCGAGTCGATCACCATCCGCTTCGCCGGCGACTCGGGCGACGGCATGCAACTCGCCGGCACCCAATTCACCAATACCTCCGCCCTCGCGGGCAACGACATCGCGACCTTCCCGGACTTCCCCGCCGAGATTCGCGCGCCTGCCGGCACACTCGCCGGCGTCTCCGGGTTCCAGGTTCACTTCGCCTCCACCGACATTCACACGCCCGGCGACGACCTCGACACGCTCGTGGTGATGAACGCCGCCGCCCTCAAGACCAACCTCCGCGACCTCCGCGCCAGCGGCACCCTCGTCGTCAATACGGAAGGCTTTGAAGTCTCGGACTTGAGCAAGGCGAAGTACAAAACGAGCCCGCTCGACGACGGCACGCTCAAGGGTTATAAGGTGGTTCGCGTGCCGGTCACGAAGATGACGCGCCTCGCAGTCGCCGAGTGCAAGCTGAGTACGCGCGAAGCGGATCGCTGCAAGAACTTCTTCGCGCTCGGGCTCGTGTACTGGATGTACGAACGCAACCTCGAACCGACGCTGCGGTGGATACGCGAGAAGTTCGTCAAGAACCCGCAGTTCGTGGAAGCGAACACGCGGGCCCTGAAGGCCGGTTACAACTACGGCGACACGGTCGAGGTGATGCCGGTCCAGTACACGGTGGCGAAGGCGAAGATCGCGCCGGGCACGTATCGCAAGATCACGGGCAACGAGGCAATCGTACTCGGGCTCGTGGCCGCGACGCAAACGGCGAAGAAGCAACTCGTGTACGCCAGCTACCCGATCACGCCGGCCAGTTCCGTGCTCGAAGGCTTGGCCGAGCTGCGTCGCTTCGGCGTGAAGACGTTCCAGGCCGAGGATGAAATCGCGGCCGTGGGCGTCGCCATCGGCGCGAGCTTCGGCGGAGCCATCGGCATCACCGGAACCAGCGGCCCCGGCATTTGCCTGAAGGCCGAAGCCATCGGCCTCGCCGTCATGACCGAGCTGCCGCTCGTGATCATCAACGTGCAGCGCGGCGGGCCCAGCACCGGCCTGCCGACCAAGACCGAACAGGCCGATCTTCTGCAAGCCATGTTCGGCCGCAACGGCGAGTGCCCCGCGGCGATCCTCGCGCCGCAAACGCCGGTCGATTGCTTCGAGATGGCCTACGAGGCCGTCCGCATCGCCACCAAGTTCATGTGCCCCGTCTTCCTCCTGTCCGACGGTTATCTGGCGAACGGCTCGGAACCGTGGAAGCTTCCCGATCTCACGAAGCTGCCGGCCATCGACATCGAGAACGCCACCGAGCACAACAGCGAAGGCTGGACCGGCCCCGGCCACGAGACTGGAGACGCGGAAGGCGGAGTAGGCAAGTTCCTTCCCTATCGCCGCAACGAACTCCTCGCTCGGCCTTGGGCCGTGCCCGGCACGCCCGGACTCGAACACCGCATCGGCGGCATCGAAAAGCAAGAAGTGACCGGCAACGTGAACTACGAGCCGGCCAACCACGAGAAGATGGTTCGCGTTCGCGCCCAGAAGATCGAGAACATCGCCGAGGTGATTCCCGAACTGGCCGTCACCGGCGACGCCGACGCGGACCTGCTCGTGGTCGGTTGGGGCGGCACCTACGGCTCGATTACCACGGCTGTGGAGCGGGCTCGCCGCAAGGGGAAGAAAGTGGCCCAGGCCCACTTCCGCTACTTGAACCCGATGCCGAAGAACACCGAGGCCGTACTGAAGAAGTACAAGAAGATTCTCGTGCCCGAGTTGAACGCAGGTCAGCTTTCGTGGTTGCTTCGCGCGAAGTACTTGGTGCCGGCCGAGGGGCTGAACAAGATTCAGGGCCGCCCATTCCTGGTCAGCGAGATCGAAGCCGCGATCGAAAAGATGTGATCGATACCAAGCCCACCCGTTGCGACGGGTGGGCTTTACATACCTACTCGAACCCACCAGAAACCCATGGCTGCCACCGCGCTCCCGACCCTGACCACGAAGGATCTTTCGACCGATCAAGAGGTCCGCTGGTGCCCCGGCTGCGGGGACTATGCCATTCTCGCCGTGATGAAGAAGGCACTGACCACGGTCGGCTTGCCCCGCGAGAAGATCGCGTTCGTGTCGGGCATCGGCTGCTCCAGTCGCTTCCCCTACTACATGAACACCTACGGGTTCCACACGATTCACGGCCGGGCACCGACCTTCGCCACCGGCCTGCGGCTCGCCAACCCCGACCTCCAGGTTTGGGTCGTCACCGGCGATGGCGATGGCCTTTCCATCGGCGGCAACCACCTCATCCACGCCCTCCGCCGCAACGTCGACATCAAAATCCTGCTGTTCAACAACGAAATCTACGGCCTGACGAAGGGCCAGTATTCGCCCGCGAGCCGCACCGGCACCGCCAGCAAGACCAGCCCCGGTGGATCGTTTGAAACGCCGGTGAAGTCGCTCTCGCTGGCGCTGGCCGCCGAGGCTACCTTCGTCGCCCGCACCATCGACGTGGACGTGCAACACATGGCCACCATCCTCCAACGAGCCGCCGCCCACAAGGGCTCGGCCTTCGTCGAGATTTACCAGAACTGCAAAATCTTCAACGACGGCGTCTTCGACTACGCCACCGAGAAGAGCGTGAAGGCCGACAACGTGCTGTACCTCGAACACGGCAAACCGATGGTCTTCGGCAAGGATCGCAGCAAGGGCATCCGCCTCGTCGGCCTTCGCCCCGAAGTCGTGACCATCGGCAAGGACTGCCAATTGGACGACATCCTGACCCACGACGAGACGGCCGAAGACGCGACGCTCGCTTACCTGCTCAGCCGGTTCGCGCACGACAATTCGCCGAAGGCGGTGAACCCGTTCCCCGAACCGGTCGGCGTGTTCCGCACCGTCCGCAAGCCGACCTACGAGGAACAACTCGACGGCCGCATCGCGGAAGCGATTGCGAAGAAGGGCCGCGGGAAGCTCGAAGACCTGTTCAAGGCCGAGGATGTCTGGACCGTGGAGTGAGCCGGCTTCCATTTCCCATTTTTACGCGAAGCCCGGTTTCTGAGTTGAAGCCGGGTTTCGCCATTCGCGGGGCTCAGTCCAAGGGCACCGCACGAGGAGTTCGCGATGCCCACCAAGATCGACATGGCCAAGTTCGCCAAGTTCTGCAAGGACATGGGGTTCATCTACCAGTCCTCGGAAATTTACGGCGGCATCAACGGCTTCTGGGACTACGGCCCGCTCGGCGTCGAGTTGAAGAAGAACATCAAGGACGCGTGGTGGCAGGACATGGTCCGCAACCCGCCGCCCGGCCCGGACGGCCAGGAAATCCGCATGGTCGGGCTGGACTGCGCCATCATCATGAACCCGAAGGTCTGGGTGGCGAGCGGCCACGCTGGAGGATTTGCGGATCCGATGGTCGAGTGCAGTACATGCAGGCGACGCTTCAGAGCCGACAAAGTCTTTCTCGGCTTTTCCCGCGCCTTGCCCTCAGGTCAAGTAGATGCCTCCGCCTGCGTTGAGGCGAATAGCAAAGCAGAGGCGATCGCTCTACTTGAGGCTTACTTCTCGAAGGAGTTCAAGAAACGTCGTCAAACGGGAGTGCCTGTCTCCGTAGTCCAGAACACTGAAGTGATGACAGTTTTGGACTGGTTTGGTGGCGGGTATGCAGAACATTCCGAGGCACCGCCGATTAGTTGCCCAATCTCAGCTTGCGACGGGTCGCTAACGCCCCCGAAGAAGTTCAATCTGATGTTCGAAAGTCACGCTGGAGCAATTCAGGCAGATGAAAACAAAGTCTTCCTTCGTCCCGAGACGGCACAGGGTATCTTCGCCAACTACCGCAACGTACTCGACTCCACGCGGCTGAAGTTGCCGTTCGGCATCGCGCAGACGGGCAAGGCGTTCCGCAACGAAATCAACCCGCGAAACTTCACCTTCCGCAGCCGCGAATTCGAGCAGATGGAAATCGAGTTCTTCTGCCATCCGGACGAGTCGATGAAGTGGTACCAATACTGGCGCGACCTCCGCAAGAAGTGGTACAGCACGCTCGGCGTGAAGTCCGAGAATCTCGTGCCGCGCGAACAGGGCAAGGAAGAACTCGCCCATTACTCCATCGGCACGACCGACATCGAGTACATGTTCCCGTTTTCCGATGAGCCGCAGGAACTGGAAGGCGTCGCGCACCGAGGGTCGTTCGACCTGGAAGCCCATGCGAAGGCCAGCGGCATGGCCGAGAAGTTCGCGTACTTCGACGAGGATCGCTGGAATGGCGACTCCGCGACCCGCACCACGAATTCGTTCAAGGAATGGATGAAGACCAACCCGCCGGCGGAGGCCATCGCGAAGTACCAATTCACGCCGCACGTGATCGAGCCTTCGGCTGGCGCGGATCGGTTCACGTTGGCCGTGCTCTGCGAGGCGTACACCGAGGATCAGGTACCGGACGCGAAGGGGAACGTCGAGACGCGGGTCGTGATGAAGTTTCACCCGCGGCTCGCGCCGATCAAGGCCGCGATCTTCCCGCTCGTGAACAAGGACGGCATGCCCGAGAAGGCGATGGCGCTGTACCGCTCGCTGAAGCCGCACTTCAACGTGTTCTTCGACGACAAGGGTGCGGTCGGTCGTCGCTATCGCCGTCAGGATGAAGCCGGCACGCCGTTCTGCATCACCATCGACGGCCAGACGCTAATCGACGATACCGTGACGATCCGCGACCGCGATACGCTCAAGCAGGAGCGCGTGAAGGTGAGCGACGTGAAGGGCGAGATCGAGAAGGCGCTATCGCCTACCGTTTAGCCGCGACGCGGAGTCCTCGGAGCGGAGCGCGACGAGCCATGCCCGACACCACGTTGCACTTCTCGCGGAACGCCGCGACGAGTACCCAGGTGAAGCCGGCGGTGGCGAGCGCGATGCCGGCACCCTCGAGCGGACGCAAGGTGAGATAGCGAGCGACCCATTCGAGCAGTTCACCGGGTTCAACTTGCGGGTGAAGGGCTCGGAGAAATTCTGGCACGTCGAACACGCGGAGGCGATGCTGCAGTTGGTTGCCGAGACGTGGCGTGAGGATGGCCCGACACTCCGCGACCGAATCAACAGCCGCCCCGCGTCACCGTTCCGACGAGGCACCCCCGCCCTCGCCGCCTAACTGACACAAACCGCGTCCTGCACCCCCGAGCTACCGCCCTACTCGCGGCCCGATCCATCCGGTAGAACAGAGGTTTCTCGTTTCGCAAGGCCCGGAGATCGGCACGGATGACCGCGCGATTCACAGTGCTGGCCAGCGGCAGCGGAGGCAACGCCAGCCTGCTCGAAGTGAACGGATTCGGCTTGCTCATCGACTGCGGGCTGCACGCCAAGGATCTTACCGCGCGGCTCGCCACCATCGGCGTCTCGTGGGATCGCGTTCACGCGGTCGTTCTCACGCACACGCACTCGGATCACTGGAACGCTCGCGCCTTCTCCACACTCCGCACGCGTCGCATTCCCATTTACGCTCACCAGGCGCACCTCGACCACCTCAACACCGCGACCAGCGCGCTCGCCCCGCTGCACCGCGCTAACCTCACCCGCCTTTACAACGAGAGCCGCGAGATCGACTTCGCTCCAGGGCTCACGGGGCGGGCCGTGTGGGTCTCGCACGATGCCGAGCCGACCTTCGGGTTCCGCATCGATTATCGGGATGAAGGGGAAGGGCCGGCGTGGTCCCTCGGGTATGCGGCCGATCTGGGCTGTGCCTCGGAAGAATTGGTGGAGGCGTTTGCCGGGGTGGACGTGCTGGCGATCGAGTACAACCACGACGAAAAAATGGAGCGGGCGAGCAAGCGGCCGGGCTTCCTGATTCAACGCGTGCTCGGCGACAAGGGGCACCTTTCGAACCGGCAAGCGGCAGACGTGACCCGGGCGGTCGCGGCGCGATCTGGGCCGCTGTTTCCCGCGCACCTCGTGCAACTTCACCTGAGCGACGAGTGCAACGATCCGATGCTGGCGGAAACGGTGGGCCGCAACGCCCTCGCGGATTTGAACCCCGCCGCAACCGTGACCACCGCGAAGCAGGATCGGCCGTCGCGAAGCATCTCGCTGGCGCGACACGATCACTCGGGCCGGCGGTGCGAAGCGCGGACCCACGCGGTCTCGTCGCGGCTCACCGTGGCGGCCCCGCGTTCCCTACAAAAGCCCACCTTACCCGGATTCGAGTTCAAATCCAGCGGGATTCCTGCACTTGCCGCTTCTTGATCGACTTCGGTCGATCCGCGAACGCAGTACTCTTCATCCGGATCGAGAAGTTAGCCTGTTCGCAGGATCCGCCGCTTCTTTTCTCGCAAGGATTCAGATACTCTTTACTCATCTCTTATCGTCGGGAGCCTCTCCATGTCTACCCCGTTCGATCGGCGCGAGTTCATTGCGGCCGGTACGGCAGCACTGCTCTCCGGAGCCCTGACCGAATCCGCACGCGGCTTCGCCGCCAACGATACGCTGCGCGTCGGGTGCATCGGCACCGGTGGCCGCTGCCGAGCGCTCATGAAGTCGCTCGTCCAGATTCCCAACGTGAAGATCACCGCCGTCTGCGACATCTGGGACGCGAACCTGGCCGAGGGGAAGAAACTCGCGGACAAAGACGCCTTCAGCACGAAGCACTTCGAGGAATTGCTGGCGCGAAAAGACGTGGACGCGGTGCTGATCGGCTCGCCGGACCACTGGCACGTGCCGCTCGCGGTGGCGGCCTGCGCGGCTGGCAAAGACGTCTACGTCGAGAAGCCCCTGACCCACGACCTGAGCGAAGGCAAGGAAGTGATCGACGCGCAGAACAAACACAAGCGCATTGTGCAAGTCGGCACGCAGCAGCGCAGCATGACGCACATCGCCAAGGCCTACGACCTGCACAAGGCCGGGCACATCGGGAAGGTTCACAAAGTTCACTGTACATGGAACCGGAACGCGGCCCGCGCCCAGCGATTCAAGGACGGAATCGACGCCAAGACCGTGGACTGGAAGCGCTTTCTCGGCACCGCGAAGGATCAAGTCTTCGATCCGTATCGCTTCCGCCAGTGGCGCTGGTTCTGGGACTTCGGCGGCGGCATCTTCACCGATCTCATGGTCCATTGGATCGACGTCATCCACTGGTTCCTCGACCTCGATCATCCGCAGTCGGCTCTGAGCGTGGGCGACTTCTACTCGGCCAAGGACGTGTGGGAAACGCCCGACACCGTGCAGACGCTGCTCCGCTATCCCGACCAGGAAGTGCAGGTCTACTTTGAAGGAACGTTCAGCAACAATCGCAACGGCTCGATGGTCGAATTCATGGGCAGCGAGGGCACGCTCTACATCGACCGGGGCCGGTACGAGGTGATTCCCGATCGCGACAAAAAGCTCGAACCGAGTTCCCTGATCCTCGGAACCGACCAGCGAAAGGGGCTCGACTTCTACGACAAGCCCGACGGCGAGTTGCTGCATCTGGCGAACTGGGTCGAAGCGGTCCGATTGCGGAAGAAACCGAGTTGCCCCGCCGAAGCGGGCGTGAGTTCCGCGGGTGCCGCCCATCTGGCGAACCAATCGCTGCGGACCGGACAAGTGGCGGTGTGGAAGGCATGATCGCAACGACCGCAGTTCCAGCCGTGAAGATCGCAGCCGTTCGCACGCCTCGCGCAGGACGGCGCGTGGACGTACTTCTCATCGCGTTCGCGGTGGCCTTCGGCTTCCTCGCGGCTTCGTTTGCTGCCACGAACTCCAATCTCTGGCAGCACCTCGCCTCGGGCCGGCTCCTCGCCAGCGGCGGATACACCTTCGGCGTCGATCCGTTCTCGTACTTTACCGAGGGCACTTACTGGGCGAACCACGCCTGGCTCTTCGACCTCGGGAGCTACGGAATCCATCGAACCGATCCCCGCATGCTCGTTCTCGTGAAAGCGCTCGGAATTGCCGTACTGGCTGGGTTGATGCTGCGACTCGGGCTGCGGGCCGGCGGGCCGGTCTGGCTCGCCGCCGGATGTACGCTGTTGGCGGTTCTCGCCATGAGCCCGCGACTTCTGCTTCAACCCCAGTGCCTCTCGCTCCTGTTGTTAGGACTCTGTTTGTACCTGCTGAACGCGGGCGGCCGCGCGCTGCGATTGGTTCCCGTTCTCATCGCGTTCTGGGTGAACCTCGATGGCTGGTTCCTCCTCGGGCCGGTGCTCGTGCTGCTGTTCAAGTTCGGCGAAACGCTGACGCATGGAGGCGCGGAGAAGTTGCCGCGCTGGCTGCTGCCGGCCAGTTTCGTTGCGTGCCTGCTCAGCCCCCATCACGTTCATGCGTTCGCGCTGCCGCCCGAATTGACGCCGGCGGTTTGGACGAGCGGCCTCCAAGACGACCCGCGCTTCGCCGGATTTTTCGCCTCGCCCTGGCGTCTCGCTTCATTCGGTCGCGTCGGCGGATACAGCCTCGCGGCCTGGGCGTTCCCGACCCTGCTGGTCTTGGGTGTGCTTTCGTTCGCCGTCAATCGCGCGGCATTGCGATCGTGGCGGAGCCTCGTTTGGCTGCTCTTTGCAGTGCTCGCATCGTGGCAAGTGCGGCTCGTGCCGTTTTTCGCAGTCGTGGCTGGGCCGATCCTCGCCATGAACCTGGGTGAAGTGATCGGCGCGAAGGCGTACTTGCGTGCGGGGCGACTCGCGGCGCTGTTCGCTTCCCTCGCACTCGTGATCCTGGCGTGGCCCGGCTGGCTGCAAAGCTTTCATGCCCGCGATCGCGCCATTGCCTGGGAAGTCGTACCCGATCCGTCGCTCGTCCGCGTTGCCCAGCGCGTCGACGAGTTGCGGGCGGCTCGCGCCTTCAACTCGCATCCCGATGCGGCTCACTACCTGGCGTGGTTCGCGCCGGGCGTTCGAACGGGGCTGGATTCGCGACTCCAATTGTTCGCAATCGCGCACGGCGAGCATCGTGAAGTGTGCGCTGCACTCGGCCTGATTCCCGACGCATTCTCCGTCAAAGGGCCGGCAATTCTCAGCGCCCGCGAGGTGTCCCTCGTCGTGCTGTCGGACCCGGATCGCGCTGCGCTCGCTTCCGCGCTTCGTACCACCATCGAGCAATCGGGACGCTTTTCATTCCTGGAAGTGGACGGGAATGCCCTTTTGCTCGGCCTCGACTCTCCGCTTCCTCGCTTCGATGCGGAACGTCTTGCGTTTGGGCCGTCGGCGCAGTTTCCGCAACCGCCCGCGGCCGGTCCTTCCGCGCTTGCCGAGGAGCCGGAGTTGTGGAACCTCGCCGCTCATCGGCTGGCGGGTCGGTCCTGGGAAGCGGATGCGGCACCCGCGTTCGCGCGTCTCTTCGAGTTGCAAACTGGTGGAACGGAGCGTTCGCCAGCCCTGCCGCTGTTGGCCGTTCGAGCCGCTCGAACCGGCATCGCGATTCACCCGCTCGCAGACGATGCCTGGCTGGCGCTCGCCCGGAGCTACCTCACGCTCGGGCGTGGAAGTTGGGAGGCGACCGCGGGCGCCGAACTCACGCCCCTCCGCTTCCTTCGCCACGTTCAGGTCGTAGGGGCTCTCCAGCAGG
>JAYTGN010000146.1:0-5774 GCA_043733485.1 Gemmataceae bacterium
CGGTCGAGGCGAGCGTCTATCCTCCCGACATCGGCCGTCCGCGGTCGAAAGCCGAGCGGATCGACTGGTTCCTCGCAAGCACCTATTGCACCTGCGGCGTCAGCCCCGACATCTGCACCGGACACTTCTATACGCTGTCGAGTTGCAACCCCAACGGCTGCGGCATGCCGAACGCTCGACGCGATCGACTCGGAACGATGATGGACCGCGGAATGACCGACCGGGAGATCTTCGACGAGTTGTTGAAAGAGATCGGCCCGCTTCTGCTTCGGCCCCATCTCAAGCCTTGACCAAGTCCGCATCACACTTGGCGCAATCGTTTCAATGCGACCGAGCCGGACCGTTTGCACCGCGTGTGACGGTTCTGAGCCGCGCGGGCGAAACCGCTTTCTCCAGCACAATCGCTTTAGATCGAAGAACGGGACGGAAACTCTCGACCTTCCCAGTTTGCGGGCACGGCAGAACTTTGCTCCACCGGAAGAATCAGTCTAGGTTGCGTTGGGCGTTCAGTTCGCCCAGACCATCCTGTCCACCGGTGAGGATTCTGTCATGAAGCGATTGTCCCGTCGGGCCGCCGATCTGGTCGTCAAGTTCCTCAAGAAGGAAGACGGCCCCACGGCGGTCGAGTATGCCGTCATGCTGGCGTTGATCGTAGTGGTGTGCATCGCCGCGATCACGACCCTCGGCGCGAACACGAACTCGACGTTCAGCTACGTCGGGTCCGCGATCAAGCCGCCTGCAACGGGAAGCTGATGCGGAACGGCTCGCGGTGCGGAGTCGCACCGCGAACCGCTCAATTCAATCCCGCAGCGCGGCGGCGCCATTCCAGGAGTTTCTCCCGGGGCGCCTCCGCACTCCCTCGATCCCACTCCTCCGCCACGCGCTTCAACCCCTCTTCCGGCTTCGCCGTTCCGCTCGCAACCTTCAGCAACTCCGCCCGCAGCCCGCGACTCAGAGTCTCCCGATCCGGGGTCCGCAAACCCAAGGTGGGGTTCCTCACGGACTTGCCCACGCACGAGCGCAACGCCTCTTGCAAAGCTTTGGAGCGAGCATCGTCGAAACCGTATCCGAGCCACATCAGCAAGTGGTCCGCTTCGAGGTGCGTATCGCGCAGCGGCCCGAACCCGCCGGCGGAGACGACCTCTTGGCTCCGCGCGGGCCCGCCGAGTTCCACGAGCAGTGCGAACGCCGCATCCGGATTCCGACCGGTCCGGCGAACCACTCCGAGCCAGCCGCCCGAGAAGTAGGGAACGTAGTTGAGCTTCGTGGGCGCGAGTACTCCGGTGATGGGATTCACGGTAGCCGCCGTGCCGGGAAGTGGAGCAATCCCGTAGCGCGCGTTGGTGGTGCCATCGCGTTTGAGCCGAGCGAGATCGGGCATCGCAAGCACGGCCATCACGGCGCGATCGGCTACGAGGGCCTCGGCGGGGTCCGCCGAACCACCGTCCGCGGTACACCCGCGCTCTTTCAAACTGGCCAGCCAGCGACCGGCCGCGCCGAAGCCTTTCTCCCCCAAACGGGCCTTGCCCGTATCGAGTCGAAATTGGAACGCGAGCGATTCCGGGTTCTCTTCGCCTTCTCCGGTCCGGACGGGTCGATCGTAGCAGGCCGCGATTCGCATGAAGAGATCCTCCAGCCGCTCGGCATCTGCGGCGAGGCACGGGAGGCTGGGTCGTTTGTCTTTTTCCGCGAAGTACGCGGCGACATCGGCAAACTCCTCCCAGGTCGCCGGAACCGAGAGCGGACGGCCCACGCGCTTCAGAAATTCCTCTTTCGTCTGCGGGTCCGCGAACCGATCGGCCCGATAAACCAGCAGGTGCCCGTCGGCGGCAATCGGGAGCCCAAACACTTGGGTGCCCCAGCCGGCATACGCTTCGCCCCGATACACGCTCAAAACCGAGGACCATTGATAGGCATGTCCCGGCTCGCGGAGCGCGGCCGGGATCGGTGCGAGGTCGCCGCGGTTCGCAAGCGATCCGAGTTCGGCGAACGGAATCACGCCGAAATCAAATGCGTCGGTCGCCGACATGCGGTCCTTCGCAACCTCGACCTGAGCGCCGGTCCGGTGAGACCAGACGCGAATCATCGGTTCGAGGAGCGCTCGGAGGCGATCGTCGGAGCAACTGAACTTGAGCGAAGTGCCTTCGAGCGGCCGGGGAGTGACCGAAGCAGATTGGCTGGGGGCACCGGAGCAACCCACTGCGCCGGCCAGGAGCAGGGCCGCGCCGCCGGCGAGCATGAGCTCGGCAACCCGCGACGCCCGACGATTTATTCGTTTCACCAGTTGCATCGGAGAGCGCCCTACGGATATGATGGGAAAATGGTGGCCCGTGGAGACTCGCCCACGGACGACGCAAGTTCAAGCTATGCAATCGGTCCACCCGTGCAGCGCCGTTTGTCCTACGCAGTCTCGGCGGCTCGGGTTCGACGGATCGATTTTCAATTCTCGCGATTCTGGTGAGGCTCAATCGGTTGGCGAGGCGGCAGGTGAACCCGAAGAGATATTTGTCTCCTTAGGGACGATCCACGCAAAGGCGGACAACTCCATGAAGGTCAGTCTGATTGTGGCTTCCGGCGTTCACCAAGGGAAAGTCGTCCCGATTATCGGGTCGCAATTCCTGGTCGGTCGCGATCCGCAGTGCCAACTGCGCCCGGCCAGTCAGGCCGTCAGCAAGCAACACTGCGCCGTCCTCCTGCGCGATGGTAAGGTTTTCCTTCAGGATTTCGGCAGCACCAACGGCACCATCTTGAACGAAGACGTAGTCCAGGGCGACGAACGCCAGTTGAACGACAACGACTCGTTGAAGATCGGGCCGCTCGACTTCACGGT
This sequence comes from Gemmataceae bacterium, assembly GCA_043733485.1. Taxonomy (GTDB): domain Bacteria; phylum Planctomycetota; class Planctomycetia; order Gemmatales; family Gemmataceae; genus Urbifossiella. Next base: position 2,831 of record JAYTGN010000146.1, read on the forward strand.
TCGGATCGAGATGAGCGTCCCGAAGGAAGATGGCACTCCCTTGCCGGATCTGAATCCGGAGAGCGCGGCGGCTCTCGCCGCAGTGAAGGCCGTGGCCTCCCGTCCTTCCCCGGCCGCCAAAAACGCCACCCCCACACCCAGTTCCCTTCAATCTCCCACGCCTCAGCCCGGTTCCAAAGAAGCCCCCGCGCTGCAACAAAAAGCCGCCGCAAAGAAGATCGCCGCCGCGACCGACGACGAATCGGACAACGATCGACTCGCGGCCATGCTCCTCGGGCTGGACGATGGCGAGGTTCCGGGCGGCAGCACCGTCGTGGATGTCCCCGTTCCCGCGGAACTCTCCGCGGAGGGCGGTACCAAGCCTCCCGAGAAGAAAGCCATCGTCTCGCGGGAAGACACTTCCAGTGCCGCCAGCGACATCCTCCGCCGATACATGCGACGCCCTCGTTGAACCATTCGGGAGGGATTTTCCCGCTTTGCGGGATTTCTCATCGCGCTTTCACCACCCGATCGCAACCATGTCTCTGTACCGGTGGCCGTTGGGCCACCTCACATCCGTTTCACTCGCAGAGGGTTCCACATGCGCATCTCGCGCTGGGTCATGGTCGCGCTGTTCGTCGTCAGCGCGGTGCTCGTCGTCGAGGCTCAACAGCCCCGCCAGGGCGGCGGCTTCGGCCAGGTCAATACGACCAATGCCGTTCTGAGCAACAAAGATCTTCAGGAAGAACTGAAGGTCACCGACGAACAGAAGGTCAAGTTCAAGGGCGTGACCGAGAAGCAAACCGCTGCGTTCAAGAAGACCATGGAAGCCTTCAAGGATGCTGGTGGAGACAAGGACAAGCTCAAGGAACTTCGCGAGAGCGGCCAGAAGGACGGCGAGAAACTCAACGAAGAAATCAAAAAGGTCGTCGAGGAAACGCTGACTTCCGATCAGAAGAAGCGCCTCGCCCAGATCGACCTCCAGGCGAAGGGCATGCGGGCCTTCAGCGATGAGAAGATCGCCAAGGATCTGAGCATCACCGACGGCCAAGCTTCCAAGATCAAAGGCGTGATGGAAGAGTACGCCAAGGACTCGAAGGAACTCGGATTCGGCGGCGGAGGCGGCAAGGGCGGCTTCGATAAGGAAAAGATGGCCGAGAATCAGAAGAAGCGTGAGAAGCTCACGAAGGCCGCGATGGCCGACATCGATGAGGCACTCACGGCCGAGCAGAAGACGAAGTGGAAGGAAATGGTCGGCGCTCCGTTCGACACCGCGAAACTCCGTCAGGGCTTCGGCGGAGGTTTCGGCGGCAACAAGACCAAGACCAAGGATTGATTTTGAACCTCACCCGAGGACACAAGAGCCCACGGACATCCGTCCGTGGGCTCCTTGCGTATGTGCCAGGCATGTCGTGACTGAGGAGGTGGAAGTCCCCGCGGGCCGTGGTGCGCGGAAGCGCAGTACCTCCGGTGGTGTGGCAGGGCAATCCCGCCTCCTACCCGATTTCCAAATCATTCAGATGCTCAGCACGCCGGTGCTGTCGCCGAAGCGCGTCGTCGGGGCTCCCATCCGCTCGAACAGTGCCAAGTAAAGGTTCATGAGCGGCGTGTCGGACTTCTTCGGGAAGACGAGGTGGCGGCCGGAGTCGATCGTGCCGCCGCCCTTGCCGATGAGCAGGATCGGCAGGTTGTCGTGGTTGTGGGCGTTGCCGTCGCCGAGGCCCGAGCCGTACACGAGCATGATGTTGTCGAGCAGCGTGCTGCCGTCGGCTTCCTTCGCGGCCTTGAGTTTGCTCACGAGGTAGGTCAGTTGTTCGAGGTAGAACTTGTTGATCTTCGCGATCTTGCCGAGCTTCGCGGGATCGCTGCCGTGATGCGAGAGGTCGTGGTGTCCTTCGGGCACGTCGATGAACTTGTAGGGGCGGTTGCTGCCGTCGTTGGAGAGCGGCAGGGTGGCGACGCGGGTCAGGTCGGTCTGGAAGGCGAGGACCATGAGGTCCGCCATCAGCTTCATGTGGTCGCCGACTTCCTTGGGCACGCCGGTGGGGGAAGCCATGGTCGGCTTGGGGGTCGGGGCGCTGTTGGCGGCGCGGGCCTTCTCAATGCGCTGTTCCACCTCGCGAACGGAAGAGAGGTATTCGTCGAGCTTGCGTTGATCGCCCTGTCCGAGCGTCTTGTTGAGTTGCTTGGCGTCTTCGGCGACGAAGTCGAGGACGCTCTTGTTGTAAAGTTCGCGCTTGGCGCGGGCGGCGGCAAGTTCCTTGGGATCGTTGCCGCCGAAGAGCCGTTCGAAGACGAGCTTGGGGTCGATCTCCTTGGCGTTGGGGGTCGATTCGCCGCGCCAGGAGAGGTTCGAGGAATAGGCGCACGAGTAGCCGGAGTCGCAGTTGCCGGCTTGTTGGCCGCGTTCGATGCCGAGTTCGAGCGACGGGAACTTCGTGTTGTCACCGATGGCTTGGGCAACGTGCTGGTCGGCGGACATGCCGACGCGAATGTCGGCACCCGAGGTCTTGCGGGCCTGCCGGCCGGTGAGGAAGCTGGACATGGCGCGGGCGTGGTCGCCGGGTCCATCGCCGTTGGCGCGGCCCTTGTCGAGCGTCATGCCGTCGATCACGTTGACGTGATCCTTGAACGGGTTGAGCGGTTCGAGGATGCCGGTGAGCTTCGAGAGCTTCCCTTCTTCCTTTTGCGTCCACTCGGCCATGTTCACGCCGTTGGGGACGTAGACGAAGGCAAGTCGCTTGGGCACGCCTGCGGCGGCGGTGCTGGCCGTTGGGGTCGCGGCAAAGGCGAGCGACTCGAGCCACGGCAAGGCGATCGCCGTGCCGACGCCCTGGAGCATAGTTCGACGCGTGAGGCGGGAATGCATATGAAGGGACTCCGATGTACCTGAAACGCGGTTTCTGCTTTGGAAACCGGGTTTCTCTCTGACTTCACAAGAAACCCGGTTTCCAAAGCAGAAACC
>JAYTGN010000147.1:0-14649 GCA_043733485.1 Gemmataceae bacterium
CGAGAAACCCGGCGACTTACGTCGCCGGTTCGCCAGGGAAATCAGCGAGTGCCAAAATCCATAGGTACACCCTTTCTGGGAAATGCTGTAGATTTGTTCGTGATTGTGTGGTATTCACGAAGAATCGCAGTGCGAAGCGAGTACCTCGCTCCATCGCGGACAACATCCCGAACGGGCCGAGCCCGCGGTGCCATGTGGTCGTGAAGACGTTCTGCCTGCTTGCTCTCGGACTGTATGCTGTTCTCAGCATCGTGGATTTCGTTCTCACGTTCGCCTTGCTCCAACTCAGCGATGGCCTCGCTTACGAATCGAATCCCCTCGCGGCGGCGTGCCTCGATCGGCACGGCTGGTACGGCCTCGCCGCTTACAAGACCCTGTTCGTACTCATCTTCATCGGAACGGTTGCGTTCGTAACGATGCGGAAGAAATGGGTCGGGGCCGTGCTTGCCGTCTACGGCTGTGCCGTGCTCGTGAGCGTGGTGATGTACAGCCAACAGTTGATCGGCGAAGCGCGACAAGAAGTCGCGACTCGCAGCCCCGTGCATGGCCCGCCTCCACCGGATTTGCTCAAGGAGCCCTACCTGGGGCTCTTCGCTAAAAAGTAGTTGCAGCGAGCCGTGCGAATGCACGGCTCGTTGCATTTCAGGCCGGCGAGCTCGTAACCTAATCTCCCCCAACCCACACACCGGTGGAGTACACCATGTTCCCAACTCGTCGCGATTTGTTGCGGGCCACGTCTGCCCTTCCGTTCGCCTCACTCGCTATTGCACGAGCGGCGGAGCCCGAGTTCCAGGGCATGATCGTTCGGCAGAACGAACCGCAGAATCTCGAGATGCCGTTCGCCTCGCTTTCCGAGTGGAAGGTGCCGACCGAACGCTTCTACGTGCGCAGTCACTTCCCCACACCGAAACTGGATGCGAAGACGTTCAAGCTGGTCGTCGAGGGGCACGTCGAGAACCGACTGGAACTGACCCTCGACGACCTCAAGCAAATGGGCGAGGTCACGATTCCGCTCACGATGGAGTGTGCCGGGAACGGTCGCGTATTCTTGATTCCCGCGGTTCGCGGGGCGCAGTGGGGGCACGGCGCGGTCGGCAACGCAGACTGGACCGGTATCGCCCTCGGAGCGATTCTCGAACGCGCGAAGCCGAAGGCCGGGGCCGCGGAGGTCGTACTCGCGGGGGCAGACTCGGGAGCGATCACCACCGACCCGTCGACGCCGGGTGCGATCCACTTCAGCCGCAGTCTGCCGCTCGCCAAAGCGAAGAAGCCGGAGGTTCTCCTGGCCTGGGGCATGAACGGCGCGGCACTCACACCCTCCCACGGCTTTCCGCTCCGCGCTATCGTCGGCGGCTGGTTCGGCATGTCGTCCGTGAAGTGGCTCAACCGCATCGTCGTCGTGGATCGTCCTTACCAGGGCTACTTTCAGACGCTGGATTATTCCTACTACGTGAGGCCGACGGGCACGGAACCCGAGATCGTCCCGATCACGGAGATGCTTCCGAAGGCGGCCATCGCGCGGCCGGGTCCGAGCGAGGTGGTGCCGCTCGGGAAGCCCTACGCCGTCTTCGGTGCGGCCTGGGCCGGCGAGAGCAAGGTTGCGAAAGTGGAAGCGAGTACCGATGGCGGCAAAACCTGGGTCGCGGTTCAGCTCGATGAGAAGCCGAAGCCATTCTGCTGGGTGAAGTGGAAGTGGGAGTGGACCCCGATCTTGAAGGGGGCTGCGAAATTATTGGTGCGCTGCACGGATGAGGCGGGCGCGACTCAACCGGAGAAGCGCGATGGGGATCGCCGCACCTACGCAATCAACCACTGGGTGCCGGTCGAAGTGATCGTGCGTTGAGAGATTGTTGATGCCTTCCAATTTGCCGTGTGTTAAAGTAATGTCGAGGTCGGTGAGACCGTCATCCGCTTCGAGGAATTCCGATGGCCCGGTTCGCTTGCTTGGCGTCCTCGCTCGTTCTGCTGTTCGCGGCCGGTTCGGCCTCCGCTGCTGGCCAGCGCGACATCGACACTGCCATCGCGAAAGGTGCAAGCTACCTCAAAGCCCGATATGCGAAGGGAGCGACCGATGAGGTCGGAGGAGTGGAGGCTACCGGGATCGGGCCGGTCACTCTCGCCGGCATCGCCATGCTCGAGGCCAAAGTGCCTGCCAACGATCCCTCCATGCAGATCGTGATTCATGCGGTCCGAGCCGGGTCTTACACCCAACACCGCACGTACCAGATCGCCCTCTGCTTGATCTTTCTCGATCGACTGGAAGAGCCGTCGGATGTCCCACTGATTCAGATGCTGGCCGCACGCTTATTGGTGGGGCAGAACGGGCAGGGCGGGTGGACTTACGAGTGCGTGAAAAGCGTCCCGGACGATCACGCTCGTTGGCTGAAGACCAACCTGAAGGTGGACCAACTGGTCGCCGGGAAGGATGTCGATGCGAAGGCTCCTCCGGCCCCAAAGAACAAGCCGATTCCCAAAATGCATCCGGACGTGGTCACCTACCTGACGCAACTTGTGGAAGTTCGACGCAACGAAAATGCCTCGCCGATGGACGACAACTCGAACACGCAGTTTGGCGTACTGGGAATCTGGGTCTCGCGGAAGCACGGCGTACCCGTGGAAGCCGCGCTCGACCTAATCGAGAAGCGATTCCGGGCCACCCAGGATGCCCGGACGGGCGGCTGGATTTACATGGCGGGTATGCAGCCGACGCCTTCCATGACTTGCTGCGGCTTGCTCGGCCTTGCAACCGCCAATGCACGGCGAGCAACCAGGCCCGAGGCGCCGCTGAAAGACGTGAAGCCGAGCAAGGAGCCGAAGCCGAACGATCCGTTCTTTACCGAAACACCCGCGAAAGCGGTGGAGGCGAAGAAGCCCGCAATTCGGGATCCGGCCGCACAGCGTGCGCTCGATGGTCTGGGAGCCGCGCTCTCCGCTTACGTTCGCAACGGTGGCCTCCTCGGGGGCGGCTCGAATCACGGCGACCGCGACCTCTACTTCCTCTGGTCGGTCGAGCGCGTCGGCGTGATCTACGGGCTCGACAAAATCGGCGACGTCGACTGGTACGAAGTCGGTTCCGACATTCTCGTGAAGGTCCAAGCTCCCGACGGCGCTTGGAACGACCAAAGAAATTACGGGACCGAGGTCAACACGTCCTTCGCCCTGCTATTCCTTTGCAAAGCCGATCTGGCTCGCGATCTGTCGTCGAAGTTCCGCAACGGCAAGGACAACGAACTCCGCGCCGGCACCTCGGGCGCCACGCCCGCTGGCAGCAGTGGCAATCCTTCGACTGCACCCATGCCCAAGACTCCCGGCAACCCCGGCACCAAGCCGCTCCCCAGCCCCGTGGAAGACGAAGCCGCCAAACTCGCCAACCAACTTGTCTCGGTCCCGGCCACCGATTGGACCAAGGCACTCGAAAAAATGCGCGACGCCAAGGGCGGCGACTTCACCAAGAGCCTCGTCCTCGCCATTCACCGGCTCGATGGCGAGCGCAAGAAGGATGCCCGGGAAGCGCTCGCCGAACGACTCACGCGAATGGCCCCCGACACGCTCAAGGTCATGACCACTGCGGAAGACGCGGAACTTCGCCGCGGCGCGGTTCTAGCTTGTGCCATGAAGGACGACAAAGTTCACGTCCCGGACCTGATCGACCGCCTGACCGACGACGACGAGATCGTCATTCGTGCGGCAAAGGCCGGCTTGAAAAGCCTGACTTCGCAAGATTTCGGCCCCAAGGCCGGTGCGACGAAGGACGAATGCAAGGTCGCCGCGACCGCTTGGCGCGCGTGGTGGTCGAAGCAGAAGTAACTCCGAATTCAATCCTTAAGATTGCTCCAGTCCGGAATGTCGATCTCCTCAGGCTTGGGACGCCGATCGATGCGGTGAACGAAGTAGCGGCCACTTCGGAACGCGATCGGTTGATTCCACGGAAAGCGGTCTCGCTCCAAACTGGGGAACCAATCCGGCAGCGATAGCGGCCCGCGCTCGCCCGAAGCGTAGGCCTTCCCGAGGTGGTACGTCATCCGCCTCAAATCGCTCACGACGTACCGTTGCGGGCTGTTCGCCACTTCCACCCGAATCCCCTCCACTTTCCCACGCAACGCGAACACCGTCCCGAAGTGCATGTATCGGGTCGAAGGCTCGACATCCAGCATCAGATAGAGCGGGTGCGTCGAATCGTGCCAACAGGTGAGTTCGCGGTCGCGAATCGGCGGCTCCACCGTTCGAAGGAACTGGGCCACAGCCTCGAGTTCGACCCAGTTCGCGGCGCAATGCACGTGCGTGTATTGGCCGAGTTCGTTTCGAAGTTCCGCCGATCCGCGCTCGCCCCAGCATCGCGGCCAGAGCCGGACCATTCTCGGGTTCGTCAACGGATGGCGATCGACCTGAACGATGGGGCTCGTTGCGTTGAAGGCACGGATTTCATCCTGGATGGAAGGCACGAGGCACGCGACTCCCAAGACGGCGTACCAGACGGCGAAGGGGAAGCCGACGCACCAACCGTGCGACGCCAGTACGGCCAGGGCCAGCAGCATCGGTGGAACCTGAACGTAGTCGAAGCCCTTTTGAAGAATCACGGCCTGAGCGACCCACCCGAGATACAGAGCCGCGAGCAGCGGGCGGGCGTTCGCCGGACGCGACAGCGACGGAGCAGCCACCCCGTCGCTGTCGCGGTTGGGAAACAAGCTCCACACTGCAAGCGGCAGCGCCGCGAAATGGACGAGCCCCCACGGCTGGAAGCACCAGAAGAGGTAGAGGAACTTCTGCGGGATTTCGTTCCAGACCCCTTCGCGCAGGTACTCGGGGTTCCAGTTCGCGAAAACCTCCCAGAAGTGCGGCCACGTTCCGGACGCGACGAGCCAGACGATGCCGGGCACCCCGCAGAGCCAGCCGCCTGCCAGGAGGCCGAGGAGATCGCGAACCGAGTCCTTTCTCGCCAGTCGAACCGAGACCAGCCAGACGAATGCCGCAGGCACGACGACGTGCGGCTTGAGCCAGACCGCGAGCCCCCAGAGAAATCCTTCGATCATCGAACGACGCAGCGAGGCGCGCTCTCCGGTTTGGATTGCTTCGACCTGCCAGAGGCGTAACACTCCCGCGAGTGCAGCGAGGAGCAGCATCCACGGGTCGCGCTGGCAGTGGTTGAATTCGGAGGTAAACGGATAGAAGAGAGCGACCACCGCGACGAACCAGGCTTGCGCCGCGGCACTGGCACCGGTTCGCTTCAACCAGAAAACGAGGATTGCGACCGACCCACCGACGATCAGCAAATCGGCAATGCGGAGGGCTTCGCAACTCCAGCCGGCGATGGAGCGAATCGCGGCCGTGGCCCAGACCATGCCCGGCAGGTTCGTGTCGAAAACGTCTCGGTAGTGAACGCCGCCGCGCAGGATGTTTCGAGCCGCGACATCGTAGAGAGTGGCATCGGTCCAGGGCGGCATGCAGACGAAGAGCGGCACTCCCGCGAGGAGCGCGAGGGCGGCCACGCTCCATCCGAGACGAACCGATTGCCACGGTCGCAGGAGTCCGGTGATTGCCATCAGTGTGCGTGCGGAGCTTCGCCGCCGGCGTTCGCTTCGTGGGGCAGCGTGAGTGCCGAGACCACGAGTGCGATGGCGAGTACGGTGGAAGCGAGCCCGGCGAGCCAGAACACTTTTCGCTTCGTGAGCAACGCCATCGAGCAGAGTACGATGCCGATTTCGGCACCGAGGTGGCCGTAGTCGAGGCGATCGGCCTGATGGTGCGCGTGGTGCGATTCTTCCAGCCGATCCTTGGCGGTGCGAACCAACTTCTCGGCATCCCCCTTGAGTAGCGGCAAGCGCTTCTCGTACTTCTTGTGCTGTTCGTCCGCCTTGTCGATGAACGACTTCAAGCCCGATGCGTACTTCGGCTCGGCCTTCAACACTTCCTTCAAGATGCCGCTCGTGAAGTCGTAGCCGTGGTCGCGAACGTTCACGGCCTGGTATTCGCCCCACGTGTCGGTGGCCTGGGTGTGGTGGATGTTGGCCTCGGTCGTGAGTTGCAGCACCTCATTGTGCTTGCGGTGCCCGAGCATGCTGATCCCGGCCAGCACGGCCGCCACCATCGCCACGCTCACGGCCACACGCCGATCGAACGGATTGTGAGCCGCGTGCTCGGCATGTTCGGCATGCTCGAGGTGTTCGTGGGTATTCGCCATCTCGAACTCCGGGAGAGTCGCGATTTAAAAGGACGTGCGGCCCTTTTCTACTTCGAATGCCCAGGGCTTCAAGCCCTAACGCGGACTTCGCCACACTCGTGCGGATTGCGTGAATCTTGAAGAAAATCCTAATTTGTGGATTGCAACCGCCCAAAAAGCCATTTACCATCGTGACTTGGGGGATGGAGTCGCCCAATTCGCACGGCAACAGGATGGCCTCGCCCACTTCTTGTCGTCCGATCGCACGCAGCACGTTTCCCTCCGCGCTTCAGGAACGAAGTGTCGGGACGAATTCGCGGGAAGTTCGCCGCACGATTAGCACCATCGAATGGAGTATCACGATGAGCGGTCCATCTGTTCTGGCACCCGAGCCCTCCGAAATCCTGACGACGAGCCCCCTGCCGCAACTGCGGCGGCTCGTGGTCACCGTAAGCGATGCGGAAGTGGTGATCACCGGCCAGGTGCCGAGTTTCTACTTCAAGCAGCTGGCCCAGGAAACGCTCAAGCCTTCCGCGGGGCTGCGTCGCATTCTGAATCGCGTCGAAGTGGACGCGTCCTGATCGAACTTCCCGCGAAGCCGCCTCACGGCTTCGATTGTTTTTCTCGCTCCAACAATTCTTGCTTGCGCTTCACGCCCCAACGGTAGCCCGTGAGTTTGCCATCGCTGCCGACGACGCGATGGCACGGGATCACGATTGAAGCCGGATTCGTCGCGCAGGCCCGCGCCACGGCCCGCACCGCCTTGACGTTGCCGAGTGCCTTCGCCACGTCCCGATAGGAACGCGTCTCCCCATACGGAATGCGCTGGAGTTCTTCCCAGACCTTGCGTTGAAACGCGGTGGCCCGAACGTCGAGCGGAAGGTCGAGGTGTGGCTGCGTTCCTTCGAGGTGCCGGACGATCTCCTGAAGCCAGACGTGCAGCCCAGAGCTGTCTCGAGTGAGTTCGGCGTGGGGGAATTCGGAGGCGAGAAACGCTTCGAGTTCCGCGTCGTCGTCGCCGAGGCTCACGGCACAGATGCCGCGATCCGTGGCCGCGAGGACGAGTTGGCCCATCGGGCAGCGAGCCGTCGCATAGCGGATGCGTGCGGCGGGTGCCCCGCTTTGATACTGTCTGGGCGTCATCCCGAGTTGCGAATCGGTGCGTTCGTAAAGCCGGCTGCTCGAACCGTAACCGGCTTCGATCATCGATTGCGTCACGTTCTCGTTCTCTTTGAGTCGCGCTTTGAGTCGATCGAGCCTGCAGGCATCCGCGAATTGCCGCGGGCTCACGCCCACGACCTGTTTGAAGAGCCTTTGGAGATGGCCCGCGCTCATTCCTGCCTCGCAACCGAGGCGCGCCAGCGTGAGCGGGCCATCGAGGTTGGCCCGAATGAAATCGCAAATTTCGCGGATGATGGGAACGGCGGCAGAATCGGCGATGGCGGCAGCGGGCATGTGAGTCCCCTCTGCCGTTACTTTAAGAGTGTGGTGTCGCCCTCGGCTATCCGATTCTTGCGCCGCCAATTACGGCTTCTTCGGTGCCTCGTCCTTCTTCGGCGCCTCGTCCTTCTTCAAACCCTCGACGCCCGGCTTAGCCGTTCCGGTTACGAGAATCTCCGGTGCCATTCGAACCGGCACGGCGTACTTCGCGGAGGCGTCTCGCAGGCAAACCAGAAGCCCGTTGTCCGCGGCGAAGTAGATGCGATCCGAAGCCGTGTTCACGATGGGAACGTTGAAGGTACTCATGTCGAGGGAACTGAGCGGGACGGCGCGACCCGCGCCGGCGTTGGCCCGCTTGGCGTCGAACACCTGAAGCCGGCCCTGACGATCCTGGATGTAAACGAAGTCCTGGTTCACGCCGAGCACGCGATCGGAGGCCGCGGGCGAAACCCAAGTGACTTCTCCATTCGCACGATTGACTCGCGCGACCCCGGAGTTGTCGCCTGCGGTATAAACGGCATCGTCGGTCACGATGGGGGTACGGTTCATACTGCCGCCGACGTTCGCTTTCCAAAACACGTTCAACCCACCGACGAGGTTCCCGGTGGCGAGATCGACGGCCATGAGCGTGCCGTCGCCGAGCGGAAGGTAGCCGACCGTGCCGGCCTGTCCGGGCGCGGCCGCGATCTGTTCGAAGGTGACGCCTTTGACCTGCGGGGTCTTATCCACTTTCGAGAGTGCGACGAAGCCGCGATTCTCGGTGACGGCCCAGATCCGTTGCGGCGTTTGCGTGAGGTTGAAGGCCACTCCGCTCGTCATGCCGTATTCCCAGCGCAACTTCGGCTCGACGCCGCGCGGACGCAGATCGGACAGCGCCAGTGCGGCGGCAACCGAAGGCGGGATCGTGGACAGCGATGGCGTTCGCTGAATGTCCTTAGACGATTCGTCGCGCAGGTGAAACGGCTGCCGCAACGAGGGCACCACGACCAGCGAGTAGACTGGTGGCGTCCCTTCCCGAACGTACGGTGGAGTCACGCGGGTCGTCACGGCCAGTGAAGGAGTTTTGGAACCCGCCATGCCGCCGATCGGAGCATCGCGCAGATTCGAGCGAACCCGATCGTCGATGACCGTGGAGGGCGTAGAGCGCGAGACGCCGTTTACCGGATACCGCTTCGTGAGGTCGTCGACGGGATTGAGGGTGCGTTCGTCCGAGGATTTGCCCGCGGCGACCTTCGTGGGATCGGGCAGCCCGATCGGCCTCGGAATGTTGTAGGCCGCGATTCGTTCCACGCCGGCCGCACCGGGTCGAGTCGCCAGGGTCGCGTAAACGGAGTCGTTATCCGCTGCTAGACCCGCGGTCGGCGGGGTGCCCAGGTCGGTCGAAAACTCGACGACCCCGGTGAAGCGGTAGAACGCATAAAGCTGCGTGACGTGCGACACGAAGACGAACTGCGAATTGACGGCGACGGGATAGACGTTGCTGTAGCCGCCGTTACCGAGTGCCGCCGTCCAGAGAATCTTGCCCGTTCGGGCGTCGATCGTCACGAGCAACCCGGTGCGAGTCTGGACGAAAATCTGATCGTCGAAGGTCTGCACCATCTCGATGGAGTCGCGGCGACCCTCGACCGGAAGGTACACCGTCCACTCGGTTTTCAGGTTGAGCCGATCGAGTGCGGCTTTCTCGGGAGGCACCGCCCGCGAGTACACCTTGGGCGAATCCGCCGAGGTCAGGCCCGCGAGAAGAAGCACGAGGCTGGCGACGGCAGCCGATCGGAACCACATGGTGAAGACTCCCAGGCGCGAAATGCCCTTTCACACAGTCTACCACCCCGCGGAGTTGAACGGGAGCGCAAGAGTTTCAAGTTCCTCGGCGGGTACGGTGGAGCGATTGCGGGTGATGCGGGTTGTACGGGTGTAACGCGATCACTTCTTCCCCAGCGCCCGCTTCCGGGCGAAGAAATCGCTCAGCATCGCGGCACACCGCACGGCCTCCACCCCGCCAATAACTCGAGCGCGGTGGTTCAAGCGCGGGTCGGAGGTGATCTGGTACAGTGTCGTGCAGGCCCCGGCTTTCGGATCTGTGCAGCCGTAGACGACCATCGGTATGCGAGCCTGGACGACTGCGCCGGCGCACATCGGGCACGGTTCGAGCGTGACGTAGAGAATGCAGTTTTCCAGCCGCCACGATTTGAGCGACTCGGCGGCCTGCGTGATCGCGATCATCTCGGCGTGGGCCGTGGGATCGTGCAGTTGTTCCCGCATGTTGTGGGCGGAAGCGATGATCCCGCGCTCGGGCGAAAGAATCACGCAGCCCACCGGCACCTCGTCCTCGCGATCCGCCGCCGCCGCTTCTTCCAGTGCCTTCTCCATGTGGTGGAGGTGGAACGGATGACTCGGATCGCTGAACGCAAGATCGAGCGGGCTGGGAAGTTCGAGCACGAGACGGAAACCTCCAATGTGGGTAGCGACCATCATACACTGGACACGGATCGAATCACTTTTCCCGCGAGGCTTTCGATGCTTCCCCCGCGCCCTGGCCCAACCGTCGCGGATCGGCACGACACCCACGGCAAGGCACTCCGGATCAATCTGGACAAAGGCCGCTACGGAACGTTCGCCGAGATCGGGGCCGGTCAGGAGGTGGTGCGCTGGTTCTTCCAAGTCGGCGGCGCGGCCGGCACCATCGCCAAGAGCATCTCCGCCTACGATATGGCCGTGAGCGATGCCCTCTACGGGGCCGCCGATCGCTACGTGAGCCGGCGGCGCCTGGAAGACATGCTCCAACGAGAATACGCCCTCAATCTGGAACAACTGGCGACTTGTCGCGGCGACACGACCGCGTTCTTCGCCTTCGCCGACACCGTTTCCGCACGCAACTTCCTGGGCACCAACGATTGTCACGGCTGGATGGGCGTTCGCTTCCAGATGCACCCGCACGACGAGCCCTCGCAGATCGAGATCCACTTCCGGCTCATGGACCCGTCGAACGTCCTCCAACAAGAGGTCATCGGCATCGTCGGTGTGAATTTGATCTACGGGGCGTTCTTCCTGCATCGCGAGCCGGAACTGCTCATTCAATCGCTGATGGACGAACTCAACTCGAGCCGGATCGAGATCGACATGATCGAGTTCTCCGGCAGCGGGTTTCGAGAACTGGACAACCGCTTGATGAGTTTGAGCTTGGTTCAGCACGGGCTGGCGAAGGCCGCGATGTTCGGGCCGAACGGGAAGGTGCTGTTGCCGAGCGAACTGTTCTACAAGAAGCCGGTGCTGGTGGAACGCGGCAGCTTCCGGCCCGTCACCCACGTCAACCTCGACATCCTGCGAGCGGCCACGCTGAAGTTCCAAGAGATCCTTCCAGACGAAGACGACTACTGCATCGTGAACGTGGCCGAGATCACGATGCACAATCTGAGAGCCGGCAAGGATGCGGGCACGCCGGACATTCACGACTTCCTCAATCGCGCCGACGTGCTGAGTGCGTCCGGCCTCAACGTCATGGTTTCCGATTACTCGGAGTACTACCGGCTGGCGGCTTACCTCCGCAAGCAGACCGTGAAACCGATTGGCCTGGCGATGGGCGTCGCGGCCGTGCCCGAGATCTTCGACCCCAGCTACTACGCGACTTTGGATGGCGGCCTCCTGGAGGCGCTGGGCCGTTTGTTCCGCGGCGACACGAGGCTCTTCGTTTATCCGTATGTGGACCGATCGACGGGGCAGTTGATGACGGTCGACAACCTCGACCTGCCGCCGGACCGGAAGCCCTTGTACGACTTCGGAGTGAGGGCGGGTCGGATCGTGAGGATCGACAATCACAATCCGGACTGTTTGGGGATCGACAGCCGCGAGGTGTTGAAGATGATTGCCGCCGGCAACGCCGAATGGGAGGAAATGGTGCCGGAACCCGTGGTGAAGTTGATCCGCGAACGCGGCTTGTTCCACTGCAAGTCGTGATCGCGACGATTTACTTCAGCAGTTCGTTGAGTGTGTAATAGGCCTCGCCGTGGAGCAGTTTCTCACCCTCCGCGCTCTTCACGCCATCGAGTTGAATCTCGTAGACGCGGCCCTTCCGTAAGTCGGGGCCACTCACGGAAAGCGTCTTGCCGTCTGCCGAGAGGCGCGGCTTCGACACCTTCTCCGCGCGGCGATCCGTCTCGGGCCCACCGTACTGGCTGTTGTAAATGTACGTGTAAGAACCAATCGACAAGATGCCCTCCGTCTTGGTCTCGATCGGCTTCGTGAAGGTAAGATCGAAGCCGGTCGAGGTCAGCGCAACGTGGTGAATTTCAAACGGCGTCTTACCCGTGTAGACGAGCCGTTGGAGGCCGTAGGGTTTGCCGCCGAGCGAGCCCCAACCGCGGTTCGTTTGCCCCGCAAAGAGCGAGCCATCCGATGCGAAGGCAAGCCGGTTCACACCGCACTGCAGCCCGCTCCGGAATGGGAAGCACGCCCCCTGATACACGCCGTTCACTTTCTCCAACGCCACGCGCATGACGACGGAATTGGTCTGATCGCCGACGAAACACTGCCCCGCGAACGGCCCGAACTTCCCCTCGGTCGTGTCCCAAATCGGCTGGCTCACGGACTTGCCCATGCGGCCGTAGGGGAACCAGATGCACGGCGGGTCCAGTTCCGGCATACCGCTGGGCGCGTTCGCGCCCGGCCCCTTTTGCCCGTCGTACATCATGCCGCTCGCCACCTTGTCCGGCACCTTGCCTGCGAAGGGCGAGTCCTTGATCCAACGCAGCCCCGCCTGGTGCCCGTAGAACTTGCCTTGCTTCAAGTGGTGCATCTTGTTCGAGACGACCCACTCGCCCTGGTTGTCGCAGTAGAACAGATCGCCTTCCGGGGAGAAGGCGATGCCGTTGGGCGAACGCAGGCCGTAAGCGAAGGGTTCCATCTTGCCGTCGGGAGTGACCTTCACGCACCAGCCTCGCCACGCGGCCTTGGCTTGATGGCCGCCTCCGAAGCCGACGTTGAGCGTGATGAAGAAGTTGCCGGCTTTGTCGCGCACCGGGCCGAAGGCGAACTCGTGGTAGTCGCCCGAGACGCCCCACTTGTCGCAGATCGTAATGAACTCGTCCGCGACCCCATCGCCGTCTTGATCGATGAGCTTCGTGAGTTCCGGGCGCTGCACCGCGTACACCGTGTTGTTGTCTTGCACCGAGAGCCCGAGGGCTTCGTGGAGGCCCGTGGCGAAGCGCGTGAACTTCACCTTGCTCGGGTCTTCTTCCAGCGGGTTGTGAATGAGCCAGACTTCGCCGCGACGGGTGCAGGCGAGCAACTTGCCGTCCGGGCGGAACGCGAGCCCGCCGACTTCCAGCACGCAATCGATTGGCTGCGGAATCGTCACGAGCTTGTAGAACTCGGCCTCATTGCCCGCGGAGGCGTTCGTGGCTTGAACCGCGGCCGCCGGCGGGAAATCGCGGTCGGCCCGCCTGCGAATCGTCTCCGGCACGATGTCCGGAAGTTCGGGGCTGGCCCAGACTTCCCAACCGCCGCCGTACTGCCCGATCTTCAAGAGCAGTTGGTTCTTGCCGACCTTCACGTTGAGTGTCGTGCGGAACTGATCGGGTGCCGCAGAGCGCTCCTGGTCTTCGTGCAAAATTCGTTTGCCGTTGAAGAACACGGAGCACGAATCGTCGCTGCCTAACGAGAGCGGCAACTTGAACTCGCGCTCCGATTCGAACTCGTGGCTCAGATACACGACGCTCCAAGTTCGGTCGTTCGGGAAGAGCCCGGCGAGGTCGAGGACTTTGCCGAGTTCGAACGCCCGATATTCCTTCCAGCCGAACTTCGCGCCGCCCTTACCCGTGAACGCATCCTTCAGGTCGAGCTTCTTCTCGGGCGGATAGGCGAAGTCGAAGCCCTTCTTCTCGGCGTTGTCGAACGGCCCGGCGAAGTACCACTTCCCCGCGAGGTTCGGCAGCCCGTGCGAGGCGAGCGTCGCCTTCACGGTCTCGGTTCGGGACGCTTTCTTGACGTATTCGCCCGCAGGCGGCTGAGCGGGAAGCAACGTGAGTGTTGCGAACATCGTGATGGCGGGCAGCGCGAATCGCATGGCGGTTCTCGTATTCGGGCGAGCCGAAGCCCGTCAGGGGCCGGGTGGAAGGACGATTGTAAGCGTTTTCCGTCGCAACTCAAAAAGCTATTTTGCTCGGTTTCCTGGGCTTTTGCGAACCGGGCTCTCGAATACTATTTTCTTCGCTTTACGCTTCTCCTTGATCGGGAATGGCTTGCATCAAATCGGCTGTTTCGATCCGGTGGAGCCCACCTGCGGCAACTTGTCGCAACTCGCCGACCGCGTTGGACATGCGAACCGGAGCGGATCTTGGCCGCACCGGTGGAGCATCGCAACGTGAAACACCTTCGGGGGTTGCGGCGAAATTGAGGTGGGAAAACGCCGAAAGATCGGCGAAAACGGGTCGGATTTGGTCGGTTTCATGGCCTTTTACCGCTGATTTAGGGCCGCTCCAAGGATGTTGTCTCATCTTCACGTGAAACGGATTTGAACAAAAGTATAGTATCAAGAATGGATCTGCACAATCACATCGACTACGCAATTGTCTCAAGTTGGGAGTCTATGAGAGCGGTTCGGCCTGCTACGCCGTCAGGAACACCTCGACCACACCGCGTGTCTCTGGACTGAAGCGGGCAAACTCTTCCTCGGTAAGCAACTCCAGAGACTGGATGGAGGCGAGCTGTCGCAAGGCCGTCGAGCGGCGCACGTCGTCGAAAGTGTCCGCCAACTCCTGGTCTCGTGACTCCAGGAGTTTAAACACCGCCTGGTAGCGCGCGTGGTTACTTGTGCCAGTATCGCACGAAAGGCGAGCGACCTCCGCGAGAACTCGCTGGCAGAATCGCTCCAAGGCGATAGCACGTAGTTGGCGGAAGAGTTTCCAATCCACTTCGCTGATTTGGTGTGCCATCACGCACCTCCGCCGCCGCACGCTACGGCTAAGTACAGCTCCCCATAAGTGAGGGAACAGATTTGTAGGGTGGGTCGAGGCTTTGCGAGGCCCACCACGAGCACTGGTGTCGCACGGTGGGCC
>JAYTGN010000148.1:0-5761 GCA_043733485.1 Gemmataceae bacterium
ACTCCCCGTGGGCCTCCCGCAACTTGCATTCGCAAGTCGCGGTCCGGCCCACCCTACGAGCCCTTCAAACGGGTCGATCACGATCTGCCGCTCGCCTAACGGCAATCGCGAAGCCGCAAGCGGCACAACTCCCGTAGAATGGTGTGGAGAACACACCATGAAACGCGCCTTTAAAACCAACCTTCGCTGCGGCGGGTGCGTGCAAACGATCGCACCGCTGCTCGATGGCGATTCCAACATCTCGTCCTGGAACGCGAACGTCGAATCGCCCGATCGCCTGCTGACCGTTGAAGGCGATTCCGTCAGCCGTTCGCACGTCGAGGCACTGCTCGGCAAGGCTGGCTATCAGGTTCTCGATGAAGTGACCGCGGCACCTCCGGTAGCATCGCCCGCGCCCGCGGAAAAGACGAGCCTCTTTCCGCTGCTCCTGATCGTGGGATACCTCCTCGGCGTCGTGCTCTTGGTGGAACTGTCAGTCGGGTCGTTCGACGCCCCGCGAGCCACGACGAACTTCATGGCGGGGTTCTTCCTCGTTTTCAGCTTCTTCAAACTCCTCGACCTCACGGCCTTCGCCGACTCGTATCAGATGTACGACGTGATCGCCGCTCGTTCTCGCGGCTACGCGCTGGCTTATCCTTTCATCGAACTCGTGCTTGGTGTCGCCTACGTCGTTCGATTCGAGCCGGTTCTCACGAACGCGGTCACACTCGTCGTGATGCTCGTGGGCGCTTATGGCGTATTGAAGTCGCTGCTGGCGGGTCGCAAGATTCGCTGCGCGTGTCTCGGGGCGGTGCTGAACCTTCCCATGACTTACGTCACGCTCGTCGAAGATGCGTTGATGGCGGTGATGGCTGCCGCGATGCTCGCAATGTGAACGCCATTGTCACATCTCCCGTCGCCGCTCGTCTCCCGTATACTCAACAGGACATTTCCGCCGGCAAGCCGGCGGCTAAATCGGCTCCGAGGTGGCTCATGCCTTCCCCCATTCGCCGCAGTCCGGCTTTCACACTACTCGCAATCCTGTTCGCCGGAACTCTGGCATCCGCGCAGCCGGAGCCGAAAAAAGACGAGCCCAAGAAGGTCGAAGCCAAGGTCGTCGAGCCGACGGCCGAAGAAGTGAAGGCGCTCGCGGAGAAGTATCGAAGCGAGCGCGATGCGGCGGTGACGGCGAAGTTCCCACCCGAGTCGCTGGCCCGAGCGGACGATCTGGCCAAGCGGGCTTCGGTTGCCTTAAGCCCCCGTGCGGCCGCTCGCTATTACCGCGATGCCCGCTGGCAGCTCCCGTTCCTTCCGGTGAACCTCCCGCCGCACGTGTCGCGCGTGTTCGGTGAGAGCCGGATGCGGCACTCGGATAGCGTGATCGGCATGTCCTACAGCCCCGACGGCCTGCGACTCGCCTCGGCTTCCAAGGACGGCACCGTCAAGATTTGGGAACTGGGCAATGGCCGCGAACTCGTCACTTATCGTGGCCACGCCGACCAACCGAACGACACCAGCAAGGACGCCAACGTGCTTAAGGTCGGCGGCGTTGCGTTTCATCCGCAGGGGAAGATACTCGCGTCGGTGGGCGGCACCCAACTCCACCTCTGGGAACCGGACACGGGTAAGAAGATGAAGGTGCTCGCCACGATCGAGAATTCCGACAAGCCGTTCAAATGCCTCGCTTTCAGCCCGGATGGCAAGTCGATCGCGGTCGGCAGCGACGACGGAATCTTGCGGGTGTTTGAAACCGAGACGGGCAAGAACACGTTCAGCAGCGCCCCGCGAGGCGCCCGAATCGAGCGCGTCACCTACAGCCCCAACGGCAAGCTCATCGGCATCGCGGACAACTCCGGATTCGCCGCCGTCTATGCCCCCGGCGTCGGCAACGGCATGCCCATGTCCACCGGCGTCATCGACGGTTCTAGCGGCGGCGAGTGCTACGGCATCGCTTTCACCCCCGACAACGGCGCGATCTACACTTGCGGCAAGGATGCCAAGGCCCGCCTCACCGCAGGTCCGACTCCCGATGGCACGAGCGCTGGAAACACTGCCACGCGCCTCCGCGAATTCTCGGGACACGTGGGTTCCGTTAACGATCTTGCCGTTCACCCCGACGGCAAGTTCCTCATCACCGGAGGCGAAGACAAAACCGTTCGTGTGTGGGAAGTGACCTCCGCGAAGCAGATGCGTTCCTTCCAGGGCCACATGACGCGTATTCTCGCGATCTCGGTTCGGGCCGACGGCCGACAAATCGCCTCCGCTAGTGAAGATGGTGCGATCCGCCTCTGGGACCTGAGCACCTCCGACGACCATCGCGCCCTCACCGAAGCCACGGAGCCGATCTGGTCTGTCGCGGTTTCCCCCGACGGGAAGCGGGCGGCCGCGGCGGGTGCCGATAAGCAGATTCGCATCTACGACCCTGAGACCGGCAAGCTCGAAACCTCGCTGCTGGGCAATGCTTCCGCCGTCACCACCGTCGCGTTCTTCCCCGATAGCAATCGGCTGCTCTCGGGCGGCGGCGATCGCTTCGTGCGAATCTGGGACGTGACCGCGAAGAAGGCGGTCAAGGAATTGACCGGCCACGACCTGCCCGTACTCGGTGTGGCCGTGAGCATCGATTCGAAACTGATCGCGTCCGGCGGCGCGGACGGCAAGGCCATCGGCTGGGATGCGGAAAGCGGCAAGCCACTCTGGACGTGGACGGGCAAGTCGAAGGCAGTGTGCGCGGTTTCGATCCGCGCGGGAAACAAGCAAGTCGCCCTGGGAACGGCCGACGGCAGCCTCGTGGTGCTGGACATTTCCGAAGGCAGCCCCAAGGAACTTGCTTCGCCCTCGGCGCACACGGCCGGCGTGGCGGCGGTTGCATACAGCCCCGATGGCAGCAAGCTCGCAACCGCCGGCGGCGACGGAGCCCTTCGCATCTGGACGATCTCGGAAACGGGACAGCCCGTGCCGTTGGCGAAGTTCGAAGGTCAGGCCAAACCGGGAACCGCGGGAGCCTTCTCGCCGCTCTCCGCCGTTACGTTCTCGGCCGATGGCCGGTTCGTGGCTTCGGCTGGGGCCGATACCGTGGTCCGCGTCTGGGACGTGCAAACGAAGGCGGAAGTGCGCGGGCTTCGCGGCCACACCGACTGGGCCACATGCGTGGCCTTCGGCCCCGATTCGCGCCTGCTGATGTCCGGCGGCGCGGACAAGATCGCCCGCATCTTCGAACTCGCACCGCAGGAAGGGGCCGGCTCCTCGGGCCACCTTCTCGCCGTGAACGCCGTGGCCGTCAGCCCCGACGGAAAGCTCGCCGCCACCGCCTCCGTCGATCAGACCATCAAAATCTGGGATCTCGCCTCCGGCAAGGAAGTCGCCACGCTCATCGGCAACGCGGATCGCCCCTACGCCATCAGCTTCCTCGGCAACGACGGCGTGGTCATGGGCGGAGCGCTCCCCACCGGCGACACCGGCCGGCTCTTCTACTGGCTCGCCAAACCACCGCGCCTGCTCAACACGCTCACGACTGGCGAAATCTACACCGTGATGGGAGCGGCGGATGGCACGAAAGTCGCGACGTGGTCGGCCCGGCCCGTGGTCGGCGGAGCGACCGAGGCCGTGAAGAACAGCACCTACGAAATCTACGACAAGGACGGAAAGGTGCTCGTCTCGTTCGCGGACAAGGGGCACGACGTGACGACCGCCACGTTCTCCGCGGATTTCGCCTGGGCCGTTTCGGGCGACAAGCAGGGCATCGTTCGCCTCTTCGATCTGGAAAAGAAGGACCGCATCGGCAGCGATTGGCCGCTCTTCGACAAGTTCCCCGTCGGCGACCTCGGCCTCACCCCCGACAAGAAGTACCTCATCGCCATCGATCAGGGCGGCGTGTTGAAGGTCGCGGACGTGGCCAAGCGCGCCACCATCGCCCCCGCGATCGTGGCTCACAAGGCCGGCGTTCGCGGCTTGCTCGTCTCGCCGAAGGGCGACTCGTTCGTCACCATCGGCGCGGATCGCGAGGTGAAGGCGTGGTCGCTGAAGGATCCCGCGGCTCCGAAGGAACGCCGGTCGTGGAAGTTGCCGGTGAGCGTGAACGGTGCGACGTACACCCCGGATGGCAAGTCGATTGTCACGGCCAACGCCGACGGTACTGCTTACGTGTTGGAACTGGAGTAGTGCCTTGCCGCACGATAGACTGGAGATGGGAGGGCTGAAGAATGTCGAACAAACAGAGTCTGATCGATGCAGTTGGCACGCTGCCCGAGACGGCGAGCTGGCTGGAGATCACGGACGCGCTGCTTTCGGTCGTTGCCCGTCGGGGGAGCGAGGCCGATTTTGCCCGGCTCTACCGGACGCAACTCACGGCTGAACACCTTGCGGAGTACCAGAGTATGCCGGTGGGCATTCCGATCTCGGAGTTCGTCGCGACATTGGAAGCACGCGAACCCGTTCGGAATTCCGCATGACACCGGGATACGAAGTACCGCTCTCTGGCGCGATTCAGGAACTGCTGTTCCGGCTCCTCAAGAAGGCCGATGCGGATGGTCGTCGTTTCGAGTTCCTGGCCGCCTTCAAGGCGGTCGCGCAACGACTTTGCACAGAGCCTGAAACCTTCGGCGAAGAAGTCTTCGATCTGGCAGCTTTGCATCTGACTATCAAAGTCGGGGTCATCTTGCCGCTCGTGGTCGAGTTCGGAGTTCATTCGGAGAGGCGTCTCGTCATCATCCGCACGTTCCGATATGTCTGAGCTACGTTCACCGTTCGCCGTTGTTGGAACTCCTCGCCATGAACGTCCTCGTTACCGCGGGAAACACGCAGTCGCCGATCGACCGAGTGCGGTGCCTCACGAACATTTTCAGCGGGCGAACCGGAGCCGCGCTTGCGGTCGCGGCGTGGAATCGCGGGCATACCATCACGCTTCTCACCTCGCAACCCAACGCGCTCCAGGAATTCGGCATCGATCCCGAGAGCCCCGGCGAACGGCTCGCGGTTCAGCCTTACCGCACATTCGACGACCTCGCCAACGCACTTCAGGCGCAGATGCGGGGCAGCCGCTTCGACGCCGTCTGCCATTCCGCCGCCGTGAACGACTACCTTCCAGCGGGCACGTACTCACTCGAATCGACAACCTTCTTCAATGCCCGAACCAGCGAGTGGGAAGGCCGCGGTGCCGTGCCAAAACTGAACGAGCAGAAGGCCGGGAAGATCAAGAGCAGCGAGCCGGAACTCTGGCTGCGGCTCGTGCGGGCACCCAAACTCATCGACCGCTTCCGCTCGCCGTGGGGCTTCGAGGGCATCCTCGTGAAGTTCAAACTCGAGGTCGGCATCGCGGATGCGGAGTTGCTCGAAATCGCGGAGTTCTCGCGGAACCAATCCGCGGCCGATCTCATAGTTGCGAACACGCTCGATGGTGCGAAGCACTGCGCCTACCTCGGGCCGCTCGCCGAGGGCTACGAACGCATCGCGCGCTCCGAGTTGTCCGAACGGATCGTGCTTGCGATCGAAGAACTGTACGAAGCGCAGGTGGACCATGGCTAACGTCTTGATCGGCGCGACGGGCAGCGTGGCAGCCATTCGCGTACCGGCACTCTACGAGGCGCTCGTTGCCGAGGGTCACGCCGTGAAGGTCGTGGCAACCGACGCTGCCAGTTACTTCTTCGATGTCAAGGGAATTGGTTTGGAAAGAGAACACCGGCTGGAAGCCGGTGCCACCCCGAGTGGTGTCTTGGGTGGCACCGGCTTCCAGCCGGTGCAGGGGGAAGGAGAACACCGGCTGGAAGCCGGTGCCACCCCGACCGGT
>JAYTGN010000149.1:0-5754 GCA_043733485.1 Gemmataceae bacterium
TGAGTCGCCGGGTGTCTGTGGAGAACCCGGCGACTCACGTCGCCGGTTCGCCTATCGTTGCGTCCGATGAGACCGCCGCGATTTTGTTCACGAGCGGTAGCACCGGCATCGCCAAGGGCGTCGTCTACACGCACGGCATCTTCGCCGCCCAGATCGAGATGCTGAAGACCACCTACGGCATCGAACCCGGCGAAGTTGATCTCTGCACCTTCCCGCTGTTCGCGCTCTTCGGCCCGGCACTCGGCATGACCTGCGTGATCCCGGACATGGACCCGACCCGCCCGGCAAAGATCGACCCGTATAAGGCCCTGGCCCAGATCAGGCAGTTCCAGGTGACGAACCTCTTCGGCTCGCCCGCGGTGATCCGGAGGCTGGGCGAACTAGCGGCCGGGACGGCCGCGCTCCCAGGGCTTCGCCGCGCCATCTCGGCCGGAGCGCCGGCAACCGCCCGCGATCTCGAGCGCTTCACGAAACTGCTTCCTGAAGGCGTCCAGATTTACACGCCGTATGGTGCCACGGAAGCACTGCCGGTCGCGAACATCGGCAGCCGCGAGATTCTCACCGAGACGCGGCATCTCACCGAACAGGGCAAAGGCGTCTGCGTTGGCCGACCTGTGAACGGTATGACCGTTCGCGTGATCCCGATCAGCGATGAGCCGATTGGCGAGTGGAGCGAGTCGCTTCTGCTGCCGCCGGGTGAGATCGGCGAGTTTGTGGTTCGCGGGCCGGTCGTCACGAAGGAATACTTCCACCGGCCCGAGGCGACGAACCTCGCCAAGATTCGCGACCCGAACACCGGGGACATCTTGCATCGCATGGGCGACGTCGGCTACCTCGACGAGCAGGGCCGCCTCTGGTTCTGCGGACGCAAGTCGCACCGCGTCGTCACGCCGTGGGGCACGCTGTTCACGGATCAGGTGGAGCCGGTGTTCAACACCCTTTGGCCTGTCGTCGTTCAAACCGCATTGGTTGGAGTCAAGCGAGATGGCAACACCTATCCGGTACTCTGTGTCGAATTCGACCGCCAGAATCCTGTTGGGGGTGCCCTGTACTTATCGATTGGCCAGCCGCGCGGCGCGATCCTGGATGAGTTCATGTCTGGAGTCGCTAGACGATTCGACCACACTCGGCGCATTCAGACATTCTTGCTTTACGATGCCCACTTCCCCATGGACGTCCGGCACAATTCGAAGATCTTCCGCGAGAAACTCGCCGTCTGGGCCGATAAGGCGCTTGGCAAACACTGGAAGCCCAACGATATTGATCTTTCATGAAGGCACTCGTTACCGGCGGCGGCGGATTTCTCGGCGGAGCAATCGTCCGGTTGCTGCGGCAGCGAGCGTGTCACATCCGTTCCTTCACCCGCACCGCGTACCCCTGGCTCGATGAGTTCGGCGTCGAGCAGGTGTTCGGCGACCTTGCCGACCCGGAAGCCGTCGAGAAAGCCGTGGCCGGCTGCGAGGTCGTCTTTCACGTCGCGGCCAAGGCTGGCGTCTGGGGCCGTTACGCGGACTACTTCGTCACCAACGTTACCGGCACTCAGAACATCCTCGCGGCCTGCAAGAAACTCGGCGTTCGCAAGCTCGTTTACACCTCGACACCGAGCGTGGTTCACGGTGGAAGCGAACTCGCAGGCGCGAACGAATCCACGCCGTACCCGAAGCACTTCAATGCCGCGTATCCCGAGACGAAGGCCATCGCCGAGAAAGCGGTGCTGGCCGCGAACGGTGTCGAGCTCGCCACGGTCGCGCTGCGGCCGCACCTGATCTGGGGGCCGGGCGACCCGCATCTCATTCCCCGCGTGCTCGCCCGCGCCAAGCAAGGCAGGCTACGCCGGCTCGGTTCGAAGCCCGTGATCGTGGACGTCACGTTCATCGACAACGCGGCTGAGGCCCACGTGCTCGCGGCGGATCGGCTCGACATCGGTTCGCCCATCGCGGGCAAGGCCTACTTCATCACCAACGGCGAACCGGTGGACTTGTGGGTGTTCCTCAATCGCGTGCTGGCGGAGGCGGGTTTGCCACCCGCAACCAAGTCGATGTCGGTGTGGAAGGCGCGACTCGCGGGCCGGGTGCTGGAGTGGGTCTACCGCATTCTGAGGTTGCCGGGCGAACCGGCGATGACGCGTTACGTGGCGAACCAGCTGGCCACGTCGCACTGGTACGACATCGCGGCGGCGAAGCGCGACCTCGGTTACGAACCGCGCGTAAGTGTGGAAGAAGGGCTCAAGCGGCTCGGCGAGAATCTGCGCGGGAAGTAGTCCGGTTAGTTCAACTCCACCACTTCGATGCTGCGGTTCGTGTAGATGCAAATCTCGCCGGCGATCTCGAGGCCGTGGCGAACCACTTCGCCCGGGTTCATGGACGTGTGGGCCATCAAGGCTCGTGCCGCGGCCAGGGCGTACGGTCCGCCGGAACCGATGGCGAGCACGTTGTCCGTCGGGGCGATCACGTCGCCGGTGCCGCTGAGCAAAAGCAAATGTTCGCGGTCCAACACGATGAGCATGGCTTCGAGCCGGCGCAGCACGCGGTCCGTTCGCCATTCCTTGGCCAGTTCCGTTGCGGCTTTCGGCACCGAGCCCTGATGGTCGCGGAGTTTCGTTTCGAACCGTTCGAGCAAGCTGAACGCATCGGCGGCAGCCCCGGCGAACCCGGCCACGACCTTCCCGTCGAAGAGCTTGCGAATCTTCTTCGCGTCGTTCTTCATGACGATGTTGCCGAGCGTGACCTGCCCGTCGCCGCCGATGGCGGCCCCGGCGGGTGTGCGGACGGCCAGAATCGTGGTCGAGCGGAGTCGCGGCACGGCAAGTTCCTTGAAAGCGAACGGACGGCGAACGCGGCTTCGCTCGCTCCACTCATGATATGGGACTCTCGACGCCGTGGATGCGCGTCGCGGTTCACCCGTTTCCGGTCCGGCATCCATATCATAATCGTTGGAATTCCCGGCGCGTCGAGGGACGCGCGGTTCGTTCCTCCACGCGAAAAAGGGGCAAGCGATGCGGGCACTTCTGGGCTGCGGAGCGGCGGCGATTCTCGTGTTCTCCGCCGCAAGCGCCGCCGACGACAAAAAGGACGAACCGATCGACCTCAAGAAGATCCTGGGCAAGTGGGAACCGAGCGAAGGCAAGAAAGATTTCAAGGTACTGGCCGAGTTCGCCGACAAGGGCAAGCTCAGCCTCTGGATCACCGTGATGGAGAAGACCGACAAGATCGAAGGCACGTACACGGTCGATGGGAACAAGCTGGACCTCACGCTCTGCATCGGCGGGAAGGAGCAGAAGGAGACGCTGACGATCCTCAAGCTCACGGACGAGGAGATGGCCACCGAGGATTCGAAGGGGATGAAGGAAACGTTCAAGCGGATCAAGGGGAAGTAACTCCGTTCGAACGCACCCACAATTTCGGACTGGGTGCAGGACTCACTTTGCAAATTCAGAGCCTTGAAACCCGGTTTCTGCTTTGGAAACCGGGTTTCTAATGGCTTTAAAAAACCCGGTTTCCAAAGCAGAAACCGGGTTTTATTGCGTATCTCACAAACCGAGTCCTACACCCTTTCGGACTGCCCTCGACAGAGCAGTCTTTCGAGGCTATCGGCCACTCTCCAAGCCAGGGATTCTCGAAGGCTCGCGGGAGCGAATCATGTACCCACGCATTCTGTTGCGCCTGTACCTCGCGTTCGCGTTCGCCTCGATCGCGGCGTGTACTTCGTCGGCGCGATTCGTCGAACGGACACCCACCGGAGGCGTCGTCGCCGTGCCCGACTACCATCACCGCGACGAGGCGCTCTCGTTGATTCACGAAGAAGTCGGCCCCGGCACCAGCATCGTGGACGAATCCGAAGTCGTCACGGGAACGGATACCAAGACGATCGCGGAAGCGGGCAACGGTTCGATCTTCACGCGGATCGGTGCCTGGTTTACCGGCACGAAGCAAGTGGCCAGCACCGAGACGAAGACGGTGCGCGCCACCGAGTGGCGGATCCACTACGCCGTGCCATCGGCATCTCGCCCCTCGACGCCATGAACCCGCCGCGCACGCACGATCCCGAGTTTCGCCGCGATCCCGTTACGGGCCGGTGGGTGATCGTCGCTCCGGAGCGCTCGCAGCGGCCGATGCAACTGGAAGGTGCCGAGCCGCGCCATCGCGTTGGGAAAGAAGTTCGACCGTGCCCGTTCTGCGTGGGCCAGGAACGCGAGACGCCGAACGAACTCTACGCGATCCGCGAACCCGGCACCGCGGCGGATGGCCCCGGCTGGCAACTCCGCGTCGTGCCCAACATGTTCCCCGCCGTGCGGAACGCGACACCTCACGCGGAGCGTGAGGACTACGTTCCTTCACTCTTCCAATCCCTTCCCGGTTCCGGCCGGCACGAAGTCGTCATCGAATCGCCCGAGCACCTCGCGAATCCCGCGCTTCTCCCCGACGAACTCTTCCGCGATGTGTTCATTGCTTATCGCGAACGCCTGATTGCTCACGCCGCCGACCCCGCGTTGCAATACGTCTCGGTCTTCAAGAACGTGGGTGCGGAGGCGGGTGCCTCGCTCGGGCACTGCCATTCGCAACTGGTCGCGATGCCGCTCGTGCCCGATCTCATTCAGCAGGAACTGAACGGCTCGAAGGACCACTTCGCGCGAACGGGCCGGTGCGTGTTCTGCGACATCGTGAAGGGTGAACTCGCGGACGGTTCGCGGGTGGTTGCCGAGACGGCGAACCTGCTCGCGGTCGCGGCCTACGCGGGTCGGTTCAGCCACGAGACGTGGGTGTTGCCGAAGCATCATGCGAGCCGGTTTGAAGGCATCTCGAACGAACTGGCAGCGGAACTGGCGGGGCTGATGAAGCGGTTGGTGAGGGCGTTGGATGTCGTGCTCGCCGAGCCGGCGTACAACTGGTTCTTGCACGCGGCACCGCTGCGTTCACCCGAGTTGGCCGAGTATCACTGGCACTTCGAAGTGATGCCGCGAACGTCGCGGCCCGCTGGCCTCGAATGGGGCACGGGCTGCTTCGTCAACGCGGTCGCCCCCGAGACGGCGGCCGAGCAACTGCGAGCGGCTATCATGTAACGTGGACACTCACCACGGAACACATCATGCGGATCGGCATCTTCGGCGGCACCTTCAACCCGATTCACACCGGCCATCTCATCCTGGCCGAGCAGTGTCGCGATCGGGCCGAACTGAACGAAGTCTGGTTCCTGCCGAGCTACCACCCGCCGCACAAGGCGACGAGCGGCATCACCCGGTTCGAACAGCGCTGCGACATGATCGAACTGGCGACCGCCGGCCACCCGAGCTTTCGGCTAGAACGGATCGAGAAGGAACTGCCGCCGCCGAGCTATACGGTCGAGACGCTCGCGGAACTAATTCGCCGCCATCCCGAACACGAGTTCCACTTGCTGATGGGGGCGGATCAGTTACCGGACTTGCCGATGTGGTTCGAGCCGGTGCGGCTCATCGAGCAAGCGGGCCTAATCGTGGTGCCCCGGCCCGGCGTCGTACTCTGGACTGCGGAGCGCCTCGCGAAGGCACTCGGCGTGGACGTGGAGAAGGTGCGATTGCGGTTCGCGGCCTGCCCGATGATCGAGATCGCGAGTCGGGAGCTTCGCCGGGCCATCGCGGACGGCAGGAGCGTTCGCTATTTGCTGCCGCGCGCCGTGGAAGAGTACATCCGCGAGCGGAAGCTGTACATCTTGTAGGGCGGGTCGAGGCTTTGCGAGACCCGCCGAGGGGCCGCTGAGACTCACGGCGGGTCTCGCAAA
>JAYTGN010000150.1:0-14606 GCA_043733485.1 Gemmataceae bacterium
GGCGACGTGAGTCGCCGGAGTCTGCGGCGCGGGAAGCTCCGGCGACTCACGTCGCCGGCTCGCCAGCTGGTTGCGACTCCGTTCACCTCGCGGACTACCCGGTGGCCAATCAGGGGTTGATTGACAACACGTTGTCACACTCAATGACGGCCTTAATGCGGCTGGTTTCTCTAGGAGGAGCCGCTCGAAACGCTGCGAAGCAAAAGGTACGACAGCCTTTAGCAGAGATCAGGATCGTTGTCGGAACGACACATGAACGAGCGGCTGTCAACAATTATCAAGAACAGATCAAGGAGGAACTGAACGTCAAGCGCGTCACCGTTCACGATGACCCGACTCCAATGCTCAAGGGAAAACTCGTTCTCAACAAGAAAACTGCTGCCGCCAAACTCGGATCCAAACTCAAGGATTTTGATTTCATCTTGCCTTCGTTGGACGTCGAAAAGACGAAACAGGACTTGAGGCTGGAGCGATTCGAGTTCCAGGGTGTTCCGCTTCGCTATGGTGATTTGACAGTCGAGTATGTCGCCTCGGAAGAAGGCTGGTTTGGCGTTGAGGACTTCGGCACCCAAGTCATGATCGATGCCAGGCTCACGCCCGAACTCAAAGCCGAGGGCATGGCGCGGGATGTGGTTCGCTTCATTCAGGATGCCCGCAAGGACGCCGGGCTCGATGTCGCCGACAAGATCGCGCTCTCCCTCGGCACCGAATCCGCGGACCTTGCGGCCGCCATCGCGGCCCACCGCGTCACCATCGCCGCCGATACGCAGGTCGTTGACTGGAGTAATGTACCCTTGGAAGGCACCTGTCACACGGCGAACGTTAAAGTGGATGGTCAGCCGTTGACCATCATGCTGCGGAAGTAGTGCGTGACAGGTTAGCCGCGACGCGCAGTCCTCGGAGCGGAGCGCGGCGGTTACAGCCCCTTCAAATACTCGATCACGGCCCAGCGTTGCTCTTCGCTCAGGTCGTCGCCGTAGGTGTGGCCCGCGTTGCCGCGGCCCGGCAAAGTCGTGTCGTAAATCTTTCGGCGTTCGAATGCTGAGACGTTGCCTCCCACTGATCCATTCAACTCCGTAATTTTCCAACCGACGCGTTCCCTGTCGAAATCCACTTCACCCGTTTTAAAGCTTCGCGTGTAGATCTTCGGCCGCGACTTGGAATTCAACATGTTGTAGAGCGTCGGCACCGAACCGTTGTGTAAGTAAGGTGCGGTCGCCCAGATGCCGTCGAGCGGGGGAGCTTGATAACCCGGCGTCCACCTCAAGAGCTTCCCATCGACGAACCAGCCGCCCTTCTCCTTCGCGAACCACGACTCCGCATAGGCTTGCCCGTACTTCACGCTCACCGATTTGTGCCGCGTCGGGTCGGTGCCGATCTCATCGAGCGCGATCACCTTATTCGGGTAAGTCCACTTCTCGCCGTAGGTGCCGTGGCAGCGAACGCAGTTTTCCTTGAACACGGCTTCACCCTTGGCGGATTTGTCAGCGTCGATTGGGAACGGATACTTCGGCGGCTCGAGGCTCACGAGGTATTCGAGAATGTCGCGGAAGGCGGGCTCCGAGTTGTGGAATACCTCGGGGCCGTTCAGCGGGTGCATCATGAACTGCATCAGCGACCGAACCGAGCGTGCGTCGGTGGCACCGGTGTAGTACATGGTGCGTTTCTTTTTCAGGAGCCACCAT
Organism: Gemmataceae bacterium; assembly: GCA_043733485.1. GTDB lineage: Bacteria > Planctomycetota > Planctomycetia > Gemmatales > Gemmataceae > Urbifossiella. The sequence continues at coordinate 1,686 of JAYTGN010000150.1, forward strand.
GCGGGCACGTCGGCACAGGTATCGTCGCGGAGGTCGAGGTCGTTCCACTTGCCGCTGATGGTGAGGTCCGGGTTGCGGAAGCCGAGGAGGTAGACGCCGAAGCCGTCGGCTTCGTTGGTGCCGCGGACGTTCGAGAACGTGAAGGGCAACTTGGGCAGGCCATCGACCTTGTTGAAGTCTTCGAATAGAGCCTGGATGTCGAGCGAACTGTTGCCGAGGCCGATGTAGCTCTTGCCGAGAATCGAGCTACCGTGGCAGAGCATGCAGTCGGCCCCGATGCCGAAATCGAAGATGCGTTTGGCCTTTCGCAGGCCCATCGGCAGGCCGCTTTCGCGGTACGGCGCGTCGTGGAGTCCGTAGCGTTCGCGGAGGGCGGCGTTGTAGTCGGCGGGCTTCTCCTTCACGCCGTCCCAGTTTTTCCAGGCATTTTGGACGACGTTGTCTTTCCAGAACGCGGGGATGAACGCGGTCTCGGCGAGAGCTTTCTTGCCGCGTTCCGCAGCCGTGGGTTCGGCGGCGTGAAGTGGGGCGGTCGAAAGTGCGAGCAGCAGTAGAGAGAACATTCGGAACATCGACGAACCTCCAGGGCGTCCACAGTTAGTATAGCGGTCATCTCGACGTGAGAGTTCCCAGGGCTTCCGCCCTGGGCTAAAGCCGACGGCCGCTCCGCGGCGAAAACCTTATCCCTGGGTCGCCTCGGCCAGTCGGGGTTGCGACCGCCGCTTACCGAGTGGTAGCATTTGCCATCGAATGGGGGATTGCATGCGCTGTGTGGTAACCGGTGCGGCCGGGTTCATTGGCTCGCACCTTTGCGAACGGCTACTCGCCGACGGCCACGCCGTCGTCGGCATCGATTGCTTCACGGACTACTATCCGCGAACGGTGAAGGAGCGCAACCTCGCCGGATTCCGAACCCATCCCCAATTCACGTTCATCGAACTCGACCTCAGCATCGGCGTGCCCTTGGGTGCCGTGATGGGTGCCGAGTGGGTCTTTCATCTGGCTGCGATGCCGGGCCTCGCACGCAGTTGGCTCGACTTCGACATGTACAATCGCCACAACCTCACGGCCACGCATCGCCTGTTGGACAGCCTCAAGGGTTCACCCACGCTCAAACGCCTCGTCTATGCGAGCACGTCTTCCGTTTATGGGAAGTACGCCTCGGGCGACGAATCGCTGCCGACGCGGCCGAGTTCCCCTTACGGCATCACGAAGCTCGCCAGCGAACAACTCTGCCGCGTCTACTTCGAAGAGTTCGGCGTGCCCACCACGGTGCTGCGCTACTTCAGCGTCTACGGCCCAAGGCAGCGCCCCGAAATGGGCTACCACCTCTTCATCAACGCGATCCTGAAGGGCACGCCGATCAAGCTCACCGGCGACGGCCTGCAGATTCGCGGGAACACTTACATCGCGGACTGCGTGGAAGCGACGATCCGCGCCACCGAGACGATGCCGGGCGAAGTCTTCAACCTCGGCGGCGGCGAACTCGTCACCGTGCTCGAAGTCTTCCGCAAGTTAGAAACGATCATCGGCAAGCCGGCGATCATCGAACGCCATCCGGCCCGCAAAGGCGATCAACTGGCGACCGGTGCCGACGTGTCGAAGCTGATGCGACACCTGGGATGGAAGCCGACGACGAGCATCGACGACGGTTTGAGAATGCAGGTGGAGTGGCAGAAAACGCTAGTTTAGCCGCGACGCGGAGTCCTCGGAGCGGAGCGCGACATCGTCGGAGCCTCCGCGCTCCGCTTCGAGGACTCCGCGTCGCGGCTAAACGGGAAGGATCCCATGCTCGACTTTCTCAATCGACACGTGATGCATCCGCTGATGGCCCGGAGGGGCCGCAGCCGGCACCTCGAATATCTGCGCGAACTCGAACAGACGCAGTTCGACCCGCCCGAGATCATCCGTGCCCGACAACTCGCGGCACTCAAAATTACGCTCAAACACGCCTACGAAACCGTGCCGTTCTATCGGGCGGCGTGGCGGAAAGCTGGCGTTCACCCCAGCGATGTCCAGACGCTCGCGGACCTCGAAGCCTTCCCGATCCTCACCAAGAACGACATTCGACGGCACGAGCACGCACTGATTTCAAATGCTTACGATGCCTCGAAACTGCGGCTCAAGCGTACCTCGGGCTCCACGGGTGTGCCCCTCAACATTCGCATCGATGAACCCGCCGTGCAGTGGAAGACCGCGTGTACCTTGCGTTCGGATCAATGGTCGGGCTACCGCCTCGGGCAACGTGTCGCCAAGGTGTGGGGCAACCCCGAGTACCGGCACTTCGGGCTGAAGGGCCGGCTGCGGAACTACTTCTTCGATCGCGCCGTCTACCTCGACACGCTCAATTTGAACGGCGAACGGATTGCCGCGTTCGCGGCCCATTTGCAACGCCATCGCCCTGGCCTCATCTTCGGTCACGCCCATTCGCTCTACTTGCTGGCCTGTTCGCTCAAGAAAACAGGAACGCTCGGCATTCGCCCCAACGGCATCATCTCCACCGCCATGTTGCTCCACGACTGGCAGCGCACCGTCATCGAGCAGGTCTTCGATTGCCCCGTGACCAACCGTTACGGCTGCGAAGAAGTGAGCCTGATCGCCAGCGAATGCGAAGTACACCGAGGCCTGCATGTGAACTGCGATTCGGTTTATCTGGAGGTGATCAAGCCCACCCATGACAATGGGTGGGCTTGCGTCACCGATCTCTCGAACCGTGCGATGCCGTTGATCCGCTACCAAATCGGCGACGTGGTCGTCGGTTCGGATCGCACGTGTTCCTGCGGTCGCGGTTTACCCATGATCGAACGCATCGAGGGCCGCGATGCGGATTACGTGCTTACGCCAGCCGGCAACCTCATCAGCGGAATCTCGCTCACCGAGAACTTCGCCCTGCTCATCACCGGTGCCGCCCAGGTGCAGATCGTGCAGGAATCGGTGCATCACCTCCGCATTCGCCTCGTGCCCGATGAAACCTTTGGCAACGCGAGCCATCGACAAATCGCCGACCTCGTCGAAGGGACATTCGGACCATCGGTGCGATACGAAGTGGAACTCGTCGACACGATCCCGCAGGAAGCTTCGGGCAAGTATCGCTTCTGCATCTCGAAGGTGGCGCGGGAACACCTGCAAGCGATGAGCGTATGAACCCCACCGTTTCGATCGTGATGGCCGCGAAGAACTATGCCCGGTTCCTACCGATGGCGGTCGAATCGGTTCGCGCTCAGTCTTTCGCCGACTGGGAACTCCACATCATCGACGACGGCTCGACGGACGACACGCGCGAAGTCGTGCAGCGATTCCTCAGCGATCCGCGCATCGAATACGTGCAGTCGGACGCGCTCGGCCAATCGCGGGCCAAGAACCTCGGCATCGCCCGAAGCCGCGGCGCATTCGTGGCCTTCCTCGATGCCGACGACGCCTGGCTCCCCACGAAATTGGAAAAGCAGTTGGCCCTGTTTCAGAAGGGCACAGGAGTCGTCTTTTGTCGGCGCTCATTGATGGACGAATTGGGGAAGCCGTTGGTCGCGAAGCCGCAGGCGGCGATCCCGAGCGGCCGCGTGCTTACTGAAATGTTCAAGCAGAACTTCGTCTGCTTCTCGTCCGCGATGGTACGGCGCGAAGTCTTCTCGCGCGTCGGCCGCTTCGACCCGCAGTGGGATCTCGCCATCGACTACGACCTCTGGCTCCGCGTCGCCAAGCACTACAAGTTCGAGTTCGTCGACGAGGAACTCGTCCGCTACCGCACCGGTCACGGGAACCTCTCGAAGAAACTCTCGGACCGCGTGGCCACCGCGTTCTCGATCATGCACCGCAACGTGACTCGCTTGGGCATCGCCCGGGAAGTGTCGCCCGAGGTGGTCGCCGAGGGGTATGCCTCGACGTGTCGAACCCTCGGCTACGTGATGCGGGCATCCGAACCGGAAACCGCGGCGAAGTGGTACTCGCGGGCGATGAAGTGGCCGCACGGGCGGTTCGCTTCCGCCAAGGGCCTGATTGCCTCAGCGCTGGTCTGGCTGCGCGGCAAGCGAGTGGCCGGTGCGGCCGAGAACGCTACCGCGAACGTCTAAAGTAGGGCGGGTCGAAGAGGCTTTGCGACGAGACCCGCCGTCCGAAAGCAACCGGACGGCGGGTCTCGCAAAGCCTCGACCCGCCCTACTTCTCCTGCGTGAGAAGCGAGTGGTCGGCGCACCGCGAACGTCTAAGTCAGTGCCGCCTTGACCGCGCCCAGGATCGTCGCGAAGGCTTCATCGGTGAGCACCTCACTCGCACCCTCGATCGACACGGCCTCTTCCAACGGCACCCACGACTTGCATCCCGCGTACTCGGGACGCTCCGCCATCTCGATCGGATTCGCCAATCGAAACACTCGAATCGCCAGCACGAAGAGACCCGGCTTGCGGTAGTGAAAGCGCTTCGTCACTTCCTCCGCGGTCCAGCCGTGAAGCTCACTCAGGGCCAGAACCTCCTCCAATTCGAGCACCTGAAACACCTCGACCACCTCGGCGAAGTGCGTGAACCGGATCGTTCCCGCCGCGGCCTTCTCTCGTTCAACTGCGTCCAACATCAGCAGCAAGTCCGGTTTGATGCCGATGCGGTGCTGCTCGTGGAAGTGAGTCGGATACAGGAGGAAGCGATCGTGCTCGGGGCGAAACTGGCCGCCCTCCTCCGCGATGCCGCCTTTGCGCAGGATCAGCGATTGCCGGCCCTCGGCAAGCGCCCGGCAGATCGCGGACCATTCCTTGAACGCAATCGAAAGCAGCATGGATCACCCGATTCGTTCGTGCTTCAAACTGCGGGTCATCAATTCTTGCACGGCCGCGAGCGGCGACTTACCCGCGTGCAGCACCTCGTACACCGCCGTCATAATTGGTGCGTCGAGGTCCATTCGCTGGACGCGTTCGTAGACCGCGCGGCTGGTGTAGACGCCCTCGGCCACCTGCGGGCCGGCAAGCACGTCGGCCAACGTCTCGCCTTTGCCGAGGCGATACCCGACGCGGCGATTGCGGCCGTGGGGGCTGAAGCAGGTGGCGATGAGGTCGCCGACGCCTGCGAGGCCCGCGAAGGTCGCGGCGTCGGCACCGTGGGCGACGCCGAAGCGCGTCATCTCCACGACGCCTCGGGTGAGCAGAGCGGCCTTCGCGTTGTCGCCGAACCCGAGGCCGTCGCAGATCCCGCCGGCGATGCCGATCACGTTCTTCAAGGCACCTGCGAGTTCGACTCCCACGCAATCCGTACTCGTGTACACGCGGAACCGCTCGGTTCCCAATCGCTGCTGTGCCCAGACCGCGAGCCGTAGATCTTCGGCCGCGACCACGACGGACGTCGGCAGGCCGCGAGCGACTTCCTCCGCATGGCTAGGGCCACTGAGTACCGCGAGGTTGGTTGTGCCGAGCAGTTCGCCGAGAATCTCCGTCGGCCGGCGGAAGGTATGCGATTCGATTCCCTTGGTCAGACTGATGACGGGCACATCGTCGGTTCGGTGCGGGAGGAAGCGAGCCAGGGTCTTGCGGAGGAACGCGGTCGGGATCGCGGAGATCCAGCAATCGGCCCCGGCGATGGCTTCGGATTCGTTGGCCGTGATGAGGACTTCGGCGGGGATTGCGATGCCGGGGAGCAGGCGGGCGTTCTCGCGCGATTCGTTCATGCTGCGGGCGGACTCGGCGTGAGCGCTCCAGAGCCGCACGCGATGATCGGGATTTTGCGCTAGCGCGAGTGCGGTGGCGGTGCCCCAACCGCCGCTGCCCAGTACCGCGAACGTGATCGGCATCGCTCCCGTCCTTCCGCGTCAAGTCTTCGCTCTCCGGAACATCTTACCCAGTCCACGGTCGGAATCCGCTCGGCTTGGGCGAACGCGTTAAGCCCGGTAAGCGGCGCGGCCGATTCTTGACAACGGAGTGCCAGCCCACACATCGCCCACGACGACGATCACGGAGCTTCATCATGGCCGCACGACTCAAACTTTACGCACCGCCCGAAGACGACGCGGAGGACGCGATCGATGCCGAGGTTTGCGTACGCCTGGGCGACCTCCTGCCCCTCGCCGCCATGGCCCAGCGCATGAACTTCATCTGGCTGAAGGATTTCATGGACGATGAAGTCCGGGTGAGCCAGGATTTCTACGACGTGATGCAGGCCTTTCAGAGCAGTCAGCCGACGAGTGCTTGATGTCTCGCTCTCGCGGTTCGGTTCCTCGCGCGAAGCGTGAGGAGCCTCCCTTTCGCCTCCAAATCGCGTCATTTCCCGGATCGGAATCCCTTCGCCGTTCGCTTCCATCGAGCTCTTCGATGCAACTCGTCTTTGTATTTTTTGCAATTTCCTCTCGGAAGAGTTTCAAGAATCGGGTACTTTGTCGGTGTTGATCGAACTGCCGAGCTGCGATAAACCCTCTCCCACCAAGTCGCAGCGAGTCGATTGGCGAATCGCATTCGCGCCGCGGATGGCGGCGCAATTACCGGCTGGAGCCGAGCCCGAGGCGGGGAACTCTTCCCTGCCACCCCGATGAACTGCCTCGCGCCGATGTTCGGCTCGGGGCGTTGCGTACCGCATGTTTGCTCACAGGAGGGACGATCGTGACCCTGACCCTGACCGAACGCGACATGTTGAAGGTCGATGTGCCGGTTGGCTACTTGCTGACAGAGCCCCGGGAGATGCTGGTATCGGTGGACCGGCCCGGAGAACCCCCGCTGACGATCCGCCTGCGGCTGATTCCGGAGGAAGCGGAGAGTGCGGCGGACCTCGGTGCTTCGCCCATGCGCAGCGCGCACGATACGCCGATGCCCTTCCGCCGGCTGATTCGCAAGCGGAACCTCGAAGACTACCCCGGCGAAGACATCGGCGGCAGCGACTGAGCGTTCACTCGGTCGCGATCAAGATGTCGGGGATGTCCTGAGTCTTGCCGCGAACGAGGACGCGTTTGAAGGGCCAATCCGTCGGAGGGGTCACGCATTCCCCTCCGTCGTTGGCTGCGATGACCGAGTCGATTACGGCCGCGGGTCCGACTCGCGGCTGCAGCACGAGTGCCTGTCCGGCCGAGAACCGTTCGTCCTGCCCCGCACGCCTCAGTTCCTCCGCGGGGTAGCGCCCCGCTCCATATCCCGGCTGGGAAAGCCGCGAGTCGAATTCGAACTCGCTTTCCGCGACGACGATCTGCCCGGCTTTCCGAAGGCCCGTCATGGTTTCTTCAGTACGGGCGAATGCGCGGTAAATCGCCGCCAATCGCAATGCCAAGTCGTAGGCGTGCTTGAACGCCTCGGGCGGAGTACCGAACGACATCGTTCGGCAAGTCGTGGCGAAGAGCCCGCCCCGTTGAGCAGTCGCTTGCACCACGCAAGTTTCCTTCACGATTGCCGCGGAGTACCCGGCCCGCCGGTACCGTTCGCCCCGGCCGTCGGCCGTCACGCTGATCGAGACGGGCTCCGCGCCGCGGTGCATGATGCGGTGCCCCACCTGACCGGCCACTTCTTCTTCCGTCGAGTTGCGCGTGATGTTGCGAGCCGTCGCCTCCACGGCGTGAGCCACGAGGCGACCGAGCGAACGGTACTCGTCCTGTTCGTAAGACGAAAGCACGCGCACGATCGGTCGCAGCCTCTCGCCGGTCTGAGGCATGTTCGGCAGCGCCCGATCGCAGCACACTTTTCGCCCCGTCGTGATGTTCAAGAGCAGGTCGGCGCGGCCGCCTTCCCAGGCCCATTCCTTTAACTGGAACCCGAGTTGATCGAGTTCCTCGTCGAAGAAGCGCTGCGTGTCGATGTTCGAACAGAGGAGCCAGCGCTGCCGACCGTTGGTGTAGATGCCAGGGCGTTCCGAATCGGCGATGAGCCCGCGCACGTTCATTCCCGCCGTGAACCAGGAGATGTGAGCCGGGTTGAGGATGAGTGCCGCTTCGCACTCGACCTGTTCCATGAGCCAGGCAATTTGAGCCTGTTTGATGTCGATGTCGGCTCGTCGCGAGGCGAGCGCGACGGGGGGGGGCGCGGGCGGCGGAGGCGGGTGAACGCCGTTCGCCTCCGGCGGCACCACTTCGGGCCCCAGGTCGATCTCGACCGCGTCTTCGGATTCCTGCGGATTCATGGAAGTCAGTCCATCCAATTTTCAAACCCTGGGGGCGCGGCCGTCCCGGCCGCTTCGTTACGGAGTATCATTCGGGATTCTCCTCCTCAGCGGCTTTACGTTGAGCGTCACTGTTTGCTTCGATTTCGAGAAGCATCGCGCGCGTAAACTCGTTGTCCTCGGAGATGCCGACGACTCGCAGCCAGTCTTTTCGGGGCGGCAGTTGCTTCTCGATTGCTTCGATTCGCTTGGCCAGGGCTTCCAAAGACAGTTCGTTCATGAGAGTGCCTCCTTCTGATTCTCGAATTCTACCACGTCGGCTTCCCCGTCTGAACTGCGATCTCGCCGGAAGCGTACCTTCGCGCCAGTTCCCGGTAACGCGCGTTGATTGTTCGCGTTTGGGTGATCTCCTCCGCAGTCGCGGAGCGGACCACCTTTCCCGGCAATCCCATCACCACCGAACGCGGCGGCACCGTCATCCCCGGCGGCACCACGGCCCCCGCCGCGATGATGCACTCCGGGCCGATCACCGAACCCGAGAGCAACTTCGCGCCGATGCCGATGAGCGAATCCGCACCGACTCGCGCGCCGTGAAGCACCGCCGCGTGCCCGATCACGACGCCCGGTTCGATCGTGTTCGTCACGCCGAAATCGCAGTGAACGATGGCACCGTCCTGAATGTTCACGTTCTCGCCGAGGACGATGGGGGCCACGTCGCCGCGGACCACGGCTCCGAACCAGAGGTTCACGCCGGGACCGCAGGTCACGTCGCCGGTGATGTACGAATTGGGTGCGAGCCAGAGCATGGTGGTGAAGCGTGGGTTGGGGGCGAATCGCGGACTATCATGATAGGTGCCATGCCGAGCACCATCGTCGTTTTCCCGTTCGATCTCTTCGGTTCCGCCGGGACCGGTGCCGGAGCGCAACTGCTCGGCGACGCCGTCCGCGAGATCGTCGACGACACGAATGAGGAGACGCGGCCCACCCGTGCCGACGTTCTCCGCGGCAAGTTGAAAGTACGCGAAGAGGCGTTCGAGACGCTTCAACAAGTTCGCGACTGGCGAACCCGCGGGCGGCAACTCGCACGTCAAACGATCAAGCCCAACGACTTCGTAATCTGGCTCGCCGGCAACCACCTCGGCATGTTGCCCGTTCTCGAAGAACTCGGACCCGAGACGCTCGTGATCCAGTTCGACGCCCATCTCGACATCCACGACTTCCACGACACGACGAAGGAACTCTCGCACGGGAACTTTCTCAAAGCCGCGGAGGCAGCGCTGCCGCGCCACGTGAATCTCGGCCACCGCGACTTGCTGTTGCCCGCGAGCGAAATCGCGGAGGTGTTCGAAGCCGTATACTCGGCCGAGCTAATCGCGACGCATCCGCTGCGAGTGGTGAAGGAACTGCGGGCCAAGGCGAAGTCCGCGAAGCGGATCTGGATCGACCTCGACTGCGACGCGATCGACCCCGCCTTCTTGCCGGGCGTGCAACACCCGCTGCCGTTCGGCCTGAGCCCAACGGTCTTCCTGAGACTGCTCGAAGCGGTTTGGTCGGACAAAGTGGCCGGCGTTTCGATCTCGGAGTTCGACCCCGGCCGCGATGTGCGCGAGACGAGCCTGAACCTGCTCGGATGGCTCATCGAGTGGTTGCTGGTCAAACACCACGAGAAGCAAAAGTAGGGTGGGCCGGACCGCATCAATCGCGAAGCGGTTGTTGCGGGAGGCCCACGCGTTGCGATTTGAGGTCTCTCCGTGGGCCTCCCGCAGTTTCCGCTTCGCGGATCCTGCGGTCCGGCCCACCCTACCTCAGCCTGGGTGGGCTCTGACTGCCGCATAGACCTCGCGGAGTGGCACTCCGCGTTCGCGGGCCAGACGGGCACAGTCTTCGTATTCCGGCGACACGACCTCGAAACCATCCGAGCGCCTGCCGCGTTTCGCCTGCACCGGACCCCACGGTGTATCGAGCGTCACGGTTTCGCGCTTTAACTTGGAACGAATCGCGGTGTGCTTGCGGATGCCGAACGTGGCCGTCTCGCGGAAGAGCACGGCTTCCAAAACCGACACCGTTTCCGAGTTCGCAATCACGGACATCAGGAAGCCCGGTCGCCCTTTCTTCATCTGACCCTGCACGACGAATACATCGAGTGCCCCGGCCGCGAAGAGTCGCTCCGTGCAGTAGCCGATCACCTCCGGTGGGACATCGTCGAGGTTCGTTTCGAGCACGACCACGGTATCGGTTTCGTCGGAATCCTGGGTGGCACCGGCTTCCAGCCGGTGTTCTCCAAACTGCACCGGCTGGAAGCCGGTGCCACCCAGGATCGGCTTGGCAGCCGACGTTCCGATGAGCAGCCTCAACATGTTGGGCTGTTCGATGAAGTCGCGGGTTCCCGCGCCGTGGCCGATGCGTTCGATCGTGATCGCCGGGCTCGCCGTGTAGGAACTCACGACCGCCGTGAGAATCGCCGCACCGGTGGGCGTGGTCAGTTCGGCCTTCACGACGGAACTCGCGAGTGGCACGCCTTTGAGCAGTTCGGCGGTGCCGGGCGTGGGAACGGGCATGATGCCGTGTGCGCATTTCACGGTGCCGCTGCCGGCCGCGACGGGCGAACTCGTGAACGACTCGACGCCGAGCAGGTCCAGACCGACCGCCGCACCCACGATGTCGGCAATGCTGTCGAGGGCCCCGACCTCGTGGAAGTGAACGCGTTCCAGCGGCATGCCGTGAGCCACGGACTCGGCGAGGGCCACTTTGCGGAAGATGGTGCTGGCGAGTTCGCGCTGCTTCGGCGTGAGTTGACCGCGCGCGAGAATGGCTTCGACATCCGGCAGGAAGCGGTAGTCTTCCTGATCGGCGGCGGTGATCGTGGCTTTGGTCGCCGCGAACCCGCAGCGTTTGACCTTCTCGATTTCCAGTTCGATGGGCAGGCCGAGGGAGTTGAGTGCAGCGCGAATGGCCTCGGGGTTCACACCGCAGTCGATGAGTGCCCCGAGAACCATGTCGCCGCTGATCCCGCTGAAGCAATCGAAGTGTGCAACTCTCATGGTGGTGTTCTATCAATCGCCGCCGCCTCCGCAGCCTCCTCCTCCACCACATCCTCCACCGTCGCCGCCTCCACCATCTCCGCCGCTATCGCTCGTGCCGCAGCCCGATCCGCAGCCGCTGCCGGAACCCGGCGTCTGCCGCGGATACCACGTTTGAAGGTAGGCCACGGAGGAACCCGCGAGGACCGCGGTGCCGAAGAGTGCGACCGCGAGCCCGGCATTGGTGACCCGACCTGTCTGCTGCCTCGCATGTCGACGTTTCAGACCCGCGAGCAGGCTTTCGCCTCGGCGACTCAAGGTCTTCGGCCCCCTCAGACAGACGATCGAGCCCACGATGCCGCCGACGATCATCGTCGCCACGAGGAAGCCAACCGGCTGGTTGCCCAGGAAACCCGTGAACAAACGCGGTGCGGCCATGAACAGGATCACCGTGGCGAGCGGCAGCAGCGAACCGAGCGAAACCGAAATCTGCTGGCCCTTCGTCAGGATGAACCCTTCATTCTCGAGCCGCGAGCCCTCGGCCGAAAAGCGAGTCTCGACCGAATCCTGAACCGACTTCAGGTTCGTCTTGGAGATCGGCAGGTTCGCGACGATGACTTTCTCAACGGCCGTCAGCGAATCGGAAGGTTCGACCTTTCCCGCTTCCAGGCGATCGTCGACCACGCGGACCACCTTGGCCTCGGCCAGCCGGGCGATGGCGGCCGTCGTGAGCCGGGCGTACCCGCCCGCCAAAAACGCAGCCTGTTCCCAGTTCAATTTCGTCTCGTCGTCCTCGGGTTGAGGGCCCGGCGACCGCATGACCGAACGAACCACGCGTCCGATGCAGATGGCCCCGATCATCGTTGGAATCAGGAAGGCGAGAAAGCTCGCACCCTTGAGGTTGAAGGGGTTCATCTCGCCGCCATCGCAACCGGGCACGATCGTGGCGACGAGGAGGAACGCCGCCGCGGTTTGAAGCACGCGCTTCACGGGCAGCTTGGGGATCACCCAATTGTGGGCCGTGTTCACGACGCGATGCTGAATGTCGATACCGAATCGTTCGCGCGACGAAGGCCAGATGTCGCGAGGCGGCACTTCGCCGAACGCTTCGCGATAGGCCGCGAGCGTGGCTTCGTACATTGCGAGGTGTTTGTCCGCTTCCTCGGGCCCGCCCTTGGTCGGTTCGTGGTGCAGCGGCCGGCCGAGCACGTCGCCGCAGAATCGCTTCCAGTAGCTCCGCGTATAGGTGAGGTGCAGGTGCCACGCCGCGTCCACATCTTCGGACGGGCAGACCGGAGTCGCGGAGTTCATGCAGAGGAACACGTAGCGCTTGTATTCGCGAATCACTCGCTCAGCCTTGGGCCGCGACCAGCCGTGTTCGCGGGCCAACCGGGCGGCGAACGGCAGTGCCGCCGGGCCGCCGTCGATGTCGAAGCTCTCGATCTGGACCAGCAAGGCCGATGCTGGGTGGCACCGTGCTTCCAGCCCGTGCTGACTATCCTGCACCGGCTGGAAGCACGGTGCCACCCACTGCGGGCTCGATTGTTCGGGCGTCATAAACAACCCTGAGAGGAATGGAGAGTACCTGCAATCTACTTCGTCCGAAGCGGCTCGTCCTCATGCGATTCTTCAAGAAGACCGGATGAAGAATGGACATCCGGCGTGAAACCCGGAAAATGAGGCGAACCTAGCGAGCCGTGCCGCGTGAGCGGCCGGGTGACGATGCAACTAGAATTATCCCGGCGAGCGCTTCTCACCGGCGTGGCCGGAGGACTCGCGATGGCCTCGGCGATCAGCAAGGGTGGCACCGTGCTTCCAGCCGGTGCAGGAGATGAGACACCGGCTGGAAGCA
>JAYTGN010000151.1:0-33245 GCA_043733485.1 Gemmataceae bacterium
GCCGTTCAAGTGGACGTACGCCGGTCGGCCGCTGAATGTGTGAACTTGGCGAAACCATCCGCACTCATGGCGAGGGGATTCAGCCAGGTTGATCGAGTCAGGCTGCCACATTGCCACTTCCCCTCACACCAGCTTTGGCAGCCTGACCCGTTTCGCTCCTACTTTCATGGCATTTGAGAAGAAATCTGTGTAATTTCGTTCACGTACACTCCAGGAGGGGAATCGTGAACGCTTTCGTCACCGAACCGCTCTCGCAAGTCCGCGCCGAACGCGTGACCTGGCTTTGGGATCGGTATTTGCCGCGCGGCAAACTTGTGCTGCTAGATGGCGACCCCGGCATCGGCAAATCGCTCCTCACGCTGGACCTCGCCGCCCGCCTCAGCCGCGGCGCGGCACTCCCCGGCAGCACCGCCTCCGGCCGACCGCACACAATCCTCCTGCTCGCTGCCGAGGACGATGCCGCGGATACGACGCGCCCGCGCGCCGAGGCAGCTGGTGCCGACCTCGAACGGCTCATCGTCGTCACCGGCCCCAGCCTTCGCACGTTCCAGTTCCCGCGCTCGCTCCCGCAGCTTGCGGCAGCCATCGAGCAGCACAAGCCCGACCTCGTCATGATCGATCCGATCGTGGCGTTCCTCTCGCCGCGCCTGGCCGCGAACGCCGATCAGAGCATTCGCCGCATTTTGTCGAAGCTCGCCCGCATCGGCGAAGCGGCCGGTTGCACGATCCTGATGATCCGCCATTTACGAAAGGCCGGCTCGCCCAATGCCCTTTACCGCGGTTCCGGCAGCATCGGCTTCATCGCTTCGGCCCGCGCCGGGCTCCTCGCCGCCCGCCATCCCACGGACCCGGACCTCGGCATCCTGGCCGTCACCAAGTCCAACCTCGCGGAGCCGCCGCCGAGCCTGAGTTTTCGGTTGAAGTCCGACTCGAACGGCGTGCCGGTGGTGGAGTGGCTCGAATCGCTGGACGTGAGTGCGAACGCGTTGGGGGCGATGCCAGTGGAGACGGTTCGGCCGCGCGAGCGGGCGATCGTCTGGCTGCAAAGTGAACTGGCGAACGGCCCGCGTAAGGCTTCGGAACTGATGGTGCTCTCGGTTTCCGCGGGTATCCCCGAGCGAACGCTTCTTCGTGCGAAGAGCGAACTGCGGGTGCAATCGCGTCAGGTTCATTTCGATGCCGGCGGCCACGAGTGGTACTGGTTTGACCCCGCCGCCCCGTGGCCGAAGAACGCCCGGTTCAAGAAGCCGTATGAATTGCCTCCGCTGCCGGAACTGGGCGACCTCTTGGAGGAGAAGTTCGCGCGCGTTTGCCGGAAGGGGAAGAAGAGCGCGACCGATTCGTGAGCGGTTGCGAAGCAACCGAGAGACCGTTACGCGAGCGTCTCAGCCACGGGATGCTGGCTCACGTTTTCTATCTGTCAGATCTCCAGCCGAATTCTATGATCGAAATCCATCCATGACTTGCTCTGCCAAAGCGAGCCCGATTTCGCCACCCTTGCGCATCACTCCTCCACCAGCCTTGACTGCTTCCGCAAAGGGACGAACCTCCGCGACTCCTCCAGATGGATGAAACTGGTAGATAAAATCTCGCTCCTCCCCATTCCACGCATCCACTATGACCACAGGGCTGTGAGATGAAATGAGGATTTGGCTTCTGTCTTTGTCGTTGGTTCTCGTGAGCTCCAAGAAGGTCTTATAGACGACACGAGTAGCTTTAGGCGTTAGGCCGTTCTCGGGTTCTTCCACACAGAGAATTCTCGGCCTTCCGGGTGTAAGTGCGAGTGTGACAAGCCCGATCATTGATAAACATCCATCCGAGAGATTGGGAGCAACGACAGAGCCCCTCTTGTCACCGAATCGTGCTGAGAATCCGACTCTGTCCACTCCCACTCGATTGAACTCAAGGCCGGTAAATCCATCGATAGCCTCGGCAACTCGCTCAATGATATTAGTCAGGATCGGGCTCTCGGTTTCACTGAGAAAGTACAGCACGGAGGCGAGATCCTCTCCTCTATATTCCAAACGCGGTGCAGATTGGGTCGCCACATTGTCGGCACTTGCGACCTCGAAAACCCTTCCGGGCCTCGCAAGCATCGTCGGATCTAATCGATACCTGCCGATGCTGCTCACCTCTCTCGCGCACTCAGCGACCAATGAGGAAGGATCGCTGAGGCCCCGCTCAGTGCGCTCGGCGAATGGTGGCTAGTACGCTGCGTTCTTCCGAGATATCCTGCTGGATTTCCGAGATTGCGCATGCGTCATCGCTTCGGCTAAACAACGATTTAGAACCAACGTCGAGTTCCTCGTTATGGATAGTGTAAGACGGGTAATCAAATGACCCCGTCTTCTGGGAAAACTGGATCTGGTAATTAAGTCGTTCGTCATCGCCAGGAATCCGACCGATTTCTGCTGTGTACTCAATTCGTGCATTCATTGAGGCCGCATGATGCCGAAGTGCCTCAAACGAGTACGGGTATTGGTTGAATGCCTCGGAGAGATTGCCGCGGCAAACCATGGAGAAATTGATTAGCGAGTCGAAGAAACTGGACTTGCCACTGCCGTTAGGACCAACGAACACAGTAATCGGAAATAACGCAAGCGATGTGTTTCGGTGAATCTTGAAGTTCTTGATAGAGAATCGTCGGAGATACATGGAGAACTCACAAAGAAAGTTGAGAATTATCAGGCCATCTCAAGCTGGATCTTACCACTCCAGGCAAAAAGGGCAAGCCAGTTCGCCTCGTCCTGGAAAATCGGTAACTGTATAACGTGGGTCACTGACCAGCCGTACACCAAGCGTGCCACACGAAACACTTGAAATCAAGCGTTTCACGATGATTCGGGATCGGGCCGAACTGGTAGAATGCCATTAGCGGGCAGAGTTTTGTCGGATTCGATATCGAAAACGCCATGATTTCAAGGGTTTGGGACGCTAACCAAGTACGAAAATCGCCGCCAGCTTCGCGGCTCTCGGGGGGCGTGTGCCAGATTGTCACCCAAATGTCGCGCGGAAGCAGTTGTAAGGTTCCATGCGCCAGCACTGCCGATATACTGGGTAAGCGCGAACCTCCTACTGTAAGGCACACATGGTCACGCTGCGAATCACGACGGATGTGCCGAGCGATCGACGGCTCGTTCTCACGCTGCCAGCCGAGGTGCCGGAGGGTCGGGCCGCGTTGGTCGTGACGGTCGATTCCCTCGATCCCAAACCCCGGCGGCCGCGGACGAGCCTCGCGGAGTGGGCCGACGAAAGTGCCGAGGACTGGGGCGATCAACTCAACTCGGAGGATGTGGCGAGCTTCACAGGCCGGAGGTTCTAATCGTGGCTCAACGAACCGTGTTTCTCGATACGAGTTTCATTATCGCCCTGGAAAACAAGGCCGATCCGCATCATGAACGGGCCAAGGCCCTCGATGCCGAGTTGTTGGCTGAGGATGCTGTTCTGCTCTTTCACTGGGGCATTTTGCTCGAAATTGCGGACGGATATGCGCGTCTGAACCGGCGGGCGAAAGGTGTCAGACTGCTCGACCGGTTCGAGCAAGAAACCTGCTACGAGCTTTTCCCAGTAAGCGATTCGATACTGGCCGATGCTCAGGATTTGTATCGCGCCCGAACCGACAAAGAATGGGGCTTGACCGACTGCGTCTCATTCGTGCTCATGGCGGAACTTCAACTCTCGGACGCCTTGACTGCCGACGTTCATTTTCGTCAAGCGGGGTTTACGGCACTTCTTCTTGAAACTCCCTGATGTTCGGCTTTCACTCACCCATACTTCTTCACCTCAGCTTGGAACATCGCCGCGAGCCTCGCCGCGCTGTGATCGTAGGCGGCCTTGTCGGCCCAGGCGC
The DNA here is from genome assembly GCA_043733485.1 of Gemmataceae bacterium. Taxonomy (GTDB): domain Bacteria; phylum Planctomycetota; class Planctomycetia; order Gemmatales; family Gemmataceae; genus Urbifossiella. The sequence goes on from JAYTGN010000151.1 coordinate 3,851, forward strand.
CGCGATGTGGTTAAGCTTGCACCTCGACTGCATCTCCCGGTTGAATGGTACTCAGTGCAACCTCGACATCCGGGATGAGCGGCACCAAATCCGCCAATCGATTCGTCGTGGCGACCATGATCACCACCGCGATTCCGAATGTCGCCAGATTCTGTTGATGGCGGAGATTCCGGTCCACAGTCAGAAGTACCTCGAAGCCCGCACCGGCCATGAGGGCCAACAATTCGCCGTTCTTCTTGCCGGCCCAACCCATTTTGTGATCGTGTGAACGTCGCGGCCCGACAGTTCACGGCGAATGGGTCGCGGAACGCACTCATCAAGCAGAATGCGCATGAGTCACCAGGAGATCGTTCGCTTGTTCCAGGACCACGACCGCCTGTTCTCGCGAGACCGTCGGAAAGTGGTCCAGGAACTCGACCAGTGTGTCGCCGGCAGCCAGATAATCGAGCAGGGTGCGAACGGGAACCCGCGTGCCGACGAATACCGCCGTGCCCCCGAGAATGTCGGGGTCGCAATGGATGACTTGTGACGCGGTCATCGTCGATCACCCTCCAAGCGCAAGTGGATGCTGAATCGTATCAGCATCTCGCGAAGCCGCAAGCGGCGACTGACCGTAAATGCCACATCTTCGGTTCCGCATTCCTCTTCTGGGCGATACACTGAGCAGCGTAACATTTTCGGAGGTCGCGATGGTCACGCTACGAATCACGACGGATGTGCCGAGCGATCGACGACTGGGCATGGTGCAAAACCACATGAACTCGATCTGGCCGGGTAACGAGTCGACTCGTTCTTCATTGTGCGGAGCGCGCCTCCCGAAACCAGTTCCGATGTAGTCCAGGCACGCTTCTGGTTCGTCGAGCTGTCCCGTTCAGGAACGGAGGTGCTGTGTACACTGCACCCCCGAAGTTTGGTCCACGTCAACCTCCCGCCAAGTCTTGTAACCCAATCGCCTGACGACAGACACGCGCGGAATCAAAATCAGGCGTCGATGGTTTGGAGTGAGACGGTTGTCTCTCGCTTACTGAAAAGTTGCCGTCGCCCTTGGTTGATAAGATTGCCATGTCTTTCAGACAACTGCCATTGAAGCAGAAAAGCCCCGCATGCGGGCTGGTTTCCTGCTCAGTCTCCAACTTATTTCTCTGGGTGCGTGTGCAAGAGAATGTAATTTCTCCAACCACCGGAAGTCAACGGCTCGGGCTTGAATCAATCCGGAAGAAGGTTCGCGGTTTCTCCTCGTTTCGCGAACGTTCGATGGATCGTGCCCAATCCCGCAATTGAACGAGTCGCGAGTGGGCACGCCATTCGAATCTCGACCAGACCCCGATCGAAGCGTTTGACCTCTCGAAGATCGAGGGCAATCATTCCCCCAGGTAGGATTCCCGCGCACGTTCGAGTACAAGGAGGTCTGGTATGAAAGCGCGTGCTTTGTTCTCATTCGCGGCAGCCACGGGTCTCGCGATCCCCGCCCTGGCCACCGCTCAGCAACCGGCCCCGCTTCCCCTCTCGGCCAAGGCCGCGAACCCCAATCAACAACTCGCCGACAGCGTCGCCTCGCGGCTCCGCGGGACCGATCTGGCCACTGGCGCGAACTTCAACATCGTGGCCCAGGACGGCGTCGTCCACCTCACGGGCACGGTCCGCGATGCGTCTCAGAAGGATCGTCTCGTTGCCGAGGTGAAAGGCATCGCGGGCGTGGTGATGGTCCGCGAGTCGCTGTCGCCGATCGCGGCGGGCGTGGTGCAGATTGGGCAACCGCCGCTGGCGGCCCCGGTCGCTCCGACGCTGCTGCCTCCGAACGCCGGCCCGATCGTCGAACCGGGACCGGTCGGCCTGCCGGGCCAGATTTCGCCCGACATGCAGGCTCCGCCGCTGCCTCCGTATGCGTGGCCGACCTACGCCCCTTACAACAACGCGAGCCGCATCGCGTATCCCGAGGCGTACCCGTACAACGCCTTCCCGTTCATCGGGCCGTACTACCCGTTCCCCAAGGTTCCGCTCGGCTGGCGGAAGGTGACCCTGGAATGGGAGGACGGGCACTGGTACCTCGGTCGCAATTCGGCCCCGCACGATTACTGGCGCGTAAAGTTCCAGTAAGAACGGAACGGCCACGCTCGTTCTAGCAAACCACCTCGCTCTCGATGCTTGCATCGGGAGCGAGGTCCATTTCCACGACCTTCTCATCCGATGCAGGCGATCGATCGGGCGAAGTGAATCACGAAGGCACCTCGTCGACAGCCGGCTCGCTCGCCTTGCCTTCTCCCTTCACGCGGAACAAAAGCATGTTCCGCCCGTAGCGGCGAACGTCCCACAAATCGAGATCGGGCAACTTCTCCATGTCGAAGGCGTCTTCGGCCTGGATCGTGAGGACCGAATCGGTTGGAGCCTTGTCGAGCAGATTCTTGACGAGATCGAGGAACTCCTGTGCCTTGGCGGTGAGGTCTGGAAAAGGCGGGCTGAGAAAGAGGTTGACCGGGGCATTGCCGGTGGGAATCCAGCGTTCGGCCCAGCGATAACTATCGGCACGAAGAACCTGCGCCTGGCTGGCGACGCCGAAGCGCAGGGCGTACTTCTGGATTTCGATGGCCTGCTGAGGGTCTTTTTCGATCAGACGGGCCGAGGTGGCACCGCGGCTGATCGCTTCCAACCCTACGACGCCGGTGCCCGCGAAGACATCGAAAAAGACGCGCCCCGGGACGGCGTTGCCCAAAATGCTAAACAGGGCTTCGCGCACCATCTGCGGAGTCGGGCGCATTCCGTCGTGGACCACGCAGCTAATTTTGCGGCCGCGCAGCGTCCCGGCCACAATGCGAACATCGATGCGTTCGGACTTTATGCTCTTGCTGGACATGGTAAATGGAGTTCGCCGGTCGGTGAAAGTTCGCCGATTCGCACGATGCAGACCGGTAACTCTTTTCATTCTAAGGGGTTTGCCTCGACGGAACTCCTTTCCGAGTCGAGTTCTTCCTACTTAGCCGGAAGTCTTTGCCAACGGAACGGGCGGATTTGGCCGCTTCGGGCGCATCCGGCCTTTTCCCAATTTCGATCCCGCGATATAAGGGCGCTGAGCGTTGCCTCGCGGTTCGCCGTGAAGGCCGCCCTCGATCCGAAAGTCTGAGGAGCCGCACACCATGCGTTCCGTCGGCATTGCCTTAATTGCGATTCTCGCCGCCGCGCTGTCGATTCAGGCTCAGTCGCCGATCGCACCGGGCCTTCCACCCGCGGCTCCAGTCGCCGCCGTCCCCGGCCTCGACGGCCACCTTGTGGGCTGGCAGAACACCATGAGTAAAGCCACGAACTTCTCCGCGAAGTTCGAACTGACTCGCACCGATGCCCTCTTCAAAAAAGACCGCAAGTACGCTGGCAGCGTGCTCTGCATGAAGCCGAACCTCGCTCGATTCAGCATCGCCCACGCCACCGACAAGAACGACTACGAAGCCTTCATCTGTAACGGGAAAGCGATCTTCCACTACGACTGGGCGAAGAAGAAGATCACCGAGATTCCGCTGGGTGCGGGCCAGAGCGACAACCTGATGTTGGACTTCCTCGGCGGGATGAACGCGGCAGCAGCCAAACAGCGGTTCCAGATCGCTCAGTTCAACCCGGCCGACAAGAACTACATCTACCTCGATATCAAGCCGACTCTTCCGAAGGATAAACAAGAGTTCGAACACATCCGGTTCGCGCTCTTCAGCCCGAACGTGCCGCCTCCGCTCATTCCCTACCTGCCGGCTCAAATGTACATGGTGAAGCCGAACGGCGACGCCGAGATGTGGAAGTTTACCGATCAGCAATTGGACGTGAATGGCATCACGACAAAAGTGTTTCAGTACGAGGATCCGAAGGATAAGAATTGGCAGTACGAACGGGCACCGATTGGCCCGATGCCGACTGGCCCGGCGGTGTTGCCGGGCGGGCGGAATCTGCCGGCGGGACAGGGCGCGGTGAAGCCGTAGTTTAAGCCGCGCCTCAAGCCCGCGCGATCTTGACGGCGGTTCCGTAGGCCAGCACTTCCGTCGTCGATTGAGCGAACTCGGTCGCGTCGTAACGCATGCCGATAATCGCGTCCGCTTCCTTGTCCTCGGCGTGCGTCACCAGTCGTTGATAGGCGTCCTTGCGGGCCTGATCGCAGACCTGCGCAAACGCCTCGTTGTTCCCGCCGATGAGTTGTTTGAGCCCGCCGAGAAACCCCTGCTTGATGCCCGGCGAGCGCACCACAATGCCGCGCACGATCCCGATCACCTCGGTGATCCGATAGCCCGGCAGATCATTTCCCGTTGTCACAATCATGATGAAGTACTCTCCCGAGTGAAGTTGAAAGGGATTCGCCCACGATCCGCGATTCTTTGCCCATTTCCCACAAAGTCAGCTAGCAGCGGAGGAGCGAATCGCCGACGATGAGGGCACGCGTCGATCTCGACGCGCCGGAGGAATTCCCATGTCCACTGCTTCTCGGCGCGAGTTCCTGGCTTCGTCGGCCTTGGCCTTCGCTGCTCCCTCGCTCCATGCTGCGGGCGACGATACCATTCGCGTCGGGCTCATCGGCTGCGGGGATCGCGGCACCGGTGCCGCGGTGCAGGCTCTCTCCGCGGACAAAAACGTGAAGCTCGTCGCGATGGGCGACGCCTTTGAAGACCGTCTGAAATCGAGCCTCGACAACCTCCGCGCCAAGAAGGAAGTCGCCGACAAGATCGCGGTGAAGCCGGACGCCTGCTTCGTCGGCTTCGATGCGTACAAGGATGTGATTGCGGCTTCGGATGTCGTGCTGCTCGTTACGCCACCGCACTTTCGGCCGATGCACATGCGGGCCGCGGTCGAGGCCGGCAAGCACGTCTTCGCCGAGAAACCCTGTGCCGTCGATGCCCCCGGCGTCCGCTCCGTGCTGGCTACCTGCGAACTCGCCAAGAAGAAGAACGTCTCCATCGTGTCCGGGCTTTGCATGCGCTACGACTTCGGCTTCCGCGAAACGATTCGCCGCATTCACGCGGGTGAGATCGGCGAAGTCCTCACGCTTTACGCCAACGATTACCGCACCGGCCGCTGGGCCAAGCCGCGACAGCCCGACCAGACCGACATGAATTACCAGATGCGCAACTGGTACAACTTCACGTGGCTCTCCGGCGACTTCAACGTCGAACAGCACGTCCACTTTCTCGACGTATGCGCGTGGGCCATGAAGGACGAGTACCCCGTGAAGGCAATCGGCATGGGCGGCCGCGGCGTACTCAGCGGCACGGATTACGGGAACGTCTACGATCACTTTTCCGTCGTCTACGAATACAAGAACGGCACGCGGCTCATCAGCAACACGCGGCAACAACCCAAGTGCAAGAGCGACCTCAGCGCCCAGGCGATCGGCACCAAGGGCCGGGCCACGCTCGCGGATCGCGAGGATGGCCTGGCCATTCGCGGCACCAAGGATTGGTCCTATCCGTGGCCCGGCAATCAGATGTATCAGACCGAACACGACGAACTGTTCGCAAGCATTCGGGCCGGCAAGTCGATCAATAACGGCGAGTACATGGCCAAGAGCACGATGCTCGCGATCATGGGCCGCATGGCGGCGTACACGGGCCAGCAGATCACGTGGGACATGGCGATGAACTCGAAGGAAGACCTGAGCCCGCCGAAGTACGACTGGGATGTCAAACTGCCCGACCCGCCGATCGCCGTGCCCGGCATCACGCGATTTGTTTGAAGGTGCGACCTCCGAGCGTATCATGCGGGAAAGGTTCACTCGTCGCTGGAGTCCTGCCCATGTCGCGCTTTCTTGCCGTGCTGATGCTGTTCGCGGGAACCGTGGCGTTCGCCGCCGATCCGCCAACCTCGGTCGATAGTAAAGCCCTCGACAAGACGATCATCGCGACCCTGCGCGACATCCACGATCGCGGTGCGGACCTCTACAACCAATCGAAAGATTACTCGGCAACGTACCGGCTCTACGAGGGCTCGCTGCTCACGGTGAAGCCGTTGCTCGGGCACCGGCCCGACGTACAGAAGACGATTGAAGCCGGCCTCACCACCGCGAACAAGGACGCGGACCCGGCCCGCAAAGCGTTCCTGCTTCACGAGGCAATCGAGAAGGTGCGCGCGGAACTGAAGGGCGTGCCCGCGGTTCCCAAGACCGTCGATCCCGCTCCGAAGCCGATGGACCCCAAGCCCAAGGATCCGGTTCCCATACCGATGCCGAAACCGGTGGACCCGAAGCCGAAGGAAGCGGCTCCGATGCCGAAGCCCAAGGTGGCGTCGCCGGTCGTTTCGGGAAAAGTGACCGTGCAAGGCAAGCCGCTGGTCGAGGGCAGCGTCACCCTCGTGTCGCTCGATCAGAAGAAGCCCAAGGTGGTAACCGCCACCGTGAAAGATGGAAGCTACACACTCAAGGATTTACCGGCCGGGAAGTATGCCGTTGCCGTGACGAGCGAGAAGGCCGGAACGGTCCCGTTGAAGTTCGCCACCACGGACACGTCCGGCCTCACGTTCCAATCGCAGGCCGGTGCGAACCAATTCGACATCGACTTGAAGTGAGATTCAGATGACCAACTCTTCGCGATCCGTGCGCCAGTCTGGCGGGATCGCATCGACCCCGGTTGCCAGTGCGACGATCCCACCGACGATCGCGGCGTTGGTGTCGATGTCGCCACCGGCGCGGATCGCATTGACGATGGCCGATTGATAGTCGTCCAGATGCCGTGCCGCGACCCAAAGGCAAAACGGCACCGTATCCTGACACGAAATACGGCTACCGTTACCGAGCGTTCTCACGATCGATTCGATGGAGACATCGAACGCGACCGTCTTCATGCCATGATCGAGCAGCCTCACGTTCGGTTCGATCGACAGATCGAATTCGAAGGTAGCGGCACGTTCGATCCCCTTCCGCACGTCTCCAGTTGGAACGTGAGCAAGCACGGTTTCGAGCATCCCGCGTTTCACGGACTCCTCGACTCGGCGGTCGCGGTTCACCCAGGCGTAGGCTCCGGCAACCGCTGCCGCGATCCCTCCGGCGATCCCCTCCGGGTGGGCGTGCGTGACGGCCGCCGAGAGTGCCGCCTGTTCGGCGACTTTCTCGTAGCCATCCTCCGCGAAGTAACCGGCGAGCGGCGCGATCCGCATCGCCGAACCGTTGCCGAAGGAACCCCCGCCGAAGAGTGCGGTCGACGCAGTTCGCCAGTCCGCTCCATCGCGAATCGCTCCGAGCAAGCGGATCGCGCCGCTACCGTAGCCCCGCCACGGCTGAGCATCGAACCGCGAGGCGAAGCGCCGAGCGAGTGCATCCTGATCGATGCATCCATACTCATCGAGCACCTCGAAGATGCCGAGCGCCATGGCGGTGTCGTCGGTCCAGGGCCAGGGAGCGCGGGCGGTGGCGCGCGGGTCTTCGAGGATCGCGTCGAAGTTTTCCGGGGTGAAGCAGGTTTCGCCGAGCGCGTCGCCGACGGAGAGCCCTTCGAGCGCGATCCGCGCCCGGGCCATCCGTTCGCGGTGATCGAAAGGTAGCGCGATGTTTGTCATGGCGTTCCAGACAGAGGCGAAGCGAGAGAGGTTCGCGATTCAACGGACAGCTTAACAGAAGCAACTCGCCAAGCTCACGCTCCCCGGTCCGCGATTCGGACGCGGGCGCGGGCCAAGATCATCGCGTGGTCGAACGCCAACTTCGGCAACTTGTCCAACGGATACCATGCAACCGCTTCGGCATCGTCGGCCGCGATCGGCTTCAATTCGTTCGCATTCACGCGCGCCAGGTATGCCACGCTGATCGTCCAGCCGCGCGGATCGCGACCCGGATCGCCCGCCGTGTGAAGTTGCTCGATGTCCGCCACGTCGAGGCTCGTTTCTTCTTTCAATTCGCGGCGAGCGGCGTCCGCGAGTTTCTCGTTCTCCTCGACGAAGCCGCCCGGCAATGCCCACGTTCCCGCGAACGGGTCTTTCTTGCGCTGAATCAACAGCACGCGCGGCCGCACCTCGCGGGTGGCCAAGACCACATCCACCGTGACCGCGGGTCGCGGATACTCGTAGCTGAACTTCGCGCGTTTACCGGCCATCAGCGAACTCCCTCGAACAGCGTGGTGCCGATCCGCACGTGCGTGGAACCTTCTTCAATCGCGACTTCGAAATCGTTGCTCATGCCCATCGAAAGGGACGGCAGAGGCAAGCCCGTTGCGGAACGCATTCGGTCGCGGAGTTCCCGCAACTCGGCGAACGCGGGCCGGCACCGTTCCGGATCGTCGAAGAACGAGGCCATCGTCATGAAGCCCTGCAGGCCGACGCCGGCGAGTGACAATAGCTTGTCACTGAGTGCGGGCACCTCTTCTGGCCGGAAGCCGCCCTTGCTCTCGTCGCGGCTACAGTTCACCTCCAGGAGTACTGGCACCGGCAATCCCCGCTTCCGGCCGAAGGCATCGAGCGCTTCCAACAAACGCAGGCTATCGACGGAGTGAACGAGTGCGGCGAGCGGAACCGTGCGGTCGATCTTGTTGCGCTGCAAGTGCCCGATGAGGTGCCAGCGGGCTTCGGGAATCGCGGCGGCTTTCTTCCAAAGTTCCTGCGGTTTGCTCTCGCCGAGATCGGTGAGGGCCAGTTCGAATGCGACCTTCGCAACCTCGGGCGAAACCGTTTTCGTGACCCCAACGAGCGCGACCTCGGTTGGCGGGCGGTCGGCCTTCGTGCAAGCCGCCGCGATGCGTGCCCGCACGGCGGCGATGCGTTCCGAGAGGATCGAATGAACGTCGTCCATGAGTGCCGATCAGCCCGGAGGCCAGGTGAAATCGCGACCGCCCAGGAGGTGCAGGTGCAAGTGAGGCACGGTCTGGCCCGCGCCCTCCTTGCAGTTGATGACAATGCGGTAGCCGGCACTCAGCCCGAATTCCTTCGCCAATTTCACAGCGACAATGTGCAGGTGACCGATCAACGCGGCATCTTCTTCCGCGATGTCGTCGTGCGTGCGGATCACCTTCTTGGGAATGATCAGCACGTGGACCGGAGCCTTCGGGCCGATGTCGTGGAACGCGAGGCACCGGTCGTCTTCGTAGGCGATCTTCGCGGGGATGCTTTTGTCGATGATCTTGAGGAAGATGTTGTCCGCGAGCATGGCCATGGTGTCGCAACCTCGGGCTGGCGATATGAAGTCACGATAGCGAGTCCGGCTCACCCCGAGTAGCACATCATGTGGGTCGTGGGAATCGACGAAGCCGGTTACGGGCCGAACCTGGGCCCGCTGGTGCAAGCAGCCGTGGGGCTGTACCTTCCCGACGACGATCCCGCCGGTTGGGAAACGATGAAGGCCGTCGTCCGGCGATCGCACGAGAAGGCCGACGGCCGATTGCTGATCGACGACTCGAAGAAGGTATACACTCGCGGCGGGTTGGAGGCGCTGGAACGAGGTGTCGCGCACGCATTGAGTTGGGAGGCGGGCACGTTCAAAGAGCATCTGAGCCGCTTGCTGCTCCCGGCCTGCCTGGCCGATTTGAAGGAAGAGAGTTGGTTCGACGGAGAGGAACTGCTGCCAATCGGCACCGACGAATCCCGTCCGCTTCTGCCGGAGTTCGCATCCTGTTTGGCGGTTTCCAATCTCGTTCCGACAACGCTCTTCAACCGAGTTGTCGATGGCTCGGGTTCGAAGGGAACGGTGCTGGCGTGCGGGCTCTCCGCACTACTCGTTGCGACGCGAAACATCGGAAGCAATGGGGAGCCCATCCTCTTCCTTTGCGACAAGCACGGCGGGCGCAACTTCTACGCGGCGATGTTGCAGGCCGCATTCCCGGAAGGCTGGGTTGTCGTGGAGCGCGAATCCGCCGCCGAGAGTCGCTACCGCGTCGAGCACCTCGACCGACCGATCGCCGTCACGTTTCGGCCGCGCGCCGATGGCGACAGTATCTCGGTCGCCCTGGCCTCGATGGTGTGCAAGTACCTGCGCGAAGTGTGCATGAGGCAGTTCAATCGCTTCTGGGCGAAGCACGTGCCCGGCATCGCGCCCACGGCGGGGTATCCGCTCGACGCGAAGCGATTCTACGAGCAGATCAAGCCCGCGATGGCCAAGCTTGGATTGAGCGAAGATCAGGTTTGGCGGAAGCGTTGAGGACCGGTTCCGCGTCAGATCAGCTCGTGGATCGGCTTGCCTTCATCCAAGATGGGGAAGGGCCGGCCGCTGTGATCCAGGAACGTTTGCGAGGGGTCGATGCCGAGTTGGTGGTAGATCGTGGCGAGGAGATCGGCGGGTTTGAGCGGCCGATCCTTGGGCCGTTCGGCCTTGGCGTTGGTCTCGCCGACCACGACGCCGGACTTCAGGCCGCCGCCGGCGATCATGGCCGAGATGGCGTTGCCCCAGTGGTCGCGGCCCGGCACCGGGATGCCCGGCTGGCCCGTGTTGATCTTCGGCGTGCGGCCGAATTCCCCCATCACGACCACCATCACCCGATCCAGCAAGCCGCGTTCGTGCAGGTCGTCGATCAGGGCCGAGACGGCGCGATCGACGACGGGCACCTTCGCGCCGTGCGTCTTCTCGATGTTGGAATGGTCGTCCCAGTGGGGCATGTCCACGGTGACGAACGTGACGCCGGCTTCGACGAGTCGCCGGGCCATCATCGTGTACTGGCCCCAGGGTCCGGGGCCGTAGCGGTCCGCGGCGCGGGGGTCTTCCTTGTCGATGTCGAAAGCTTCGCGGGCGGCGCTGCCGAGGACGAGATCCATGGCTTGCTGTTGGAAGCGATCCATCGTGTCCATGACGCCGGACTTGTCGAGGTCGCGGCGAACGGTGTCGAACTGCTTCAGGAGCGGCACGCGGTCCGAAGCCGGCGACCCGACGGCACCGAGGCTGGACAGCCACTTCGGCGAACGGATGCGTGTGGTATCGTTCCACCCGAGGTACTTGTGTTCGCGGTCCACGTCGAAGGGGTTGAACTGGCCGCCGAGGTACGCGGAACCCATGTAGCCGGGGAAAAGGTAGATGGTCTGGGCCGAGGGCAGGCCCACGTACGCGGGCAGATGCGGGTTGTTGGCACCCTTCACGCGCGAGACGTACGAGCCGACCGAGGGATACTGCTGCGGAAGCTTGATCGAGGTGGAACCGAAGCGGCCCGTCGTCATCCAGTGGCCGGCGGCGAAATGGTCTCCGTGATCGTGGTGCAGCGAACGGATCACGGAGAGTTTGTCGAATCGCTTCGCGGTCTCGGGCATGAGGGCGCTGAAGTTCACGCCGGGAGTGCGGGTCTTGGCGATGCCGAACGGGCCGCGGAATTCGACGGGCGCGTCCGGCTTCGGGTCGTACGTTTCGAGTTGGCTCGGGCCGCCGTCCAGCCAGATGAGAATGACGGACTTCTCGTTCGTGGTGAACGGCTGCTTCTCTTTCGCGCGCAAATACTGGGGCAAGCTGAGGCCGGTGAGCCCGAGGAATCCGGCCTTCACGGCGGCTCGCCGCGTGTAACCCTGACAATTCGAGAACGCAGGACCGGTTTGAAGTCCGAGCATGGGCGCGATCCTCCGAGTAAGGAAAGTTTACCCGAGACTGGCAGAGAGTGCAGCCCGGAAATGGAGTTTCCGAATGATCGGGAGCCTGCGACAATAACTCTACGAGAACCGAGGTGCAATATGCTAACGGCGAACCGAGTGAGGCTGACTCCGAAGGACCACGGTCGTCAGGTCGATCCGGAGGAGTTCGAACACTCGACGGGAGCGGAGGGGTATCAGTACGAAATCATCGATGGGAGGGTTTACGTGACGCCGTTACCGGATCATCCTGCGGAAAGTCTCGAACGCTGGCTCTTCATCAAGTTGTTCGAGTACAGCCAGAATCATCCCGACGCGATCCAGTATCTCTCGTCAAAAACTCGAGTCTTCGTTCCAGATCGGCTGAAGGCCACGTGCCCCGAACCCGACATCGCTGCGTACGACGAGTATCCCCACCACCTCCCGCGTCGGGAGCGTCGCTGGCAGGACATCTCTCCGGTACTCGTCGTCGAGGTGCTCTCGGAGGCGAAGCCCGAGAAGGATCTGGTGAGGAACGTGGCGCTCTACCTCGCAGTGCCTTCGATCAAGGAATACTGGATCGTGGACCCGCGGCCGGATCCGGATCGGCCTTCGCTGATCGCGTACCGCCGCCGCGGCAAGTCTTGGCAGAAGCCGATTCGCGTAGCCTACGGCGAAATCTACGAGACGCCGCGACTGCTGCCGGGCTTCAAATTGATCGTGAATCCGGACGCGTGATCCGGGGGGCGCAGCCGTTCCGGCCGCAAAGTGAGCGAACCTAGTTGGAAAGCCAAGCGGCCAGGATGGCCGCGCTCCCAGGGTTGATCAACGAGAGCCAGCCGTGATGACGAATGGCGGCAGGTTCGCTGGAGGCGATACGGTGGCACTGCGAGCGCCGACGGGCAGCGGATCGAGCGGTGGCACCACTCGCGATGCAGTCGGAGTACTCGCCGGCAAGCCCATAAATCCACCGCCGAAATTCGGATCGCCCGCTGGAGCACCGACAGTCTGGGTGTGCCGGGCCACCGAGGAGTTCGTCCCGTTGTCGAGCGTGACCGTGGCGGCCGGCGCGTACAGCGGGTAGCCGCGGTCCGGTTCGTACTTCGCCGTCACCTTCACCCGACCGATGTCGGCCTTGTACTCCGGCCACGGCAGGAACAGGGCATAACTCTTCCCGAACCGCTCGTCCATCGTGACGAGTTTGCGGAGCGAGTCTTTATCGAGGGTCCAGGTTCCGAGTCGGGTGCCGTTCGAACCGGGTCGGCCGGTTTCGTCGAACATCTCCACCACGAGATTGCCGTTGGCCACGGCCGCCTGATAGCCCGGCCCGAACAGGAACATTTGGCCCACGAGCCCGGCGATCATGTCGCCGTTGTGCGTCGGATCGGGTAGGTACCCCACTTTGGGCATCCAGGTCAGTGCGATCTCCGTGGCCGCGCCCTTGGGCAGGTCGGTCTTGACGAGTTTGGACAGCGACGCGACCGAGGCCGTGGTTTGCGCCGGGATAGTGGCCGCGGCCTGCTTCACAGCCGGGTCGATTGCCGCGTCGGGTGCCTTGGGCGCGACCGGCCCGGCGGGCGCTTTCGCGTCGATGCCCTTCAACTTGCCGTCGACATCGCGGTGAACGTGAATGCAACCGCCGCCGAGGGCAACGCAGGCCGCGAGTCCGAAAGCCGCTACTTGTTGAAGACGCCCCATGGCCGCTCCTCCTTGCCCCGCGGGGCTTTCGATTCGCCGGCCGGCACTTCCTGCGCCGGATAGGCCATCATGAATCCGTTCTTGGTCGGCTGAATCGGCCCGGCGGCCGGCAGCGTGATGATCGGCGGGCCTCCCGCCGGCATCATCACGTAAGGCGTGGCACCGGGATGCACCACCGCCGAGGCCTGCGTTATCGTGCCGTTGGGCATCAGGATCGGCACGCCGCTCGTCGGCAGAATCGGCAGGAACGAACCCGCCGGCTTCGCGCGGCTCATCGGAGCTTCCGGCAGATAGACGCCCGGCGGCAGTCCGGGGATCGAGACGGTCGGCTGGCCCGGCAGCGGCGGATTCACGGGTACCGGACCGCCCGGCAAGCCCGGCGAGGCCGCACCCTGCGGATAGACGTACCCCGAACCCGTATCGCCGCCCGGCCCCGGCAATGTCGGCGGCGGCACGAACCCCGGACCGAAGCCCGCAGGCAGTTGCCCCGGCGGAATCGCTCCGGGCATCGTGCCGCCGAACGGCACCGGGTTCGCCCCCTGCGAGGCCGGCCCCATCACTTCCAGCCCATGACCGTGAATCTTCTCCACGTCCGGCAGGCACCAATTGATCCGCCGCGATTCCTCCGCCAGAATCCGAGCCGCGTCGTACTCCGTCCGCACGATGTGCGGAGTCATGATGAAGATCACCTCGCGACGCTGCTGAATCTCCGTCCGATACCGGAACAGCGCGCCCACGTACGGGATGTCCTTGAAGAAGGGAATTCCGAGTTCGCTGCGCGTGTCCTGCTTGCTGATGAGCCCGCCGATGACGATCGTTTCGCCGTCGGCCGCCAGCACCGTCGTTTCCACCGTTTGCTGGTTGAAGATCGGAGCGTTCACGCCGGGCCCGACGGAAATCGTGGAAGGGGCCACGCTGGACACCTGCGGCTCGACCCGCATCAGCACCTTCCCATCCGGATTGATCCGCGGGGTGACTCGCATCGTGATGCCGACCGGAACGTACTGAACGCCGGTTTGCGTGGCTCCAGTCGCCGTCAACGTGCTGTTGGTCGGAGTCGGGAAGTTCTGGCCGACGTTGATGTACCCGGTCTGGTTGTCGGTCACGTGGAGCTGGGGGCGGCTGAGAATGGTGATCCGGCCCTGAGCCTTGAGCGCACGCACGAGCAGGTTGAACGACTCGCTCTGGGCCGAGAAGACGAGCCCCCCCCCCGACTGGCCGGTGGTGCTGGCCCGGCCGACCCCCAGGTTCCCGAGCCCCTGAAACCCGACGACTCCCGTACCCACGGCACCCGTGGGCAGCGCCGACGTCGTGTTGAAGTTCAAACTCGCACCGCGCTGGAAGATCAACGGGCTCTGCACGCCGAACTCGACGCCCATCTCTTCGTTGTTCGTCAACTGCACATCCGCGATCAGCACCTGAATCACAACCTGAGGGGGCTGAGCGTCGATCCGCTCGATGATCCGCTTCATCTCGTTGAAGTACTGCGGCGTGGCGCTGATCATGATCGTGTTGCTCACCGGCTCGGCCACGATCACGACGTTTCGTTGAAGCTGCAAGTAGGCACTGTTGAACTGCGCCGTCGTGTAGACGGCCAGCGATTGCGTGATAAACGTAGTCAGCGCGGTCGCGACGTCCGCTGCCGCGGCGTTCCGCAGCTTGTACACGTCCGAGTGCCGCGCCTGCGTATCCGCCGATTCCAACCGGGCGATCACCGAGCGAATCGTTTCCAGATCGTTGAGCGAACCGGCGACGATGAGGCTGTTGGTTCGATCGTCCACGGTGATGCGGAGGTCGATCAACTGAGCACCCGGGGAAACGTCGCCGAAGACCGTGAGCAGCGGTCGGGCCGAACCCTGAGCCGTTCCCGCCGTCGCCTGCCCCGCGGCACCGCCGCCGCCCGTACCCGGGGTCAGCGTCGTTCGATTCTGACCGGTGAAGAGTTGCTGCAGCAGCAGGCTCGTCAGCGTCGCGTCCGCCGTCTTCAACTGGAAGATGTTGATGTACGAGCGAGCCGCCGCGACCGTGTCGAGATTCTCGATCAGCTTCTCGATGAGCTTCATCGTCTCCGGTTTGGCGGCGACGAGCAGGGCGTTCGTCCGCGTGTTCGGAATGATGTGAACGTCTTCGAGGAAGCCGGTCTCGACCACCTGTCCGTCGCGGGACGAGTAAAACCGGAGGGCGCTCGTCTTGGTGGCGAGTCCGCCGCCGGAGGCCGAGCCGAGGTTGGCGATCGTGGGCGTGAGGTTCACGCCACCGGTGCCGAGGAGGTTCGCGCCGCCACCTCCGCCGCCGCCGCCGAGTTGGCCGAGTTGTTGACCCAACTGGCCGCCGCCCAACTGCCCGCCGCCGAGTTGGCCACCGCCGGGTTGCTGGCCACCTCCGAGGAGGGCCTGGATGCCGCCCAGCCCGCCGATGTTCGTGCCGGTCACGGTCTGCGTGTACCACGGCTGCGTACTCTGCGCCAGCGGGCTCAGCACGTTCGCAGTCAGCGTCTGAATCAGCACCGACGCCAGTTCATCCGCATAGGCATTCTTGAGCGCGAAGATGCGGAGGTCGTTGAGCGCCTTGGAAGTCATCGTGTCGAGCTTCTCGATCAACTCGGCAATGTCCTTCATGTCCGCCGGTGAGGCCGCCACCAGCACGCTGTTGCTCGACAGGTCGAAGTTGATGCGGAACTGATTGTTGGGCGGCCCTTCGGCCGGGTACCGCTGGCTGTACAGCTGCCGCAGTTGCAGGGCGATCACCTGCGACGACGCCTTCTTTAACTGGAAGGACTTCACCTGCACCGCGGGATCGTTCGGCTGGTCGATGCGTTCGACTTCCTTGATGATGTCCGCGAAGCGGCCCTTCGGCCCCGCGATGAGCAGCGCGTTGAAGCGCGGCATCGCGACGCAATACACGTTTTGCGTGGCCGACGGCGCGCCCGAACCCGCCGTGAGGAGTGCCCCCACGTTCACCTGCCGGGCCGCCTGCGGCACGACGTTGCCGCCCTGCCCGACCTGCACCCGAGCGAAGATCGAGTTCAGCGTGCCCGCGACCGTACTGCAGTCCTGGTACTTCAGCGGCACGAGCCGCAGCTCCGGCTCGGTGCCTTCCGCTTGCTTGCGAATGAACTCGATGAGTTCGAGGACGATCTCCATGTCGCGCGGGTTGGTCGTGCGAATGATGATGACGCCGGCTTCCGTGAGTGGGATGGCCGTGACGGTTCCGCTGGGCGCGGTGACGGAGACGCCGGCGCGCCCGTCGGGTAAGGCCTTGGGCGGGAGCATGGGCGAGGGACCGCCCGGCTGCTGCCAACCGACCGGAAGAACGCTGCTCAGCGGGCGCCGAGCAGAAGGGATTGCGATGTGGTTCGCGCTAATCGAGCCGTTGTCGCCGGTATCGGTTTCGGGGTCGAAGATCGTGCTGATTTTGGCCGAAGGGACATCCATGTCCCGGTGGTCAAAATTTGCGGGGCCCTCCGTTTCGAAGTCGGCCTTTCGGCCACCCCCGCCGGGTCTGGCTCCGCCTCCACCTCGATTCCCGCCTCCACCTCCTCCGCGATTGCCGCCACCGCCGCCGCCGACGTTACCTCCGCCGCGATTGCCGCCGCCGAGGTTGCCGCCGCCCATTCCGGGGAAGCCGCCTCCACCGAGGCCGGGGAAGCCACCACCGCCGAGACCGGGGAAGCCGCCGCCACCGAGGCCGGGGAATCCGCCGCCACCTGGCTGCTGTCCCCCGCCGCGATTGTTGTTGCCGCCGAGGCCGCCGAGCCCGCGCTGTTGTAAGTTCGGATCCTTACCCTGCATCGCGTCGACCATTTGTTGCAAGAGCGTCGGATCAACGCCCTTGATAGGCTCGATGCGAACGACTTCCGTGCTCTCCGAAGCCGCCGCGTTATCCGTGCTCTCCACGAACTGCTTGATCTCGTCGTAAAGCGTCTTCGTGCAGAGGAGGGCCAGGCTGTTCGTCCGGTCGTCCGTTGAGACGGAGAGCGCCGGGGGCCGCTGTTGGTTGCCGCCTTGCTGCTGACCGCCAGCGATGAACGCGAACGGATTGGCCGGACCGCCTCCGCCGCCACCCGTGGCCGTCGTGAGCGGCTTGTAAAGTTCCTTCACCGTCGCGGCCATTTCCGAGGCGTGCGTGTTCTTGAGCTTGATCACGTACGTCTTTTGAATCGCGTCCGAGTCCGTCTCGCCGCTGTCGATCACGTTCGAGAGCAACTTCCGCATCGCGAGCAAGTCGAGCGGCGACGACTTGACGACGATCAACGAGTTGCTGCTCTTCTCGGCGACGACGCGAACGCGGCCCTTCTCGGGCGTTCCCGATGGGGCACCGCCGCCGAGCAAGCCGCCGATCAGGTTGAGCGGATTGAACCCGCCGCCACCGCCGCCCGGTCGCCCGCCCTGAGCAGCCGCTTGCGGCCCGTTGAAGATTTCCGAGACGACCTTCGCCGCGTCTTCCGCGCTCACGGTTTTGAGCTTGATCACTTCGAAGAGGTTCTCGTCCGGCTTGGTGCCTTGCTGCACGTAAAGGCGGAGCAAATCGTTGATCAGTTGCAGTGCGGCCGGGTCTTCGCTTTCGATCGTCAGCTTGTTTCCGATGACGCGGATGATGACCGGCTTGAGGTCTTTCTTCGCCTCGGGATCGACGAGTTGGGCGAGGACGTAGCGCGGGTCGCGCGGACCGGGCGGCAACGCGGACTTCTTCTCGCCGGGCAGCGGCGCGGGCGGCGGCATCGCCGGAATCCCGCTCGCTGGTGGCACGGTCGAGCCCGGCGTCTTCGGAGGAACGCCGCCGGGCGAACTCAGGAAGTTCTGGATGATGACCGGGTTCTTGTTCATGCCCTTCATGGCGTTGCCGAGCGCCTCGGCGAGGATCCCGGCGTTGCCGCCTTCCAGGGTGAACTGGATGCGCGGGTTCTTGGGATCGAAGCCGGACGGGCCTTCGAAGGCCTCGATGAGCTTCTTCGCCTCGGCATACTGTTCCGCGGTGCCGCTGAAGAAGATGCCGCCGGGCTGCGCTTCGATCAGCGGGCCGCCCGCGTTCGAACTCGGGAACTTCTTCGAGAGGATCGCTGCGAGTTCCTTGGGATCGCTCGAGTTGATCGGGACGACCCGCGACACGCCCTCGCCCGCGGGCCCGGTGGGATTGCCGCCCGTGAGCACGTTCGACACCTTGCCGTGATCGTCCGCGGAGGCGACGACCATGATTTGATTCGAAGCTGCGATGGCGGTGACGCGAATCCACGAGTAGCGCTCGGTGATGGCCTTGGCGGTCGCCTCCGCGGTGCCGGCCGGCACGGAATACGTCTTGAGAACGGGCGGCGTGATTAAGAGAGGCTGTTGGCCCGGCGTCGGCTTGTCCAGATCCTCGATGATCTTCTTGGCTTGGCCGATCTTGTCTTCGGGAGCCGTGATGATCACGGTGTTCGAGTCGTCGTCCACGGCAATCTGAACGGACTTGTTGCGTGGGGTGGAAGAACCGCCGGCCCGGGGATCGTTGCCGCCCTGCCCGCGATCGCGGCCGCGCGGATCGAAGCCGGGTTGCCCGAACTGCTGATACCCGCCGTACGGGCTCGGATACGCGGGGGCCGCCATCGGCGAATCGACCGTCGTCGCGTTGTCCTTCAAGAGATCCTTCAAGTGCCCCGCGATCTGGCGGGCCTTCATGTACTTGCAGATGTGCGTGAAAGTGCCCGCGTCGCCGGTCTCCTCGATTTCCTTGAGCAGTTCCTTGATCCGGAGAATGTTGCCGGCCTTGTCCGTGATCTGGAACGAGTTCGACCGCTCGAAGAGTTGCGCCTTGCCGAACGGCGTGAGCATGGCCTCGACTTCGGGGCGGATGTCGGCGGCCGAGAGCGTCTTCAGCGGGCCGACCACGCACTTCACCAGTTCCGTCTTGCCGCGGCGAATCAATTCGCTCGGGACCACCGCCGGGAGCAGCGTGGTATCGAGCTTTTCGTCCACGGGCCAAATCGTGAACGTCGTGTTGTAGCGGATGAGGATGAACTTCTGAAGGACCATCGACTCGTTGAGCAGGTCGGTCACTTCGCCCAGCGTGAACTTGCGGTCCTTACCCGGCTTGATGATGACGCTGCCGGTCGGCTTGACCGTAGTCACGAGAATGAGCCCGGATTCCTTCTGGTACCAGTCGAGGACTTCCTGCCACTGGGCACCGTCGAAGTTGACGCCGATGGTGCGCTCGGCGGCGAGAGGATCCTTCTTGGGCTCCTCGACCTTCTTGGGCTCGGTCGGCTTCTTGTCTTCCACCTTCACGGCGCGAGCGAGCGCGACGGGCGGTTGGAAAGCGACGTGCTGCCAGTCGGCGGTTGCGGGCTGCGCGAGCACCCACGTCGCGGGGCCGCCGAGGCCGAGGGCCGTGGCCAGGGCCGTCGGCAGCCAACGCCGCAGCTTCCACATGGGAACGGAGACAGACGCGCCAGGTCGCAGGCTCATGGAAACTCCCCCAGGACGATCCCGCGGGTTCGGCAATCAACCGGGCTCGGCCTGTCCCCCACAGGCCGTGCCGCCGAACCGACGGATTTCGTTCGCCAAGTCGTGAACCGCGTGTCTATCGTCGTTCCTCGATGCAAGCAACGGAGAACGCCGACGCGCAGCGAATTTTTAATCATCCCCAGCTTACCCGCATTCCCCGCGCGAGGTGCCGTGAGATCGGTATGAGAGATTGCGGGAAGCCCGGAAGGCTGGGGCGTTTTCATTTCGCGGCCGGTCTACCGGCCGGATCGAATTCAATTCCCCGTCGCCGTCACGGCGGCCGCTCCGGTCTCGGCGGCCTTGAGGTACTTCTTCGCCTCATCCTTGGGCAGTTCCTTGATCGTCTTGAGCGAGGTGCCGCACGTCCAGCGGAAGAACGTCGGTTGCCCATCCGCTATCGACTTCGCGGTGGTTGCCGCGGCACCAGCCACGAGCGAAAGCGCCTCGGCAGGCCCCTGATTCTCCGGTCGAGCCGCTCCCATCGGCCGACCGACCGGCACCTTCGGCTTCTCCTTTTCCACCGGCTTCTCCGCCTTCACCTCCGACAGGATCATCCCATCGTAGTCGATCGCAAGCACCTTGAAGGTACGCTTCGTCGAGGAGACCCCGTCGTCCGAAAGGATGAGCAACTCGGGGTCGTCGTAGAAGCGATCCTTCTTCTTGCGGGCACCGAGGTGCTCGAACTTCGTCACCTTGATGCGGCCGCTCGCCGAGGCTTCGATCTCGTAAGTGAGTGGGTTGTAGTTGTCCTTCACCACGGCCGACGCTCGGCCATCTGACCCAGGAACCGACATGATAAGCTTGATCGAATCCGAAATGTCCGGAAGCGACTTCACGATGTCCGCGATCTCCGGTTCGGTGATCTTCACGTTGAAGCGCGTCTTCGCTTCCTTGCCGTCCTCGGATCGGGCGACGACGGTGATCTCGGCGCTGCCCGTTTCTCCGGCCATCGGAAGCAGCGTGATCGTCTTCGCCACCTGATCGATCTTCAGCGATCCCGCAGGAAGCACTTGGCCGTCGGACTTGGCTTCGAGCGTGACCTTTCCGCTCGGCCCGAGGTCGCCGGCCACGCGCACTTTCACCGGGGCAATGGGCTTGTCTTGCTCGCTGCTGATGTCCGCGATCTTCTCGACGGTCATCGAAGGGAGCAGCGGCAGCGGCCCGTGGAAGATGTCGTTTTGAACGATCAGCGTGTAGTCGCGGTTCCGCGTGGCGAGCACCGGCGAGAACTGAATCGGGGACAAGCCGCGGCTGGCTTCCGGCGTGAGGTAGAGGGCGTTGTAGCCGGGAAGCCCGCCGATCGCGGCGAAGGCCGTCGGCACCGAAAGCAGCGTCCGCCTCGCTTCCGCGCCGTCCAGGATGATCGCCTCGCTGATGAGTTTCACGATCAGATCCTTACGGTCGTTCACGACTTTGCCGCGCGTGGTGCTCGCCGGCTGGGCGTCGGTCTTGATTTCGAACAGCGTGATCTGGTGCAGCAGGTCGAGCTTGTAGTACGCCTGGAGGAAGTCGTGAATCGCCCACATGTCCGCCTTTTCGAAGGTGATCTCGAAAGCGACTTTGGTGTAGGCCAACTTCTTGGCGGCGAGTACGGGCGTGCCGGTGTTGTCGGTCCCCAGTTCGCGAACGCGGAGGTTCGAGGGCACCTTCGCTTGTTGGAGCAACCGCGACATCATCTCGGAGTATTCGCGCTTCGCAATCGCCAGATCGGGCGGCAGGCTTCGCTGCTTCATCACGTCGAGGCGCTGCTTCTCCGCCTTGATCTTGTCGTAGTCTTCCTGCTTCTTCGCGATCTCGGAGTCGAGCGCTAACGCCGCCCGATTCTTGTCTTGGATCGGTTGGTAGACGAAGGCATACCCGACCGCCACGCTCCCGAAGAGGAGGATGAGGGCGATCAGAATGATGGCCATGTTGCGTTCGCGGGATGACATTCGAGAAACTCTTGCTGGGTGATCGCTGGGGTACAGTTCTCACCTCTCCCCGGCTCGGCGGGGGAGAGGTCGCGACGCCGATGCATTCGCAACTTCGATCCGATCTCTTCCCCACAAAGGGGGGAGAGGTGAAGAGGCCGCTATCACGGCATCTCGTCTTCGGTCGTCTTTTCGGGCTCTTTCCTCTCGGGTTCCGGAGCGACCGCCACGGGAACGACGCCGCGCCGCGGGGCATAGAACGTCGGATACCGCGTGTACTCGTTCGGCGTGCGGTGCATCGCGACCGTCTCGATGGTGGCCAGTTGGTTGTGGCTGTTGGTGTGGGTATCGGTGCCGCCGATCGTCTTCTTCGTGCCCACGTAGAACTTGCGATCCTTGATGTTGTCGCGGTCGATTGCACTCACGAGATCGGAGGCGGCCAGCGGGCTCTTCGCTCCCACGGAGAGAACGAAGAACGACTGGCCGTTCTGCTTGCCGGCTTTGTCCACGCGTACCGCCGTGCCCGTGATCTTGCTCACGCGAAGTGCATCGCCAGAGGGCAATCGATCGCTGAGGTCGAACATCTCATCGAGGTAGTTCACGCCGCGGGACTCCCACTGCTCGGCGGCGGCGAGTCGCTTGCTGTTCGGCTCCGCCTCGACCAGCAACCCCTCGAGGTCGGCCTTGTCCTGCTGCTTCTGCTTCACGCGTTCGTCGGCGGCACTCAAGGCGAGAAACCCCGCGATGCCGCCTCCCAAAATCAACACGAACGCCGCGACACCCGCCCCGAGGAGCAGTCTCTTGCGCGGATCGGACTTGGCCTTAGGCTGGCGCGGCGAAGCGAAGTTGATCGGCAACCCGGCCGCGCGGCCTGCGAGCAAGCCCGCCGCTCCGGCATACCGGCCACGCAGATTCGAGGGAACGGCCTCGGCGGCGCTCGCCACCGGATCGAACGAATGGACGGGAACGGTCAGGCCATTGCGAAGTTTGCTCGCCCACCCGCCGAGGGTACTCTCCGCCTCCGGCACGTAAACCGCCTTCACGGGGCGGCTCTGATTCTGACCGTTGAACGTCGTGAGGTTGCGCTTAATCTCGCCCAGAAGTAGTGCGTCGTTCACGAGCACTTGGCCGGGAATGGCGCGGGTGAAGGCAACCCTGCCTTCGCGCACGATGGTGAACTCGCCGCCCTGAGGGCTGAGCGTGACGACCGCAACGGTGTCGCTCGCGGATTCGGGCCGTTCGGCTTCGCCGGTGGCAAGTGCCTGCGTGAGTCCGGCGGCGACGGCGTAAGGCCGCGGCGTGACCGCGACTAACTTCAGCCCCGCCGCCGCGATCATCGTCTGCACCGCGCCGAAAAAGTCCTTCTTCACCACGACGGCCATCGCCCGGCGCTCGGCGGTTGGGTCCGCGCCGGCTTCCACAATCGGCGCGTAATCGAGCACGATCTCGTCCGCGTTCTCCGCGATCTCCTTCATCGCCTGGAAGCGGATCAGGGCCGCTTCGCTGTCGGCATCGACCGGCGGGTGCTTCAGTTCCTTGAGGATGACTTTGTCGCGGCCGATGCCTACGAGAACCGGCCCGGCGGGAAGCCCGGCCGCTTTGAGGCGATCGCGCAGGGCTTCGCCGAGTTCCTTGGCGTTGGCGGCCGTGAGCGCGGGCGGGCCGTGTTCGTTTCCCGGAAGCCAGGCGTGGGCGCGTTCGACGCGCGCGCCGCTCGAACCGGCCGGCCCCGAGACGACGAGCAGGCCTTCCGGATCGAGGTCGATCGCGAGGTAGCGAGTGCCGCGTGCTTTTGAGTTGTCCATGTTGAAGTCCGTGATTTAAAACCCGGTTTCTGCTTTGGAAACCGGGTTTTTGCTCCAGAAACCCGGCTTCCAAGGCAGAAACCGGGTTTCAATCTAGCGCGGCGGGTCGAAGGCCCGCGGCGTATCCAGGTCCGTCATGTCGCGGAAGTACAGGATGCGCGGGGCACCCTGGTTGGTGTCGATCACGGCTTCCACCCGGGCCGTCGGGCCGCCTTCGCCGAAGTAGCCGATCGAGTGAATGCGGTAGACCATCGAGCGCCCGGTGATATACTTCTCGATCAGCTTGAAGACGTCGGGGCTCATCCCGGCGTCGGTGAGAACCCAGGCACCGGTCAGCGTCGCGGGATCGGCGGGGTTCAAACCGACCCGCTTCGAAAGAATGCTCTCCACGTCGGCTTCGGAGAATCCCAAGGACGTGCTACCGACGCTGGTGCTGCCCGCAAACGCCGTGAGCGCCATCAGCGTTTCGCGAGACGCCGTGTTGATGTTGATGCGCGGCGTCATCTCCACGAGCGTCGTGGTTGTGGTCGAGTCCAGCAGTTTTCCCAGGAGCAGGGGAAGTTGCGTGGCATCGCTCAGAGGCGAGAAGACGATGACCGTCGGTGCGTCCGCCGCCGCGCCGGCAACCTTGGGCAGCGTAATGCGCGTGTTCCGAAGATCGAGCAGCGACTTCAAACGCTTCTTGTTCGTGGCGGTCCCGGCGTCGAGCGCGGCCTGAACGGCCGTGGTCAGGTCGCCGATGCTCCCTTGAAGCGTGTTCGCCGGTTGCTGCACGGTCGCGGAGACGGTGGACACGCTGAAGATCTTGTACGCCATGATGTAGCTGGCGAGGTCGGCTCCAACCCGGGCCGTAAGGCGTTGATAAAGGCCCGCGAGGTCTTCCGATTCGTTCACGTTTTCGCGGAGCACGCCCACGGCATCGAGGTTCAGTTCGCGGCCGTAGACCGTGAGGAAATCGGCGATGCCGCGATCGAAGGTCTGCGAGCCGTTCGGATCGTCGTCGGCCTGGCCGTTGCGGTTGCGGTCGTTCCCGTAGAGCAACTGCGGGGTCACGCCCTTCACGAGGAGCAGTTCGTCCAAGCTGTTGAGCGGGCCGTTCTTCGCGCGATACCCGCCGGCGGGATTGGATACGTAGTAAGACGATTCCGCGCCGCCGGTGCGGGCATCGTCGTCTGGATCGACCCAATCCACGATCGCGTCGATCGCATCCGAGGTGAGGTAAGGATTGTTCGTTTGCTTGGCGAGCACGTTGAGCGCGGCGGCGAGTAACTCACCAGACGGATCGAGTTGAATGAGGGCGTTGATGTTCAACTTGCCGCCTTCGTCCGAGACGGCTCCGTAGCGCGGCTCGTAGCTACCGGAACCGTTCGAGACGACCGCGACGAGGCAGAAGCGGGCTTGCGAGCGGGGATTGCGGCCCGGTCGCACGGTCTGTTCGGGAAACGCTCCTTCAGCCTGGGGATCGCCCGCGAGGTCGCCGTAGTAGCTTCCGGGGTTCGCCAGAAGCGCGGCGGCATAGTGAACGCCCGACACGGCGGCATGCCGAGCCTGAGCGGCATCGGCCGTGCGAACCGAAGCGCGGTATTCGGCCGTCATGAGTTCCGTGAACTGATACGCGGCAAGCGTGAGCACCACGATGACGATGAGCACGGCGATGAGAACGTAGCCTTCTCGAAACCCGGTTTCTGCTTTGGAGACCGGGTTTCTTGGAAGTGCCTCAGAAACCCGGTTTCCAAGGCAGAAACCGGGTTTCGATCTGTGAAGTCTCATTTGCCCCCCTTCGAGCCGCCGCCCGTGGAGGCCGGAGCCGCGGTTCCCGTAGACTTGGCTCCGCCACCCGTAGTCGGCGCGGGCGAACTCGTAGTCGGAGCGGCCGGAGTCGCCCCACCAGACGTCTTAGCTGCTCCTGCGCTTCCACTGGTACCACCCGTTGCAGCACCACTTCCCGCCCCCGCGCCACCCGTCGAGCCACCACTTGCCGCGGCTCCGGTTCCCGCGCTAGGAGTCGAGCCCGAACTCGTCGTGCCGGGATCGGTGCTGGGCGTGATCATGGCCGGGGTGTTGGGTCCGGGTGCCGTGCGAATCGGAATCACTTGTTCCACGCTGTGTTCGTAGGGTGCATTGCCGGGCCGAGTCGTGGGAATCGAGAACGTCAATTTCAGGCGAACGGCTCGCGGTGGGCCGGTGGGCGTGACGCCGTCCGGGCTCGACTGCGTGCCGTCCCACGAGGGCAACCACGAGGAACCGTCGAAGTATTCGAACGTCGCATCCGTCACTTCCTGCACGAGTGTATCACCGACCTCGTCGCTCAGGTCGGGGTCCGAGGAGTTGCGAACTCCATCGGCCGTGACCCAGGGGCGTTCCTGTCGGCACAACCCGCCGTTCTGCCCGAGCCAGTACGTGATCCGGTACAAGTCGCTCGGCAGCTGCGTTCCGGGAATCTCGGTGAGCCCCTTCGCACTGGTGAGCGTGCCGGGCAATCGGCTGACGAACACCGTCAGTTGTTTAGCGCTTCCGATGACTCCGGCTTGGAAGCTCAGGTCCGCGGCTTGCGGTGTGGCAGCCGCGTCGGTTGCGGCGGCGAGTGCGGCCGTCGGATCGGTTGCGGCAGCGGTCAAGGCGGCGGTCGGATCGGTTGCCGCCGTGGTTGCGGTGGCCATCGTCGGATCGGCCGAGGCCGCGGTCGGCGTGGACGAACTCGAACTGCCACTGCTCGCGGCGTTCCCGCCAGACTTCGGCGGCAAGGGCCCCAATGAACCCGAGAGATCGATGCTGACCCGCGTGAAGACGCCCCGCGAAAGGTTGTCGATGTCGACGGCGTCGCGGCTCTCGGCCGTCTGCCGCAGCGTCATGTCCATCGCGAAGTACAGTGCGGCGAGCAGCAGGATCGCGATCAGGCTCGCGAGGAGAATTTCGAGAAGCGTGAAGGCGGATCGGCGACCCTGGAAACCCGGTTTCTGCTTTGGAAACCGGGTTTGTTGGTTGGACAGAAACCCGGTTTCCAAAGCAGAAACCGGGTTTCGATTGGTTCGCATTCTCACGGCGAGGTTCCTCCCATTCCGAGCGGGTCGGCGGCTTCGGATTCCGCCGGGCGTTCGGCCTGCGCTGCGGAGCCCACCACCTTCGGGTCGATCAGCATGCGACCGATCGACACTTCAAACGGCGTACCGCGGACGTCGCGCTTCACGGTGACCACCACCTGAAACAGGTTCGGCGGACCTCCCGGTTGAACGTCGCACGTCCAGGACCACGCCGAGTCGTCGCCTTCAAAGCTGCCGCCCGAGCCTGCGGAGTCGAGGGAAACGGCTCCCACTTCGACCTCGGCCATCTTCGATTCGGCGAGCCGCGTGCCTCGCATGGTGAACCGCGCATCTAACCCGCGATCCGAACCCATGGTCACGAGTTGCCCAATCGCGGCCAGCGACATCAGGAGGATGGCCAGCGAGAGCAAGACTTCGATGAGCGAGAGGCCCGCGCGCTTCTTCACTTCGGCGACCCTCCGTTGGCGGAGGAATCGGGAAGGACGAGCCGAGCGGTGCCGGTCACGCCGCGAAGCAGAATCTTCATGGCCGGAAAGTTGCCTTCGTGAACCTCGACCAGTGTCGAGTCTTCGCGGCACGTTCCGTTGGGCAGGAACGTGCCAATGGTGATCCAATCGTCTTGAACCGCACCGGCGATCGCTCCGGCCTCGGAGTCAGCAGAAATAGTAATGGTGGCTTTATCGATTGAGGA
The DNA here is from genome assembly GCA_043733485.1 of Gemmataceae bacterium. Classification (GTDB taxonomy): domain Bacteria; phylum Planctomycetota; class Planctomycetia; order Gemmatales; family Gemmataceae; genus Urbifossiella. Next base: position 30,935 of record JAYTGN010000151.1, read on the forward strand.
TTCGATGACCTTCGCACCGCCGCCGGCATCCTCGGAGGCAGGCAGGTGGGAGAAGTCCGCCGATTCGGGAGCGAGGCGAATCTTAGTCCCGTCCTTGTTCACGGCGAGGCGATAGGTGGCGGCTTCTTCCATGGCGAGCCCGCGGGCGTCGGCGATTCGCGCCCGCAACAGGTCCATCGCCGCCTTCTGGTCCGCGTTCCCTTTCAAACCGGCGAAGCTCGGAATTGCAAGGGCAGCGAAAATGATGAGCAAGGCCAGCACGACCATGAGTTCGATCAGCGTGAAGCCGGAACGTGAAGCTCTCATTTCGCAGGCCCACCCGATTATTTAGACGAACGAAGCCCGGCCCTGTCCAGGCCGTGCGAGTAGACGCGCCCGATCACTGCATCCGAGCCAAATTGCCAATACCGTGGTTGCTAATCGGAACCCCATCGGGCGAGGTGGTGAACACGAGGGGTTTGCCTTGAGTCGACCCATCCGTTGCGGCAGCCGGCTGAATCTGGTACTCCTTGCCCCAGGGATCGATCCTGTCGGCCTGGGGGTCGTTCAGAAAGGACGAACCGCCCCACGATGGGCTTACGAGATCTTGAATCGTCACCGGGTAGGTGTTCCCACTGTTCGGGCTGATGTAATAACTCTCCATCGCCTTTGCGATGGCGGCGGCCTTAAGATGGGCTTGGCTCTTCTTCGCATCGTCCAGATTGCGAGTGACGGCAATCGAGGCCACGGTGGCCAGGATGACCAGGATCGCGACCACGACGAGCACTTCCAATAGCGTGAAGGCGGCGCGACGCGCAAGGCGGTTGCGTGTGGTGGACAATTTCATCGGTTCTACTCCTCGTACAATTGGGGCGGCAGTTCGAGTCCCCGGTTCACCATCAGTATAAGCCGAGGGTGGGTTAACCGGTCATGAGAGAAACGGGCGGCGGGGGAAGTTTCTGGCGGCGGGAGAGTTACCTTCGGCCGGGCGGGCAGGTTTCACAGCTCAGAGGAAATCAACTCACGGCTTGGCCCATCTTGAATACGGGCAACAGCAAGCCGGCCACGATTACCAGCGTCACGCCGGCCATCACGAGCAGCATGATCGGCTCCAGCAACTTCACCATCAAGTCCAACTGCCGGGCCGTCCGCTTCTCCAGGCTGTCCGAAATATCGATCAGCACCTTCTCCAGATTGTTGGACTCCTCGGCAATTGCGATCATCTCGACCACGTCCGGCGGGAAGTAGCCCGACTTCCGCAGCGGGTCGGCGAGCTTTTCGCCGGCCATCACGTTCTCGGCGGACTTCTCAATCGCCATCGAGAGCACGCGGTTGCCGGTGGAATCTTTCGCGATGTTGAGCGCTCGCAAAATCGGGATGCCGTTGTGGAGCATCGTGCCGAGGATGCGCGTGAACCGCGTCAGGGCCAGCTGCAAGAAGATTTTGCCGAACAGCGGCAGGCGAATCCGCTGGCGATCCGCCCACATGCGGCCGCCCCGCCGCGTCCAACGGACGAACAGCACAACCACGGCAACCACCGTCAGCACGAAGAGGACGCCCACCGGCGAGCGAAGCGTGTTGCTGAACCACATCAGGCCCATCGTCAGTTGCGGGAGTTCGCCCTTCTCCTTCAACTTCGCGAAGATCGGCTCGAACTTCGGGATGAAGAAGATCACCAGGATGTTGAGCACCAAGAAGCCGGCGACGGCCAGGAACACGGGGTAGGCCATCGCCCCGATCACCTTGGACTTCATGTCTTCTTGGTGTTCGACGAAGTTGGCGATGCGTTTGAGTACGTCTTCGAGGAAGCCGCCTTCCTGGCCGGCGCGAACCATGCTGACCGCGAGTTCGTTGAAGACCTTCGGATGGGCCGCCATCGACTGGGCGAGGCCGGTGCCGTCCGCCACTTTGCCGCGAATGTCGCGGAGTACCGATTGCAGGCCGACGTTGGTGCTTTGGCGTTCGAGCAGTTCGAGGGAGCGCAGCAGCGGCACGCCGGTGTGCAGGAGGTCCGCGAGTTGCGAATAGAACGAGGCGAGGTGGCGGCCTTTGACCTTCTTGGCGAAAAACCCGCCGCTGCCGCTGCCCAGCGATTGCGTGCGCGCCATCGCGATCGTGAGTGGGAAGAGCCCCTTGGCGTCCAACGCCAGGGCGGCTTCCCGCTCGCTATTCGCGGCGATGGTCCCGGTCGCTTTCGTGCCGGTCCGGGCCATCGCTTCGTAAACAAAGTCAGGCATCCGAGTCCTATGTTTAGCCGCGACGCGGAGTCCTCGGAGCGGAGCGCGACATTTTCTGCGCCTCCGCGCTCCGCTCCGAAGACTCCGCGTCGCGG
>JAYTGN010000152.1:0-14578 GCA_043733485.1 Gemmataceae bacterium
CAATTGAGAAGAAGCTCTTGAATCTAAGCCGTAAGGCTTGCCCCATAAAGGGTTAGTGACCCCCCAAGATGTTTAATGCGTCGGGGCAACGCCCTGGGAAAGGCGTGCCGCGAGCAGCAGCCTGAAGGGCTGCGAGCAGGACGAACGCGAGTCAGGCTCGGAGTCGCACCCCTTCAGGGTGCAGGACTGCTGCCGGATTCCCAGGGCGTTGCCCTGGGCTGAGAGATCCCAGGCTTTCAGCCTGAAGATCGAACAGCCTCGATTTGTTCCGGTCGGCTGAACTCCAAGAATCGTTGGTACACCCGTGTACCTCTCGAATTAGGTTTCGGGGTGGCACCGGCTGGAAGCCGGCTTCCGTCGTCGCTCCACCTTCGATTCGCACACTTCAGGAAATTTTTCCGTTGCCCGAGGCCGGCGCTTCGATTACTCTTGACCTCGTTCAGATCTTGCGTTTGAGCCCGCCCAACATTTCTCCCCGAGGGCGTGACATGATGTCGGTCTTAACTCATCCGGTGTTGAATCGCGATCGTGAGGAGATCCGCGTGCCGAGCCCGCTCGGCGAAACGCTGCTCCAGTTTCTGAACCGCCGCGGGCTCCGCGGCAACATCCGCACCGACGTGGCGGGGGATGTCATTACGCTGCAAGGCGAGCCCGAAATGGGCCGCGTGGCATCGTACCTCGCGGACTGGGAAAAGCAGCCCAACCCCGCCCGCTGACGAATTCAACTTGCGGCTCCACGAGCGTTCGCGGAGCCGCTACTTCGACTTCATCGCCCATCCGATCGCCGCCGCTACCAATCCCAAAATCAGAAGCGCACCCGCCGCGTTCCAGTAGTTGTGTTCGTTCGCCGTCTCGGGTTCCGGATACGGCCCGTCCTTCTCGATCAACTCGTTTCCGCCATCGGGTCGCTTCCTCAGTTCGAACGCATCGAAGAGATCGCCCTTGGCGGTGCGGGCCTCGTAGTTCAAGCGGTTGCCGTCGATGCGGATCAACTGATAGAGTTGGATTCCCTCGGCCTTGCGAACCATCCAGGGTAGGTCGCCGACGCCGTAGTGTTTTGGTCCGCTGACCGAGACGCAGTAGACGGTGCCGCGTTCGGTGAAGACCTGCCCGCCGTGCAGCGTGTTGTCGTCGCGCATCAAGCCGCTGCGCCCATACGTGTGATCGTGACCTTGAAGCACGAGATCGACGCCCTTGGGCGCGCGATCGAAGACGGGCCGCCACGCTTCGCGAATGTTCTTGTTGTCTCGACCCGCGACGGGCGAATAAATCGGTCGGTGGAACGTGATCACCGTCCACTTGCACGGGTTGTTTGCGAGCACGCGTTCCAGCCACGGCACCTGCTCGGCGAGTTGTTCCTCGGTGTTCAACGAGATGACCCGCACGCCCTGATAGTCGAGGAAGTACGTCGTCTCCTCGAGGCCCGGCGGGCCGTTCTCCGGCAGCGTGAACTGCGCTCGCCAGTGCGGATCGACCGTCTTCGCGTACTCGTGATTCCCCGGCGTCGGCACGCTCGGCACCATGCCGTTGATCCAACCGGCTGCCGCGTGCCACTCGCCCCATTGAGAGTCGTCGTCCCGGTCGTTGATCAAGTCGCCGGCATGAACGATGAACTTCGCCTTCGGCATCTCGGTGTAGGCACCGCGGGCCACGCGCGACCAGTGCGATTTGATGTCGTTCTGGGCGTCGCCGAAGTAAATGAAACCGAACGGCTCGGGGCGGTCGCTCGCCGTCTCGAACTGGAACCACTCGCTCCAGGTCTTGTCGGTGCGACCATCCCCAACGCGATAAACGTACTTCGTTCTCGGCCGCAAGTTTTCGAAATTGACGCTGTGATAGTGCGACTCGTTGATGCTCGTCTTCAGCGGCTGGGTCCGAGCCTTCAGTCGGGTTGCTTTGAATTTCGGGCCGCCCTCGGAGCGTGCGATCTCGGCGAAGGCCTGCTTCACCTCGAGGCTGGTTCGCCAGGTCACGGCTTGTGAGGTCGCGGGGTCGCCCTTCCACGTGAGAATCACGCGATCGGGCACCGTAGTCGGTTGGTGCGTGCGAACCTCCAGATCGCGGCGAGCCGCTTTCTCTTCATACGACTCAACCTGTCGTGGTGGCGGGGCCACTTCCTGGCCCATCGTGAAGGCCACGACGGCGACAAAAATCGCGACACCAGCAGTTGCGGCGGCGGTGCGAACGGGGCGAGTCATGGTGGCGGCAGGGTTGCGAGTGCGGGGAGGGCCGAGCGTTCATCATGGCGTGCGTAACGAGACTGTCCAGGGCGAAGCGTTGCAGTTTACCGAATTCCGAGTGCGGCTCGAAGACATGCATCGATTCGAACCATCAACGTTGGTGAAAGCCGGCCGATTGTTGGCCGGCCGAAGTTTCGCTCCGGACGTCCCCCGAATGGAACCAAAACGAGAACGATATCTCCTCGAATCATGAAACCACCGGGTAAGAATCGTATGCCTCCAACCCCGGCTCATCCCAACTGTTGCCTTCAGACGAGCGGGCCAGTAGCGACCGTAATTCTCGATGGTCGCTCTCCATCAGGTGCTTGATTCGATCGAAGACTTCAGCTCGAACGACCACGAACTCAACTCCAGCTTGCGAGAAACGAACGTCCTCGCCCGTGTGGATTCTTGGAATGTGTCCCATGCCGCAGGCCAATCGTCGATGAGCCGGCTGCACCCGAACATCCCGGAATGAGGCAACCCCATGCTTCGCCGGGTATCTATCGCTATGCTCATTCTTGCCTCCGGATCGGCCCGCGTTTCCGCCGCGGACGGCGAGCCTGATAGTACATCCACCCGACGAAGTCCATCGCATCGGTGTCGCCCCGGTCATCCTGGACGGAGACGAGGGTTCTTCGATTCATTCCCGCTTTCAATTGCCGCGCGTTGCGGGCATCCTAGAGTGACCCTCTCACCTTCATCCGGTTCGCGAAGCAACGGCCCTGACGATGCCCAGTTGTGTGTGAACATCCATTGAACGGTCGCAACGCCCGGTGTGAGGACTTCGCTTGAAATCGCCCCGGTTCGCCGTGCTGGTCGTCGCCCTGTTCGCGTCCGCGGGGTCGGCCGCGCCCGTCGTGCCGGGTCTCGCCAACAAACACCCGCTGACCGAACCGCAAGTCGGTCGGTTGTTGATCGGCGATTTGCGGTGTACCGCGTGCCACCCCAGCAACAACACGCCGGTCGAACGGGCCGCCCCGGATCTCGCCGGTGTGGGCGCGCGGGTGGTGCCGGACTATCTGCGGAAGTTCATCGCGGCCCCGTCGGCGGCGCACGGCGGCACGACGATGCCGGATCTTCTCTGGGCCGAACCTGCCGATCGGCGGGACGAGATCGCCGAGGCGCTCACGCACTTCCTGGTCGCCCAAGCCAAGAGCGAGTTCGAACGCCAGCCAGTCGTCGCGCCGGATGCCGTCGCGGGCAAGGCACTGTTCCACTCGGTCGGGTGCGTGACGTGCCACGCGCCGCGCGACGACGAGGGCAAGGAGCTCGCGCGCGAAGGCGCGGTCGAGTTGGGACACGTTACGGCGAAGTACAGCCTCACCTCACTCGGCGACTTCCTCATTCAGCCCACGCGGGTGAGGCCGTCGGGGCGAATGCCCGATATGAAGCTCACGCCCGTCGAGGCCAAGGCCCTTGCCAATTACCTGCTCGGCAAAGCCGTCGCGAAGGGCGCTGCCCTCCAACCTCAAGCGAATCTCGTTGCGCTCGGGAAGGAACACTTCCAGCGGTTGAACTGCGCCGCGTGCCACAAGCTCGGCGACGCGACCGCGGCCAAGCCCGTCGGCGCGCTGGAGGGCGCGGACGCGACGAAGGGTTGCCTCTCCGACGCGCCCGGAATGGCACCGCGGTTCGCGCTGAGTGCAGACCAGACGAAGGCGATTCGCGCCGCGCTCGCCAAGAAGCCCGAGCCGCCCTCCGACAAGGAGCGATTGGCTGTGACACTCACCGCGTTCAACTGCATCGGGTGTCACAAGCGGGACGACTACGGCGGCACCACGGAGGACACCGACGAGTTCTTCAAGTCGAGCGAGAAGGAACTGGGCGATGAGGGCCGGATTCCACCCCCGCTGACGCTGGTCGGCGCGAAGCTGAAGAAGGTCGCGATGAAGAAAGTCCTCTTCGATGGCGACGGCGTCCGGCCGTACATGGCTACCCGAATGCCGCAATTCGGGGAGCCCAACCTCCGTCACCTGCCGGACCTGTTCGCGGGTCTCGACTCGGTGAAGAAGGTCGATTTCTCACTGCCCAAGCCCGAGGGTGGAACTCAAAAAGAGCGCGATCGCGAGCGCGAGATGCGGGCCGCCGGACGCGAGTTGGTCGGCGATCAGGGGCTGAACTGCATCGCCTGCCACAGCTTCAACGGGAAGACGCCCGGCAAAGCCGGCATCGAACTGCTGACTTCCACCGAGCGAATCCAACCGGCCTGGTTTTATCACTTTCTGCGAGCGCCGAACGCCTTCAGACCGCGCACCGTCATGCCGACCGCGTGGCCCGGCGGGCAAGCGGTTCAGAAGAAGATTCTGAACGGCGACACCGATCGGCAGATCGAAGCGATCTGGTACTATCTCTCGCTGGGAACCTCTGCACAAGACCCGTCCGGCGTCCGCTCGGCCGACACGCTAGCTACTGAGCGTCGCAGATGTCGCCCGGACGTACCGCGGACGGAGCAGCGTCGCGGGGTATCGCGGGATCGCGGTCGGTTTCCCCGAGAAACTGAACTACGCATTCAACGCCGAAACCGGCACGCTCTCCGCGCTTTGGCGCGGCGACTTCGTGCGAGTGAACCGCGGCGGGCAAGGGTCGGGCGGATTCAACCCCGCCGCACGGCACATCCAACTCGCACAGGACGTTTCGTTCTACGCCCTAACCGACGAGAAGGCCGCGTGGCCGCTGCGCCCGGTGATGACGAAGGAGGCGCCCGCCAACCCCGACCCGCTGTACCCCAAGAACCGCGGCTACCAGTTCAAGGGGTACTTCATGGACGACGCTTCGGTTCCGACATTCACGTATCTCAGCGGCGACATCGAGATCGAGGACCGCTCGGGTGCACAGTCCTCGGACAAGAAGCTCGTCCTCGTGAGAAAGCTGTCGTTCGACTCGCCCAAAACTCAGACGCTCTGGTTCCGCGCTCTCACGGGAATGGTCGAGACCGAATCGAAGGTGCGGTTCAAGACGTCCGAACTCAGGTTGAGCATCCCCGCCGTAACGACCGTGCTCCGCGCGGCCGCAACCGATCCGAAGGCATCGGAACTGCTGCTGAAGTTCGAGATACCCCAAGGCAAATCCACACAGACCCTCACCTATGAACTCCTTCCGTAACGCCGTCGCGCGGCTCGTACTTTTGCTCGCGGTGTGTGCGTTCTACTCGTTGCCCGTCTCCGCCGAAGACGTCGGCGGGCGTTGGGGCACCGAGGAGCGCGAGCGCGAGTACTACCCGATCGTCAACGTCCCGATCCCGAAGGATCTGGTGATCGAGTCGGGCGCGTACTGCCTGCTGCCCGACGGGCGCATGGCGGTCGGCACGCGCCACGGCGAGATCTACATCCTGCGCGGTATCGACGAGAAGCGACCGAGCCCGTCGTATCAACTGTATGCGACTGGGTTGGATGAGATCTTCGGGCTGGCCTATCGGGACGGCGCGTTCTACGTCACGCAGAGCTGCGAACTCACTCGCGTCACCGACACGAAACGCGACGGCAAGGCGAACCGCTTCGAGACCATCTCCGACGCCTGGGGCTATGCGAACTACCACGAGTACGCATTCGGCTCGAAGTTCGACAAGGACGGCAACCTGCACGTCGCCCTGGGTTTGTCGAACTCCTACGACTCGTACGCTTTGTTTCGCGGGTTCGTGCTGAAGGTCGCCCCCGACGGAAAAACCAAAGCGATCGCGAGTGGGTTGCGAAGCCCAGGTGGCATCGGGCACGACGAACACGGGGCACTGTTCTCAATCGAAAGTCAGGGTCCGTGGAACTGCTCGTGCAGCCTGAAGGCGATCGCGCCGGGGAGCTTCTTGGGCCACCCCGCGAGCTTCAACTGGTACAAGTACGCGCCAGAGATGGGTGCGGTGCCGGTCGCACCCAAATCGGGTTCGCGGATCGTCGTTGAGAAGGAGCGCGTGAAGCAACTCACACCCTACGCGGTGATCTTCCCGTACATCCGGATGGGCCGGTCGATCACCGGATTCGTGGTAGACGAGACGAAGGGCAAGTTCGGGCCGTTCGAGGATCAGGTGTTCCTCGGCGACTATACGCAGTCACTCATCATGCGAGCCACCACCGAGAAGGTGAACGGCGTGTGGCAGGGCGCGTGCTACCCCTTCCGCGAGGGGCTTTCGACCGGCATCCTGAACGTCGCCTTTACCGACGGCGGGAACCTCCTGTGCGGTGGCACGAATCGCGGCTGGCCCGTGCGCGGCATCAAACCGTTCGCACTGGAACGACTCGACTGGAGCGGCAAGATGCCGTTCGAGATCAAGCGCGTCACCATTGAGCCGACCGGGTTCAAGGTCGCGTTTACGAAACCGGTCGATGCCGCGACCGGCTCGGACGCCAAGTCGTATCGCATCAGTACGTTCACGCACCCATACCACGGCGGATACGGCGGTCCCGAGATCGAGCAGACCACGCCGGTCGTGGAAAGCGCCACACTCGCCGCCGACGGGTTGTCCGCGACGATCGTTCTCGACAAACTGATCCGGGGTCACGTTTACGAGTTCGATCTTGGAACGCTCCGCTCTCGGGACAAGGACGAATTGCTTCACCGCAATGCGTTCTACACGGTGAACGAAATCCCGAAGGCGAAGTAGCCGTCCCCTTTTGCGCCGACCGAGGATTTCGCATGCAGGCTCGCCGATTTGCAGGCCCGGTGTTCGCGCTCTTCGCGCTCCTGTCGCCGGGCGGCGATGCCGCGCTCCGCTCCGAGGACTCCGCGTCGCGGCTAATCTTGATGCATCATACCCGCGCGGTGATAGTCACGCGACCGGGATCGCGAACCATCCCGGTGTCGATTGACGTGTGAACGCGAAGGTGACGCCTCGGAAAAGTTACTTCGACGTTTGTGAGTGTACTAACTGCCGGCCGCCGACCCGACGCTCGTCGCGGACGTGGACTTGTCGCCGGTCGTGCTAGACTGGTGGCGAGGAAAGCTCGCCCGCCTTCTGCAGGCGCTGCGGGTGCAGCGACAAGAAGTAGGTGGTTCGTTCAGACGAAAGGCACGCCTCCTGAACATGCATCGTCAGCAGCCTGACGCATCGGAACCCGCCCTACTTAGTCGCTCTTCCGAGTAAATAGCGGCCGGGATCCACGTCGTTCCGCAAGATGGTCAATTCTCGCTCGCTCGGCTCTGCTGTGGAGCCCAAGGGTTCCATCGCTGTCAGTTCGAAGCCCGTCGCGGCTCGAACTTGGTCGAAGGTCTTGCCCGGGTGCAGACTTCGCACCCGCATTCGACGCGTCTCCGGGTCGAAATCCAGCACGCACAGATCGGTGATGACGCGGTACGGCCCGGTGTTGGCGGGCAGCCCCGCGGCTTCCCGCGCTCCGGGTCCCGTGAGAAATCCCGGCGTCGTGAGGAAGTCGAGCTTCGACACGAACTTCTTGGCGTCGTGCTTCATGACGATGAGCGTTCGCCAGCAGAACGAGGCGAGGTCGTTGGCTCCGCCGCTGCCGGGCAGCCGCACCTTGGGCTTGACGTAGGTGCCGCCGATGAGGGTCGAGTTGAGGTTGCCGAACGGGTCGATCTGGGCTCCGCTGAGGAAGGTGTAATCGACCATGCCGCGCTGGCAGAACTGCATGACGTCGGCCATGCTGGTGGCCATGACGGCGCGGTGGAAGGTGGTGCTGTCGCCGACGCTGACGGGCATCGTGGGGAGTTGCGGGGCGACGCCGCCGGCTTCGAACATCACGATGAGATTCGGGGCGTTGAGCCGTTGGGCGAGCATGGCCGCGGCGCACGGCAAGCCGGTGCCAACGGCAACGGTCTTGCCGTCCTCCAGTTCGCGGGCAGCGCAACAGATCATTAACTCAATCGAAGAGTACGGCACGGGAGAGCCTCGCGAACTGGCCTGGATGAGCTCGGTGGGATATTGTTAACTGTTCACGGAGGAATCGCAAGCGGTGGATCGTTCATGGTCACACTCCTCCACGGCACGACTCGCCATCGCGCCGAACAGATTATCGCTCGCGGACCCGATCCGCGCTATCGGGAGCCGGGCGGGCTCCCGGTCAACGATGGGTTCTCGATGTATTTGGAGGGTGGGCCGTACATCTACAAATCACCCGAAGAATACGCACGAGGCAAAGATCGACAGTGCCCCAAAGAAGGCGGACCTGTTATCCTGGTAGTTGAGGATGTTCCGGACGAGGTCTTGTTGGCTGCAGACCGGCTCGGATTGATCCCATTGCGATTTGGAGTCGTACAGTTCGATTCCGGCGAGGGGTTGGAGGAGTTACTCGCGGCGTGGCACCAGCTTCCCAAAACCATACGTGAGATATGACACAGATCACTCATCCTGCTCTCGCGCAATCGAGTTTGTCGCCGGCGAATCATTCCCCGGCGGTTTCCGACCCGAACCCGTTCATCCTTTGGCGGGACTTCAAGCCGCGAGATCGCGGTGTTCTCGACTTGATTGATGATATGCTCGAACGCCTGGTTGAGAACCGTCTCGGTTTGTTCTGGGTTCCCGGAATCGTGACCGAGATTCCACTCGATGGAGGGGAATCACAGACGTTCGAGTTCGCGTACCGCAACTCGATCTTCCGCCTGATCATGGCTCGCATGGCAGCCCTTATTGAAGTATCCGAGAAACAAGATCCGATCTTTCCCTATCGCGGCACCGGCTCGTTCAACGATCCGCGCTGGCCGCACGTGCGCTTCCACGTTGAGTTCGTCAACACGAAGACCGCCGACCAGCATCTCGAACTGACCCCCGTCTTCGCCTCGGAGCCTTCGTGAGCACGATTCCGACCCTCGCACCGACCGCGACCCGCACCGCACGACCCAAGCTGATCGTCGGGTTCTTCATCAGCCTCGTCGCGATCCACCTCCTCGCGCTCACGGCCTTCCTGCCGTACGTCTTCTCATGGTGGGGCGTCGCGTCGCTGCTGCTGGGCAACTTCATCTTCGGCTCCATCGGCATCAACCTCGCCTACCACCGCATGCTCACGCACAGCGCCGTCAAGTTCCCCCGCTGGCTCGAACGCGTCTTCATCCTCTGCGGCGTCTGCAGCCTCGAAGGCTCCCCGATCTGGTGGGTGCTCAGCCATCGCATCCACCACCAAAAGAGCGACGAACCCGGCGACCCGCACAGCCCCAAAGATCACTTCTACTGGGGCCACATGCAGTGGATCTACACGCAGGACGCGGAACGGAGCCGCATCTCGACCTTCGAGAAATACGTGCCCGACCTCATGACCGATCCCTTCCTGCGCTGGCTGCATCGCGGTCAGCGCTGGGCGTTCGTCTACCTCGCGCACGCCCTGGCCATCGCCGCCATCGGCTTCGGTCTCGGCTTCCTGATCATGGATTCGCAGGAAGCGGCGATCCAACTCGGCGTGCAAATCTTCGTCTGGGGCGTGCTCGTGCGAACGGTGTACGTGTGGCACATCACGTGGTTCGTGAACTCGGCATCCCACCGCTGGGGCTACCGCAACTACGAGACCTCGGACAATAGCCGGAATAACTGGTGGGTCGCCGCGCTGACCAACGGCGAAGGCTGGCACAACAACCACCATGCCGCCCCGCGAACCTGCTCGCAGGGACACCGCTGGTGGGAAGTGGACCTCACCTACACCTTCGTTCGGGCGCTGGAACTGGTCGGGCTCGCAAAAAACGTGGTGCCCGTGAAAGTGGCGAGTTACCGGCGCAAGGGCGAGCCGGAAGCGAGCGCGTGAATCCGACTCATCGAACGATGGCGGCGAAGGCGCTTCCCGTCGCGAGCAGCATCAGGATGAAAGCGACGGAGCAACTGCCGCACCCATCCGCGGCACCTCCGGCCCCTTCGAGGACCGGGCCAATTCCATCGGCGGCCGCACTCACGACACCTCCGGCACCCGAAGCAACCGAGCCCACGAGATCCGCGGCACCCGAAGCCACCGAGCCGACCACATCCGCGGTGCCGGAGAGGGCGCTGCCCGCGAGGTCGACCGCGCCGGACATGAGGTCGCCGACGCCGCCGAAGAATCCGATTCCGTCGCCGGCGAGATCGAGCCCATCGCCGACGCCACTGCTCGCATCGCCCTGCGGTACGGGCTGGGGCGATGGCTGTCGAGGATGGTGCAGTGGCAGGCCGTCGGGCCCGAGGGCATTCGGATCGCCGGGATTGAAAGGGTCCACGTGTTAGCTCCGATGGCTGTGTTGGGGTGGGCTCGGCCCACCATCGGGTCAGTCGATTGGTGAAGTGATTATGGAGCTATTCGAGGGTTCGTTCAATGAGGTGAATTCTTTTTTCGTCCGTCATTCACCTTCGACCATTGCCAGTTTCGCGAGGGCCGCGAACGTCCGGTCGATTTCGGGTCGACGTATTCCAGGGCGTCGTCCTCGAAGGTGCTTCAGGAACTCATGGTTAGATCGGCGCGCGAAAGTGAAGAGGCGGACCAAGACACCGAGACGTTGGCGAGCCGAGCGAATTATCAGTCGTTGAGCCCGAGCTGTTTGATGAGGGCTCGGCGTTTCACACCTCCAACTCCATCGGTTCTTGGCGGGCACTCGACGGAGCCGGTTCGCGTTCCTGCGTTACCATCAGGTCGTAGGCATCCTGAATGTTTTCTCGGAGTTCAGCAAGCGTTTCGCCCTGGCTGAACACTCCAGGCACTTCCAGCAGTCGGCCGACATAAAACTTGCCGTCTTGCCAGAACTCGAGCGTAAATTGACCTCGCATGACTGACCCTCTCCGAAATGAACCGTGAAATTCTTCGAGCTGGCGAGCCGGTCGCGTCAGCGGCCGGAGTTGTAGAGTGCTCCGGTTGCTGACGCAACCGGCTCGCCGGATGATCGGATCGAGAGTTAAGCGCGCCTGTTTCGCTCCACAAGTTGCTTCATCTCATCGATGGTGCGGCAGCGCCCGCCCAGGTGCAAGACCGCATGACAATTCGGACATACCGGCCGCAAGTCTTCAACCGGATCGACGATGTACTCGCCGCCGATTTCGAAGAGTGGGCGCAGATGGTGAACGTGAATGTGCCCTTCCGCTTCTTCGCCGTAGATGGCACCGAAGTTGAAGCCACAGATGCAGCAGTTGGTGCCGTGATGTTTGACGCAGCGATTGCGGGCGATTGGGTTACGTTCGTATGCGTTGACAGACACGAGCCTACGTGAGCCTTCGATCAACCTATCTGCCTCAACGAGCTCGTCGGGATATGACGGCTCACCGCCACATAGTTGCCGCCACGCGTGTTCCAAGCGAACTGCGGTGGGTGAGGGAATCTCAGTTCCCGAAATCTGGACTCCCCAGTTCATCGGGTTCTCGACCCCGACGTTAAGCTCGTGGAGCGCTTGGCGGCTCAAAATCGCTTCTGAAGTTGGATCGCGGTAAACCTCAATCTGCATTCGCACATAACGGCTCGAGAATTCCTGTCTCGTTTCATCCTCCATGACATCTGAAGTGGCCCAGCCGGAGGCACAGATGCCACGCGGTTCCCGCCCCTGTCGAATGAGGAAAAGCCGGTCGCCTGCAATGATCTTCTTGGTGTTGCCGCAACTCCATGCCATCGGTGACGTGATCTCGCCGTTCCACCTGTCGGGGTTCCAAGTCAGAAGAAAAGTTGCCATCGGCATTGCCTCCTCCAATATCTCTAGTCGCGAAGCCGCAAGCGGCGGAGTTAATGGTTGAACAAGAACTCCCGTCCGGTCAGCACGGCCCAGACGAAGTCCTCGATCGCCTCGCGGCGAGCCTTCGCGCCGTCCTTCGTTGCGTCGGCGAGGATCGCCGTGAACTTCGCCCTCTCCTCAGCCGTCGGTGAACGCGCGAGCGCCAGCAAGAAGAGACGATCCACAATCTCGTCGTCCTTCAAATTCGCCGCGAGCCAGGCGGACACCACGGACTTCTCGTTGCGAAGCTTGTCGTTGAGCGTCACGCCGTTGTTCAGGTGCAGAGCCTGGGTCACGCTGGCGTCGGCGGTGCGTTCGCACGAACAGGTTTGCACGCGGTCGGCCCGGCCGAACGCTTCCAAGAATCGCGAAGCCGTGAGCGAGTCCGGGATTTGCACGGCCCGCGTGCCGATCGGGTACGTGGCGATCGGCGTGATCGCGTCGCCGGCGTTCGACTTGATCTGATTGAACGCCGTCGGCACCCCGGTCGCATCGGAGTACGCATCGAGAATCACCTCGGCGGGCAGGCGGCGGATCAGGTAGTGCGAATAGAAGCGGTCGTCGGCGGCGTTCGCCGGCAGCGGCCGCGACGAACGCTGATACGCCGCCGAGTTCAGGATCGTCCGCATCAGGTGCTTCACGTCGAACTTCTCCTTGATGAAGTCGGCGGCGAGTGCGTCGAAGAGTTCGCGGTTGCTGGCCGGGTTCGTCTCGCGCAGATCGTCCTCGGCTTCGACCAGGCCACGACCCATGAAGTTCTTCCAGACGCGGTTCACGAATGCCTTGGCGAAGTACGGGTTCTCCGGCGACGTGAGCCAGTCCGCGAAGTAGGCCCGCCGATCGAGCGGGCTGTCCGGCGGAAGCGGCTTGCCGTCGAGCGGCATCGGCGGCATCGGGATCCCGCGTCGCAGGTGCAAGGCTTCGCCTTCCGAGCGGCCCTGCACGAGCACCTCGCCGGCGCGTTCGCCGGTCTTCAGCCCGATGCGCGAGAACAGATTCGCGAAGGCCCAGTATTCGTCCTGCGTCCACTTTTCGAGCGGGTGGTTGTGGCAGCGGGCACAGGTGATCGACGTGCCGAGGAAGGTGAGGGCCGTGGATTCGGCGAGGTCGCTGACGTCCTTGTGCATGACGAAGAAGTTGCCGGCACCGTTGGTGAGCGTGCTGCCGGAGGCCGTAACGAGGCCGCGGGCGAACTTGTCCCACGGTTCGTTGTCGGCGATGCTCTGGCGGATCGAGCGGTAGAACGCCCACATCGCCGGTTGCGGCAACTTGCGGCTCGAAACGAGAAGTAAGTCGGACCACTTCATCGCCCAGTAGTCCACGAATTCGGGGCGTTCGAGCAACTTGTCGATGAGTTTGGATCGCTTCTTCGGATCGGGGTCGCCGAGGAAGGCTTTCACTTCGTCGGACTTGGGAAGAATCCCACAGGTGTCGAGGAACGCCCGGCGAATGAACTCGGAATCGGTGGCCTGAACCGACGGCGGAAGGCGGAGCAGTTCGAGTTTGCGGAGAACGTGTTCGTCCACGAAGTTGTTCTTCGGAACGTTGGCGAAAGTCGCGGCATCGAGCTTGTTCTCGTACGGCGAGGTGACGGTGAGCGTGGTGACCCTCGAACCGAACAGAACGGTGATGGCGGCTTCGCCGTACCCCGAAACGGTGATGAGGCCATCGTCGCTCACGCTGGCGACGAGGTCTTCGCTGGAACCGAACTTCGCCCAGCGGGTCGCGTCTTCGACGTGGCCGTCCGAGTAGACCGCGCGAACGACGGTGCGGAGCGCGTCCTTCGGCTTGAGCAGCGCGGCCTTGGGAAAGACTTCGAGTCGAACGAGGCGAGCATCAATGTCCTTCGGGGCAGGGGCTCCGGCCTTGATCCAGTCGAGGAGCAGCGTGTGGAAGGCGGAGCCTTCCTCGAAGCGTCGACCGCCGCCGTGGGGCATGGTGCGAGCGGCCTTCTTCACCAAGAGGCTGTCGGCGGGTGCGGAAAGATCGACTCGGCGTGCGAGGGCTTGCCGGGTGAGGACGAAGTAGTCCGAATCGTGGTCGTAGCCGCGGAGCGAGAGTTTGAGTCCGCCCTTGCCGGCGAGGGCACCGTGGCAGCCGCCCGAGTTGCAGCCGTTCTTGGTGAGCGTCGGAACGACGTGGTTGCGGAAGTTCCAGGTACCCGCCGGTTCGACTTTCACCTTCACGACGACGGGTTGGTTCAAAGCGGTCGCGGTGATGGTGGCTTCACCCGGCCCAGCGGCGCTGACGACTCCGGCGGTATCGACGGTGGCTACGGCCGCGTTCGAGGAAGCGAAGGTCGTCTTGGGCGTGAGGTCGGCGACGACGCGACCGTTCTCTTCCCGCACGACGAGGAGTTGCTGCGTGCGGTTCGGCCCGGCGATCGCGACTTCGGGCGGATAGACGCGCAGATCGGCGGCGACCACGGGGCCAACGGCGAGGAGGAGGAGTAGGGGAGAAAGAAAGCGCATGGTGGTTCTCAGGTGTTCTTGCGTTTCTTGCGGAGGGCGGCGAGTTCGCGCTCGAGATGTTCCAATTTGGCCTCTGCGGCCTTGCGTGCCTTGACCTCCTTGACGCGCCCTGCGGCTTCTCTCGCGCGCCCAGTGGCTTCCAATTCTCTCGCAGTTGTGACGACCTTGCCACCATTGGAGAAGAAGCGAAGCCACCGGGCAGCTAGATCACCCTGGCTGAATCCATGTGCCACCAATCAAGGAAAGTGCCAGACTCCTTCAGCCCATAACCCGCTTCAGAGCGGACCCTGCCGAGCA
>JAYTGN010000153.1:0-14568 GCA_043733485.1 Gemmataceae bacterium
CACCGTGCTTCCAGCCGGTGCAGGAGGTGCAGCACCGGCTGGAAGCACGGTGCCACCCGCGCCAATCGACGATCCGGGCTTCCGGCTCTTCGCGGAAGAAGCGGAGTTCCGCAAGGTGCCTCTCCTGGCGTTCCGCGAAGACAACGCACGCGCCGGGCTCGCCACGGTTCCGGTTCGCAGCTACGTGAAGTTGGACGCGCCGGCCGATGGTCGCGCTCGCCGCATTCTCTCGTTCGTGCCCGCGGGTGCGACGACCGATCCGAGCCGGAAGCCGGACGCGGCCGTCGTGGAATGGGCCCGGCATCGCGGCCGCGTCGTGGTCTACACGAGTACCTTCAATCAGGAGTGGACCGACTGGCCGCTCTTGCCGAGTTACTTGCCGTTCGTTCACGAAATCCTCCGCTTCGCGGCAGCGAACCCGGATCGCCACACCATCCGCGTCGGCGACCCGCTCGAAGAATTCTTCCCGCCGGCCAACGCCGGGCTCACGGCGGGGCTCACCGGGCCGGAAGGCCTCACTGCGAATCTTCCCGTCGTACTTCGCGATGATGCCGGCGTCGCCCGGTTCGGCGAAACGTACCTCAGCGGGCTGTATCGACTCGGTATCGGCGAGTCGCGCGATCGCACCTTTGCCGCGAATCCGCCCGAGGTTTCGACCTCGGGAGGCAGCGAATTCGACCTTCGCCGCGCCGAACCGTCCGACTTCAAACCCATCGGCCCGATCCAAATCGTCGCCGAGATCGGTGAGGCTCGTGTGGCCTCCGATGGTGGGATCAACCGGGTCAGCACTCCCCGCCCACACGGGCCCACACTGGCCCGCTGGGCCGTGCTGATCGCGCTGGGCGTCATGCTGTGGGAAGTGATCCTCGCTTGGCGGCTCGGGCCGTCTCGCGCTCCGGGTGCTGCCGTGCGCGCGATCGAACGCCATCCGTTTCTGCGAGTCCTCGGGAACCTGGCTGCACTCGCGGTTCTGTCCGCCGTCGTTGCGGTCGTCGGCATCGCGATCCGGGCGGACCGCACGGGCAACGTCTTCGGCTTCCTTCCAATGGAGTGGCGGCACGCGGCGGAGAACGGCATCGGATGGGCCGTCGGGCTTCCCCCGACTCCGCCCGGCGAGAACGACCGCCTCGTGCTCGAACGAACGGCTGCGCTCGCTCGCGATCTGCAAACCGACTGGCTCCTCGCCGGTGGCATCGCCCTCGGTTGCACCGCGATCGCTCTCGGAACGTACTGGCGCGAACGCACCGCGGCCGGTGGCCTCGGTCGCATTCTGCTCCCCACCGCACTCCGCGGCGGCACCTTCCTGCTCGCGCTGTTCGTACTCCTTTCGCAATGGCAACTCGCCTTCAAGCGCGAGGGCTGGCCGGAGGTCGTCATCCTGCTCGATACGTCCGCGAGCATGGCCACCGTGGACGACCTTCGCGATCCGGTCGTTCGCGCGAAGGCCGAGCAACTCGCCGCCTCCGTGAACCTGCCACAGGCCCACCGCTTGAAGCTCGCCCAATTGCTCCTCACGCGCAAGGGCACGGACTGGCTCGATAAACTGCTTCGCGAGAAGCGGGTGAAGGTTCACGTTTATGCCGTGGATACCCAGACGCGGCTCGTGGCCAGCGCGACCGAAGAGAAGGACGCCCCCGCGGTTCGCGAGGCGATGCTCGCTTTGAAGCCGGAAGGAGATGCTTCGCGCCTCGGCGACGGTGTCGAAGCCGTCATCAAGGCCTATCAAGGTGGCTCGCTCGCCGCCGTCATTCTGTTCACGGACGGCGTGACGACCGCGGGAACGGACCTTCCCGAAGCGGCGAAGGCCGCCAACGTTCCCCTTTATCTCGTCGGTCTGGGCGATCCCTGGGTCGTGCCCGACCTGCGGCTCTCGGATCCGATCTACGAAGATGTCGTGGCTCGCGGCGACACGCTCGATTTTCAGGCTCGGCTCTCCTCGCGCGGTGCCGTTCCCGCCGATCCGGTCGCGGTCACGCTTCACGAGAAGACCAATAGTCGCACGATCGAGCGCGGCCGCGTTTCGGCGATTCCCACGGAAGACGGCACGACCGTGAAGGTGTCGTTCACGCCGACCGAAATCGGCGAGAAGACGCTCGTACTCGAAGTGCCGCCGATCGCCGGCGAAGCCGATTCCTCCAACAATCGCATCGAGCGGCGCATCACGGTGGTCGAGGCCAAGCGCGCCCGCGTGCTGTTCGTGGAAGGCGATCCGCGCTACGACTTCCGCTATGCCAAGGTGCTGATGGAGCGCGAATCGGAACGCGTGGCCGGGAACAAGTCCATCGAGATCAAGACGGTACTCTTGGGTGCATCGCGCGGCTGGGCCGAGACCGACAAGAGCGCCCTGACCGACTTCCCCACCCGCGATCAACTCTTCGAATACGACGTAATCATCCTCGGCGACTTCGACCCGAAGGCCCTGCCCCGCACGTCGCGGGCCATGCAGGATCTGGCGGACTTCGTGAAGGTGAAGGGCGGCGGCATCTTGTTTGTGGCGGGCGAACACTTCAGCCCGTCCGCGTTCGCCGATACGCCCCTGGCCGAGGCCCTGCCGATCGTCCCCAACGACGGCGCTCCTCCTCGGCCCACGCCCGAAGATGCCCCCATCACCGAGTCGTACCAACCCCTGCTCACCCCGGCGGGTCGCGCGCATCCGCTCTTCCGGTTCAGCACCGATTCGGCCGAATCCGAGAAGATCTGGAGCCGGCTTCAACCGCTCTTTTGGTATGCGAAGGGCTATCGCCGCAAGCCTTCCGCGGAAGTGCTCGCGGTTCACAAGGACCACATGGCCGAGGGCGGCCGCGAGAAGCATCCGCTCGTGCTGCAGCAATTCGTCGGCGCGGGCCGCGCGATCTTCCTCGGGTTCGACGAAACGTGGCGCTGGCGTTGGCGGGCGGATGAAGAGCAGTTCAACAAATTCTGGCTGCAAGCGGTGCGCGTGCTGGCCCGCTCGCGTCGCGGCAAGATCGAACTTAAACTGAAGGATGGGAGCGGCCCTTATCGGCGCGACGACCGCCTCACGATGAAGGTCCGCTTCCCCGACGACGCACCGGCTCCGCCCGACGGCACCGTGGTTCGCGTGCAGGTGCAGCGGAGCCCACTGCCGAACGCGGATGGTTCGCCGGGCGCGGGCGAACTCGAAACGCAGGACCTCACGCTTTCGCGGGTGAAGGGCGAGCGAGCCGAGTTCGAGGCCGTGCTCACGCGGACGCCCGATGCCGTGTATCGCTTCACGCTGATCGATCCGGACGCGGGTCCGAACCCGCCGCGAACGGAGGCGAAGGTGCTACCTCCTCCGACCGAGCGCGAGCGACTCGATATGAACCGCCCGGCGCTGATCGCGGCCGCATCCGTCTCGCACGGCGGGTTCTACACGCTGTCCGACGCGGAGAGGGTGTTCGACGACTTGCACGACCTCGAACCGATCGAGTTGAACGAACCGCGCCCGCCGCTGGCCCTGTGGAACCATCCGGCGGTGTTCGTGCTGCTGTTCTGCGCGCTCGTGGCCGAGTGGCTTTTGCGGAAGCGCGAACGGCTGTTATGATGGTGCCGCCGGCTCTTGTGGTTTCGCGATGGGGGAGGAACGTCATGAGCCTGGAAGGAACGATTGTCAACGGCGCGATCCAGTTGGACGGCAACCCCGATTTGCCGGAGGGTCGGAGAGTCCGCATCGAGTTTGAGGACGCCGAGAAGTGGGACGAGCAACCGCATCCGTCGCCGGTTCAGGAGTCCTACGAACAGCACCTCGCCTACCTGCGAGAGTCGATTGCGGAGGCCCGCGCCGGTCGAACGCGGCCAGCACGCGAGGTCCTCAAGGAGCTTGCGATCGAGCACGGTTTGTCGTTGCTACCTGGGGAGTGAATTTTGCGGGAGTGCAAACTTGAAGGTCCGTGAGGTTCTCAAGCTGATCGAGGCTGATGGCTGGTATCTCGCCCGCCAACGCTCCAGCCATCGACAGTTCAAGCACTCAACCAAGTCGGGGCTCGTGACGGTCGCCGGGCACCCTCGCAAAGTACTGGCTCCGAAAACGCTCAAGAGCATCCTCCGTCAAGCAGGGTTGGCATGAAATACTTGATCATTCTCGAACCGACCTCCACGGGCTACTCGGCGTACTCCCCCGACTTGGATGGATGCGTGGCCGCCGGGGACGACCGCGATGAGACGATTGCACTGATGCAAGAAGCAATCGCGTTCCATCTAGAAGGGATGGCCCTCGAAGGTTATCCCGCACCTTCACCACAAAGTGAATCCACCTACGTCGAGGTCGCCGAACTCGCGTAGTAGAGGAACGCGCGGAAGGTAGGAGTTACCCCCATGCCGATCGTCTTGAGTCCGCCGAGTGAACGACCGCGCGTGCCACTGACCGCACGACTCGCCACGCTCGGACGTGCGCGCCGGCGAGTCGCCCTCGCCTCGGGAACCTTTTCGCTCGTGGGCTACACCCTCGCGGCCGTTCTCCTCACCTGCGCTCTCGACGCCTGGCTGCATCTCGGCGCGCTTCCCCGCGCGCTGGCCCTTACCGTCACGCTCGCCATGGCCGGGCTCGTCTGGTTCCGTCGGATCGCACCCGCCTTCCGCCTCCGCACCGATTCGCTTGCCATCGCGCTCGAACTCGAAGAACGATTCCCGAAGTTGAACGATTCGCTCGCCTCCGCCGTTTCGTTCCTCGGTGAGGAAGTGCAGGCCGACGATCGCGGCGTCTCCAATCGGCTCCGACATGCCGCCGTGAAGCGGGCCGAACGCCTCTCCGAGCGGCACGATTTCGCCCGGCTCGTTCAATCCGGTCGCTGCTGGCGTCGATTCGGTTTCTGCGTTCTGATCTCGCTGGTGGCGGCCACGCTCGGTTTGTGGAACACCGGCCGCACGCAGACTGCACTCGAACGCCTGGCCGACCCGTTCGGCACGCACCCCTGGCCCGCCAAGACGCAGATCGAAATCCTCCTGCCTCAGCACGTGCCCGCTCGCATTCCGAAGGGCGAGTCCTTCGAATTGAAGTTCGCCGTGAAAGGGCTGATCCCCGATACCGCGGCCGTGGATTTTCGCACGAGCAGCAACGAAGAGTTCGAAGAAGTCTACCCGCTGGCGAAAGCCGAAATCGCGAGCGACCCAGTTGTAGTGGTCGGGGCGAAATTCGATTCGGGCCGGCTCGCTCAGAACTTCCAGTTTCGCATTCGCGCCAACGATGCGGACACCGGTTGGCTGAAGGTCGATGTGCTCCCCCCTCCTCGGCTCGTGCCGCTCGACGGCCGCGCGTCGCCCCAGCTCGGAGTGACGCCGCCGGCCTACACCGGGCTTCCGGCGTTCGAACTGCCCGACGGTGCCGGTGTGATCGAAGTGCCGGCGGGCACCGCGATCGCACTTCGCGCCGCCTCCGATGCTCGGCTCGCCTCCGCTTCCTTGGTGTACCAAGGCGATCGCTCGGCCATCGACCTCGCCTCCGAGTTCGCCTTCCTCGGATCGCTCGACCCGCGGGCCGCCATCGGATCGCAACTGCTCGCCGGCTCGCTCGGAACCGAAATTCCCTTACTGCTCTCCGCCGATCGCAAGGCGATGCAAGGGTTCTTCACGCCCTCGATGTCCGGAATGTACAGCTTGAAACTGACCGATGAAACCGGACTCAACGGCTCGCGCCTGATCGAGATTCGCCTCTCGCCCGACCCCGCTCCCGTCCTCACGCTGCTCCGTCCTTCGGCCGGTCGCGACCCCGGCATCCTCGTTCCCGAGGCTCGGATTGCCGTCCACCTCGCCGCGGGCGACAAGATGTATGGGAACCGCAAGGTGTTCCTCGAGTATCGCGTGGGCCGCGACGGTGCCTTCCGCCCCATTCCCATTCCCGATGCTCTCGGCGCGATGATCGGCCCCACGGCTCGACTTCAGCCCGCAGTTCGCGAAGCCGCTTTCTCGCTACCGGTATCGGCCTTCCGACGCGATGACGGCACTCCCGTTCGCGATGGCGATACCGTCTTCCTCCGAGCGGCGGCCGACGACTGGGACGACGTCTCGGTGTTGAAGGAACCCGGCCGCAGCGGCGAATTCGAACTTCGCATCGCGAGCCGCGATGCCATCGAGGCCATCCTTCAAAAGGAACTCGCGGCGCTGCGGCCCGAACTCCTCCGCGCTCGAGAACAGCAGCGCGATGCGACGCAGAAAACCGCCGACTCCAAGCCGCAACCCGACGGCACGCTTTCACCCGCGGATCGCGAGAAGTTGCTGGCGGCGGAGTATTCGCAGCGGCAGGTCCGGGGGAAAATCGCGGACCCGCGCGACGGCCTGCGGGCCAAGGCCGAGATGCTCCGGGAGATGGCCCGCGCGAACGATTTGCCTCGCTCGAATGCAACGGATCGCGCCGAGGCCGCTGCCGAGGAACTCGGCCGCCTGAGCGATCGCGACCTCGCGGCCGTCGAACCGCTCCTCGGCGACGCCCGGCAACTCTCGGCCCAACCGCCGCCGAAAGCGCCGATGGAAAACCCCGTGCCCGCGATGCTCAACCGCGCGGCCCGGCACCAGAAATCCGTCGACGATGGCCTCACCGGACTCATCGAGTTACTCGCCCAGTGGGGCGATGCCGGGGCCCTTCGCGGCGACGCCAAGTTGCTTCGCGTAGCCGTGCTGGGCGAGGCCGCGAACGCGGACAAGCTGCCCGAGAAAGTTCCGGCCGGGAAGCCGGCCGAGGCACTCACCCCGGACCAGCGTTCGGAATTGGATCGGGCCGCGGGCAAGCTCGATCAACTCGCGGATCAGACCAACGGCCTGCTGAGCCGGGCCGGTAAGCTCGCTGCCGAGAAAGACAAACTGGCACGCGACTCGTACGCCGGAGCGAAGCAAAAAGAGAAGGATGCGGACGACCTTAAGAAGAAGGCCGCGTCGAAGCCGCCGGGCACGCCCGAGCGAAACGATCTGGAGGCGAAAGCCGCCGGGGCGCGCGAGGAAGCGGCCGAATTGAAGGCGGCGGGCGATGGGGCGAAAGCCGAAGCCGCCGCGATTCGTAAAGCGATTGAAAGCGCGGGCGGGCAGGCGCTGCCGGACGACCTGCGGAAGTCGTCCGAATCGGCGCGGGCGAATCGGCCGGGCGCGAGTGCGGCCCTCGATCGCTCCGCCGCCGCTCGCCTCGAACGCCTGGCGGATTCACTCGCCGAGCAACCGAACGATCCGGTTCCCGAACTGGCCAAGAAGAAGAAGCGACTCGCGGACCAACTCGACGATCTCGCCGGGCAGCAGGACGACCTTCGCAAGAAGGTCGAGGAAGCGAACCGGATCAAGGACGACGAGCGCCGAACCGACGAGTTGAAGAAACTCGCCCCCGAACAGCAGAAGATCGCCGACCAGACTCGAGACCTTCTGCAAAAGCTCCAGCGCGAGCGAGCCGACGACGCGGCTAAGGAGGCTCGCGGAGCACTGGATAAAATGGAGGCGTCGCGCGACGACCTCGAACGCGGCAAGAATCCGGCCAACGAGCAGAAGGACGCCACGGAGAAGCTCGATACGGCCCGCGACAAGCTCGATACGGCCGCGGCCAAGGCTCCACAAGAACTCACGGACGAGAAGCGCCGCAAACTCGCGGACTTGGTGAAGGCCCTTTTCGAACGTCAGAAAGCAGCGGTGGAGGAAGCCAACCGCATTCAGGACAAGGTGCTCGCCGACAAGAAATGGTCGCGGCCACTTTTGCAAAGTTACAAGGACCTCGAAGATCGGGAACGAGCGTTGAGTGTGGAGGTTCGCACGCTCGCCGAGCGCGAGTTCGCGGAGTTGCTCGTGTTCGAACGCGTGGTGAAGGACGCGGCCGATGCCATCGAAAAGGCCGCCGAGAAAGCGAAACTGCGGCGGCAGGATGCACTCGACTCCGACCCGGATACGGCCTTCGACCCGGATCTTGAGAAGTCGAACGCAACACGCATTCGCCGACCGATGGACCTCGCGGTTCGCCGGCTCGGGCAAGTACTCGAAGCGCTCAAGCCCGAGAACGCGACGGCGAAAAAGAACGAGAAAAAGGACGGCCCGCCGCCCGGTGGCGGAGGTGGACCGATGCCTCCGATGCCGATGGGTGGAATGGGTAACGGCGACGTGATCCCACCACTCGCACAGTTGAAGGCCCTGCGTTCCCTGCAAGCCGAACTCAACCTTCAGACCGTCGAGTTCGACAAACTCCATCCGAACCGCGACGCCCTGACCGACGAGGATCGCGAAGAGTTGAAGGAACTCGAAGATTCGCAGCGCGAGATTGCGCAACTCTTTGAGGAGATGGCGAAACTATTCCAGATGAAGGACCTGCCGTCGGAGGAGAAACCGTGATGAGGATCCACCTTCTCAGACATTTAGCAATGGGTTTTCTCTGTGCCTCCGTGCCTCTGTGGTTTGTGCCATCCGCTCGGGCCGATGTTGCGGTGGCTCCGCCGCCGCGGAAGGTTCGCGCCGATGGTTCCCGCGATCCGATCCCCAGCGCCGAGAATGCCCCGAAGGAGAACCCTCTCGAAGTCGTCGAGCGGATCGTCGTGAACTCCAAGGCCGTCGGCGAGAAACTCGCCATGACCGACACGGGCAAAGAGACCCGAGGCAAGCAGGACTCGATCCTGAAGGACATCGATGCACTGATCGATCAGCAGGACAACCCGCCGCCGCAGGGCGGCGGCGACTCCAGCGATAAAGACAAGAATCAGGACAAAGATAAAGGCAAAGGCAAAGACAAGAGCGAGGACATGGACCCGAAGGGCGGCAACGATCCCAAAGGCGGCAAGGATCCGATGGAGGGCGAGCAGAAGGACGGCAACCAGCAGGCCGGTCGAAAGCCGCGCCAAGGCGAGAAAGGCGGCGCGCCGCCCAAGCAGTCCGGCAAGGATCCCGGCGGCGCGAAGCAGGATCCCGGCATGGCGAAGGCCGATCCGATGATGGGCATGAATCCGGGTTCGCCGACGGGAGGCGTCCCGATGGGCAAGGGGGCGGCCAAGCCCTCGCTGCCGATCGACGACGCCGTCGTGAAAGAAGTCTGGGGGCATCTGCCCGACAAACTGCGCCAGCAAGTTTCCCAGTATTACAAGGAGCAGTTCATGCCCAAATACTCGGACTTGTTGAAGCAGTACTATTCGTCGCTGGCGAACGCACCGATGAAGCCGTGACCGTGCCGCTTGAGGTTTCGCGATGCCGACTCCGAGAACTGCCATGACTCCTTCGCGTCGTACATTTCTGCGTGCATCTGCCGTCGGCGGATTGGCCGGAGCCCTCGCCTATGCGGGCCACGGTCAAGAGGCCTCGGCTCCGCCCCCCGCCACCGAGACGGGAGCCGAGTTCATTACCGTGCAAACGCAGGCCGCGATCGAAAGCGGGCTCGCGCACCTCTCGCGTTTCCTGTCGGACGATATGCCCGACCGAGCCAGCGGTTCATCGGTCGGAATCGCGGCCTTGGCCGGGCTCGCGCTCATGGCCGGCGGCCATCAACCGGGCAAGGGCCGTTACGGCCGTTCGGTGTCCCGCGCCGTGGACTTCGTCCTTTCGGCCGGTGCCGGACCCACGCCCGGACTCCTCGCCACCGATACCACGCCGGGGTTTCGCGGCCAAAACACGCAGGCCATGTACAGCCACGGCTTCGGCTGCCTGTTTCTCTCCGAAGTCTGCGGGATGCTTCCCGACAAAGCTCGACAAAAGAAGGTGAAGGACGTCCTGGATCAGGCGGTTGCCTACACCGTGGAATCGCGAAACAAGGAAGGCGGCTGGCGCTACGAGGCCCGCCCGCCGATCGCGGATGTGTCGGTCACGGTCGCACAAATGATGGCGCTTCGTGCCGCGAAGAACGCAGGCGTCTTCGTTCGCAAGAACGTGATCGACGAAGGCGTGATTTACATTCGCGGTTGCCAACTCCCAGACGGCGGGTTCAGCTACTTCAAGGGTCAGGGCATTTCCATGTTCGCCCGCAGTGCCGCCGCCATCGTCGGCCTCTACAGTGCTGGCATTTATACCGGCCGCGAAATCGAACGCGGGATCCGCTACCTCCAGCAGTTCCTCCCCCCCCGCCCGTTCGGCTCCCGCGAGATCCCGCCGCAGCACTATTATTACGGCCACTACTACGCGGCCCTCGCGATGTGGACGGCCGGCGGAGAACACTGGTCGCAGTGGTTTCCCGCGATCCGCGACGAACTCCTCGGTCGCGCCAACAAAGGAGTCTGGAACGATAACAGCCCGGTCAACAGCCAAGCCTACGCCACGGCCATGAGCCTCATCATTCTGCAACTTCCCAACAACTACCTTCCCATTCTGCAAAAGTGAAACCCGAGAAGTTGCCGAGAAGTCGGGCTCCGGTTTGTCGGGTTCCGTAGGGTAAAGCGATGGTGAAGGCCGGATCCGAGTTCCAGCAACCGAACCGTGCCCGAGCGTTATCCAAGACCATTGCGTCGACAAATTCAATCGTATTCGCATGCCCCCATCCGTTCTCAACGTTCGCGAGTCGATGCAGCCCGAACCAGTGACGGTCGATCCGGACTGCCCGCTCGACGTCGTGCTCGGGCTCATGAACCTGCACCGCATCGGGGCCGTGATCGTCGTGAGCCCGGACCGCGGGCTGCTCGGCATCTTCACGGACCGCGATCTCCTGCGCCGCGTGGGCGTCGCCGCTTCCGGCTGGCAACACCTGCCCGTCTCGGCCTGGATGACGCGCGAAGCCATCTCCATCGCGCCCGACGCCGGCTGGGACGAAGCCGCGGGGATGCTCGAACGCCACCGCATCCGCCACTTGCCCGTGATCGAACGGGGAATGGTGATTGGGCTGATTTCCTCGCGGCTGCTCATGAGCCGGCGAACCGAATACTTGAATCGGCGCGTCGAGCACCGGACGCGCGAACTGCAAACGGCCTACGACGAACTGCTCTCGCGCGATGCGGAAATTCGGCACAACATGCGGGCCGCCGGTCGGCTGCAAACGCGATTGCTCCTTCCTCGCACGCCGCCGGACTGGCCCGAACTGCGCTGGGGCATCCACTACGCGCCGCTCGATCACCTCGGCGGCGACTACTACGACCTCTCGCCCGTCGGTTCGGATTCGCTCGGCATCCTGATCGCGGATGCGAGCGGGCACAGCATCGCGGCCGGCATGGTCGCCATCATGTCGCGGATCGCTTATGCGGAAGTCGCCGGCCAAACGGATCGACCGGGAGAAGTACTCGCCGCGATGAACCGCCAGTTACATGGGATGGCCGACGAGCGCTTCGTCACGGCGTTCTACGGCGTACTCGATCGCCGCACCCGCGTGCTCACCTATGCGAACGCCGGGCACCCGTATCCGCTGCGAGTCTCGACGCGGACGGGAACCGTGCAACCGCTGACGGCTCAAGGCTTCCTCCTCGGCATCATGCCGGACGAAGTTTATCGCGAGCGGACGGTTCAACTCGAACCCGGCGACCGCCTCTGCTTCTACACCGATGGCCTGGTCGAAACCCGCAACGAGATCGGCGAACTGTTCGGGGAATCGCGCTTACAAGAGGCACTGGTCGAAAATCGCACCGCGTCCGCCCGGCAAATCCTGGATCGAATTCTCGCGAAGGAACGCGAGTTCCGCGGCTCGCAACCGCTCGGCGACGACGTGACTCTCATGATCGGCGAACTGGTGTGAAGTTCAAATTGCCGGCGCGAGGCTCGCCACTTCATGGCGGTTCGATCAATATAACATCACGGCTTGCACGGAGACACTAGGCCGCAGGGGGTACGCCGATGGCGAAGGTGTCGGTCCCGCGGGACCGAATCGCGGACGGGTCGCTCCCCTCGGTGTGCATTGTTTGCGGCAGCGAGGCGTCACACCGCCTCTTCCCTGGGGTCGGCGCGCCGTCGCTGGCATGGTTGCTGTTCTCGCCGCTGATCGGGCTGATGACGTTCTGGGGCTACATCCTATTCGCCGGCGGCTCATCCCGCGGGGGCGGGTTACCGTTCTGCGACCGCCACCGCGGGTACTGGACTCGCCGGGCGTGGTTCATCGTCGTCGGGTTCGCCGCTGTCGTCGGGCTGATGGTCGCCGCTGCCGTCCTCACCCCGCCTGCGGCCCCCGGCCGGAAGGACGAACCGCATTGGCTGTTCGGCGTGGCGGGGTGCTGGATGCTGGTGTTCCTGCCGACGTTCCTGGTGCTGCACTTGGCAGCCTGCCGGCCCACTGGGGGCAGCCGCAAGTCACTGGTGCTGTCGGGGGCGAGCCGCGAGTTCGCAGCCGCAGTAGAGGGCGAGAGCGGTCACGCCTCGTCGTGAACAACCATCGCCAGTAACCTCCAGAGAATGCTGAAGGGCGAACCATTCAAGTTGCCACCGCGGCTCGCAGGGATTCTTTAGGCCGCAGAGGAACGAAGGTGGATCACCTCCTCCGCAGTGACGACCTACTCATCAACGCGTCGAGTATTCCGTTCCGCACGGCCACTGGAAAACCACCACGTTCGTCGCGGCGTTTCGACTCGACGGCCTGTTCGCTCCTCTGGTCGTGGACGGCGCCATGACCGGCGACCTCTTCGTCGAATACCTGCAGCACCGTACGTTCAAGGAAGGCGGGAGCCTGCCTGCTTGTTGCGTTCCGCTCGTCGATGGGCCTTCGATTACGCGAAACTCAAGGTGGTGCCGCCCAAGCCGAACTTTTACAAGTGACCGAACGACTCGGCTCGAGCGCGCAGGAATACAATCATCGCGTAGGTGGAGAGTTCAGAATCTCTTCAGTCTCACTGGGGAGTCAACGAAGAAGTTGTCGCGACCCTTTTTGCGTACATTTCCTCCACACGCTCCGCTTCCTCCCCGAGGCTTCCCATGCGTCGGCTCTCCTTGGCACTCGCCGCTCTCCTACTCACTGCACCCGCCGCGTTCGCCCAAAAGGAATTCGGGTTCGACAACCGGAAAGGCTCGGGACAGCCTTATTTGAAGCCCGAGGAGACGGTCGCGAAGTTCAAGGTCGCCCCCGAGTTCGAAGTGAAGCTCTTCGCCGGCGAACCGCAACTCGTCAATCCGATCGCGTTCACCATCGACGAGAAGGGCCGCATCTGGTGCATCGAGTGCTTCGAGTATCCGAAGAAGACGCCCAAGGGTAAGGCACCCCGCGACCGCATCGTGATCCTGGAAGACACCGACGGCGACGGCACCTGCGATAAGCGAACCGTGTTCGCCGAGGGCAAAGACTTCCCCGTCACCGAGGAGCGTCAGAAGGCGGGGCTCGGCGCGTTCGACATGGCCTCGGGAATCGAGGTCGGCCACGGTGGCGTCTTCGTCGGAGCCCCGCCCTACCTCTTCTTCATCGAGAACAAGAACGACAAACCCGGCAAGATGGAAGTGCTGTTGAAGGGCTTCGGAAGCCAGGACACGCACGAGACGCTGAACACCTTCCAGTGGGGCCCGGACGGCTGGCTCTACGGGTTGCACGGCATCTTCACCAACTCCAGCGTGAAGCCCGGCCAACTCGACGGACCCGAGACCCGCATCAACGGCGGCATCTGGCGCTACCACCCGACCCAGAAGAAATTTGAGATCTTCGCAGAGGGCACCTCGAACCCCTGGGGCATGGACTGGCGCAATTCGGACGGCCAGTTCATCCTCGCCTGCTGCGTGATCCCGCATCTGTTCCACATCGTGCCCGGAGGCATCTACAAGCGGCAAGCGGGGGCGAGTTTCAACCCTTACGCCTACAGCTACATCGACGAAATCTGCGACCACACGTTCCACAAGGAAAGCGGCTGGGCCCACGCCGGGCTCCTCTCGTTGGACGTGCCGCACATGCCCGCTCAATATCGGAACAGCGTGATCTTCGGCAGCATCCACGGTTGCTCGATCAAGCAGAACGTGCTCAAGCCCAACGGCAGCACCTTCACCGCGAGCCGGGCCGACGATTTCCTCGTGAGCGGGGACAAGAACTTCCGCCCGATCAACATGAAGTGGGGCCCCAACGGCGACATCTTCCTCATCGACTGGCACGACCAGAACCCCTGCCATCAGACGAACCCCGACGACTGGGACTACGAGCGCGGCCGCGTATATCGCATTCAGTTGAAGGGAACCAAGGAGAAGAAGGCGGAGGACCTGGGGAAGAGGACGCCGAATGAGCTTCTCAAAATGACGAACGAGGCCGATCCGTATCGGTATCGGACAGCGCTCCGCCTCTTAGCAGGATTGAGCAGGGAGGACCGTATCGCGGTCAGCGAGCCCATTCGTGCGAAGGGCGACAACCTGGAACTTCGGGAGTCGTGGGCCGCACACCATCTCGTCATGTCATTCGACATCAGTGCCCGAGGCCGCAACCCGATGGTGCCGAACGAAACCGATCCGAAACACGATTGGATCGTCCGGTCAATCTACCACGCGGACGAAGTCGCGGCCGACATGATTGGCCTCATGAAGGACATCGCGCAAAAAGCGAAGTCGCCGACTCTGCGCCGCGAACTCGCCTCCGCCGCGATCCGACTCGCGGACAAGCACGATGTAACGCCGCTGGTTCGGGCCCTGATGGCCCACAAGGAAGACGCCAAGGATCCCGTCATTCCGCAACTCGTGTGGCTGGCGTATGAGAAGAACCTGGCGAGCGGCCGGCGTGAGCCGGCTGTTCGTAAGCCCGGAGAACAGCCGGCTCAC
>JAYTGN010000154.1:0-5721 GCA_043733485.1 Gemmataceae bacterium
CCTGGCCGCTTCGACTACGTGGAATCCCGAGCGGCCAGGATGGCCGCGCTCCCAGGGGGAGGCATTGTTTCAGGAACGCGGCGTCAATATCTTCTGCCTCACGACGAATCCCTCTCAACTCCTACCACGATCCAACGTCCCGGAGGCAGCCGTGTCGGTGATCGAGACGCGTGATCTCTGCAAGAACTACGGCAAGATCGAAGCGCTCAAAGGCGTGTCGATCCGGGTGGAACCCGGCGAGGTCTACGGACTCCTCGGGCAAAACGGTGCCGGGAAGACTACCCTCATTAAAGTCCTGCTCGGCATCGTTCACAAAACGGATGGCGACGCCAACCTCCTCGGCGCACCCGCTGGCACCGTGGGCGTGCGTCAGAAGATCGGCTACCTTCCCGAAGATCATCGCTTCCCGGAATACCACACCGCCTTGAGCCTGATGGACTTCTACGGCCAACTCTACGGCATGTCGAAGGACGATCGCCGCCGCAAGATTCCGGCGATGCTCGAAGTGGTCGGCATCAAGTCGCGAATGAGTTACCGCATCCGCACCTATTCTAAAGGCATGAAGCAGCGGTTGGGAATCGCTCAGGCCATGTTCCACAACCCGCAGGTCATCTTTCTCGACGAACCGACCGACGGTGTCGATCCCGTCGGACGCCGCGAAATTCGCGACCTCATGGAACGCCTCAAGGGCGAAGGCAAAACGATCTTCTTGAACTCCCACTTACTCGGGGAAGTCGAACAGATTTGCGATCGCGTCGCGATCTTGCAACGGGGCGAACTCGCTCGGCAGGGAACTGTCGCCGACCTCACGCGGCAAACGGATCGCTTCGTGATCGGCCTGGCACCCGGCCAGCAGTTCCCCAACGACGAAGTTCTCAAACTCGGCTACACGGTTGAAACCGTCGGCACCCAGGTCGAAGTGGTCCTACCCGAAGGGAAGTCGATCGACCCGGTTCTAGCCATGTTGCACACGAAGAGTCTGAACTTGCGCCATCTCGTGGAAAAGAAACAAAGCCTGGAAGATGTCTTCGTCTCGATGGTGGATGGGGCGGAGCCGGGAACGGATCGCCGCGCTCGCCGGACTCGCGAAGTCGGGGCTCCAACTGCCCGGAGGAAATGAACGTGCAATTCCTGGCATTCCTCAAAGATTCGTATCGCGAAGCGCGCAGTGGCTGGATGCTCCAGATCATGCTCGCGCTCTCGCTTCTTCTCATCGTCCTCGTGGCGAGCATCGGCTTCCGTCCGATTACGGTGCAGGATCAGTTGGCCAGCCCCTTGAGGCTCATGACTCGACTCATGGCAACGAATCCCGAGGGTTACGAGCGAATGGGCAAGCCGGAGTTCACGATCGAAAAGGTCGTCGCAACTCAGCCCGAGGCGCAGTGGCGATCCGATTACGAGTTCGATTTCGTCGTGAAGTGTCCGACCGCTGCCGACATGAGGAAAGCTCGCGCGATGCGAGGCCTTCCCACCACCACTCGTGAGGTGAAACAATTTCTGCGCGGTGGACTATCGGACTTTGAACGCATCGGGATCGAGGAGCCACCCGCGCCGAGCGAGGCCGCAGCTTTCCTTGCAATCGGAGGCGGCATTCTGGTTGCGGAGCCGCCCTGGGCCTCCCCCGAAACGCGGTTTCACGTGAGCGCTCAGGGCAACAAAGTCGATGATCCGCTAGCGTGGCCCCACCAGGTTTCCGTACTCTTCTTCTACGAAGTGCCGTTCTTGCACGTTTCGACGCGGGATGGGGCGTACTTCATCGAAAAATGGCTGGTGAACGGCGCGGGTTCCTGGGTACTCCTCTTCGTCGCGGTCATCATCACGGCCGGTTTCATACCGAGCATGATGGCAAAGGGCAGTCTCGACTTGCTGGTTTCAAAGCCGATCGGCCGCACCCGTTTGCTGATCTACAAGTACGTCGGCGGTCTTACGTTCGTTCTCGTGCTGACCGCCTTCACGGTGATGGGAGTCTGGCTGATGATCGGAATGCGGACCGGTCTGTGGGGGGTGAACTTCCTCGCCATCATCCCGATCCTGACCTTCTACTTCGCCGTGCTCTACGCGGTCTCAACGCTGGCGGCCGCGGCGACCCGGAACACGATCGTTGCGATCCTCGCGACGGGCATGGCCTGGTGTGCCTTGTGGGTCGTGGGCAAAGTCAACGATGGAATCGAGAATCGCGAAGAGGCTATTGCCGCTGAAAAATCGGGCGGTCCCGGTCGCCAACGCCCCGACAACGAGGACGGTGATCGGCCGGATGGAGATCGAGCCATGCGGCAACTCGATCCCGATGCACCACTCTGGGGTTTTCTGCCCACCTGGAGTTTCGTTCCTTTCAAAGCCGTTCATGCCATGTCGCCACGGACCTACCAACTGGACGATCGGCTCGGACGGGTGATCGCGGAGGGAGTGCTGACTCCTTACCAGTTGAAGAAGCAGGGTTATGAGAAAGCCCCGCGAACTTCGTGGGTTGAAATGATCGGCGTTTCACTGGCATTCATTGCGGTTGTCCTCGCACTGTCCTGCTGGCGTTTCAGTTCGCGCGACTACTGAGTCGCTCGCCTTGAAGTTCCCCGAAGCGCGACTCGTCGATCCGTTCGAAGCGAACGCGGTCGCCGACGCGCAAGGGGAAGAAGCCGTCCTTCACATCGACGATGGTCAGCGGGGTGCGGCCGATGAGGTTCCAACCTCCCGGCCGCGCCAGCGGATAGATCCCCGTCTGACGGCCCGTCAGGCCCACGCATCCCGGTTCCACCTTCAACCGCGGCGACGCCAGCCGCGGCACCCCGCACAGTTCATCCGGCAAGTAACCCAGGTACGGGAATCCCGGCACGAAGCCGATCGCGTACACCGTGTACTCGATGGACGTGTGAAGCCGGATGACATCCTCGGCGGCGAGCCCGGTGTGCTCGCAGACGCGGGGCAGATCGAGTGGGAAGTCGTAACAGACGGGGATGGTGGCAGACCGTTTAGCCGCGACGCGGAGTCCTCGGAGCGGAGCGCTTCGCACCTGTTCAAGCCACGCAATCACTTCACTCAACGCAATCGCATCGACATCGAAGAAGACCCCGACGCTGGCGTAGGCCGGCACCACGTCCTGCAACCACGGCGGATTCGCCGCGCGAAGTGCCTCCGCAAACCGGACCGCAGCGGCTTCGTCGGCGAAGTACGCGAGCACGGCCTGATCGCCGAGGGGGGTGAATCTCACTTGACCATCGTCCACCATGTGGCGAGCACCTTCGCGACCTCGGCCATCTGTTCACCCGAAATCTTATCGGGCGTATCCGTGAGCTTGTGCCAGTGCGGATATTCGAAGTCGATGATATCCGCGGTCGGGATCTCGGCTCGGTTCAAGGCAATGTGATCGTCGAGCACTTCGGGCCCCGGCACCCACTTGAACGACTTCGCGCCGATGCCCTGGGCCACGCCCCAAATTTGTTCGCACACCTTCGGTGCCGCCGCATAGGAGTACTGCTCCACCTTCAACACCGCCCCCTTGGCATGGCACAAGTCGAGCAGGGCCCCGGCTTCGTACTTGAACTTGCGCGAATTTCGCGTCTTCGTGTAGTCGGTGGCGAAGTGTTCGGAGCCGAAGAAGTATTTGTCGCTGCCAAACTGGCCCGTCTCGAAGACGTATTCTTCGCCGTCGAAGAACACGAAATCGACGCCGACTTCGCTCTTGAGCCCCTTCATGTGGTGGCCGAGTTCCATCATCATGGCCACGCCGCTGGCACCGTCGTTTGCACTCACAAACGGCTTCGTCCAGTTGCGGCGATTCTCCTCCTGATCGGCAACGGGTCGCGTGTCGTAGTGGGCGCAAATCAAGATGCGGCGTTCCTTCTCGGGATGCCACGAGATCACGAAGTTCGTCATGTCGGTGTTGGCTTTGCGGCTCACCTGCCGGGCCTTGAACTCCTGTCGCGTCACCGTCGCGCCCAGATCCTTGAAGTGCTTCTCGACGATCTCTTGCTGCTTCTTCATGCCGTCGGAGCCGCTGATGCGCGGGCCGATGTCGCAGAGTTGCTTGAGGTACTTGAGCGACCGCTCGGAGTCGAACTTCACGTCCACCGGGGCGACGACCTTCGCCGTCGCATCTTCGGCGAACTCGGTCTTCTTGGGCAGATCGGTGCCCGATGATTCCGCAGTGGTGGGCAGGCAACCGGGACTCGCGGACACGCCTGCCGCCACGACTGCAGCGCCGACCGAGCGTTTGAATGGGTTCATCCTGAAGCCTCCTGCGAACCTCGAGAAACCGCCGACCTTGCACATCTTAACGGTTCTTCCGCCGCGGATCGAGCCGGAGCGCGGGAACTGGCCAGATTGTAAATCTTCCCCTGTTCATCGGGCACGTCACGCGGCATAAGCCCCCCCTCACTCAAGCAGTCGGCAGATGCGAATGCGGCACCCGTTGGGGAACGGTGGCCGCGACGAACTCGCAGTTTGCCGTTCTCGCCATGCTTCTCCGGCTCGTGCCGACGGAGCGGACTGCGGTCCGCCGTTCGGCAATTGGGGCAACCGGGGCAAGCCGAGTGAGCCGCCGGTGGAATCGTTACAGGTCCACCGGGTCGGAGGCCGATAAGTGCCTGGGGTCGGTGCCGGCGTTCCCGCCCGGCGCCTCGGGGGAGACAGGCGAGCCGTTGGTTTTCGTTCTGGAGGGCAGTCGCTTTCTCGGATCAACCGCTGCAGACCGAACGCGACCGGCGGGGGAAGCCGACGCGGGCGCTACAGCGAGCGAACCGAGACTTCCGACGCGGCTGTCGAACCAGGTACCCGTGGGGGAAGTCGGTGGCCGAGAGCGGGGCAACCCAACCTCGGTGCTGGCGATGCGGGACATGGCGAAGGGCGGCTCGCCCGATCAGGGAGGATTGAAACGTGACCCATGTCGAGATGGATATTCAGCAGGTGTGGGTGGAGTACCGCGATCGGCCGACCGTCGAGATGCGCAATCGTCTCGTCGAAAAATTCCTGCCGCTCGTGAAGTACAACGCCGAACGCATCTGGGCCCGCCTACCGGATGGCGTCGAACTCGACGATCTCATCTCGGCCGGCGTGTTCGGGCTGATGGACGCGATCGATGCTTTCGACCTGACTCGCTGCGTGAAGTTCGAGACTTACTGCGTGCCGCGAATCCGCGGTGCCATGTTGGACGAACTGCGCACGATGGACTGGGTGCCGCGGCTGGTCCGCTCGAAGTCGAGCAAGATGGAAGCCGCCCGCAAGCAACTCGAAGCCACTCTGGGTCGCCCGCCCCGCCGTGAGGAACTCGCCGAGAAGCTCGGCGTTCCGGTCGAACAGATCGACGACTACGTCGGCGAAGCCACCGCCGTCAATCTCGTGAGCTTGAACAAGAAGTGGTACGAAACGGACAGCTACAAGGATGTGCGCGAGATCGACATCCTCGAGGATAAGAAGGCCGAGGATCCGACGCAGAAGATGCAGAACCGCGACCTGATGCGGCTCGTGACCCGCGGCCTGAATCGCAACGAACGGCTCATCGTCATCCTCTACTACTACGAGGAGATGACGATGAAGGAGATCGGGGCGACGTTGAACCTGAGCGAGAGCCGGGTGAGTCAGATGCACTCGAGCATCGTGCAGCGTTTGCAGAATCAACTCTCGAAGCGGAAGATCGAGTTCAACAACGATTGAATGATTTATAGTTTAGCCGCGACGCGGAGTCCTCGGAGCGGAGCGCGACATTGACGGATGCGTCGCGCTCCGCTC
>JAYTGN010000155.1:0-5673 GCA_043733485.1 Gemmataceae bacterium
AGCCGTTCAAGTGGACGTACGCCGGTCGGCCGCTGAATGTGTGAACTTGGCGAAACCATCCGCACTCATGGCGAGGGGATTCAGCCAGGTTGATCTAGCGCTCGTCTGGATAGCAGCTTTGGATCGAAACGGCGTGACTCACGCTTCGAACGCGATCGACGAGCTTCTTGCAGTCGATCCGGATACCGTGGGCGATCTCGTGTTCGATACGGTCCGTGTGTTGATCGTCGCGCCGCTCGGCGTCGAGTTTGAGATCGATGTCGACGATCTCCAGGTTCGCATCCTCTCGGTTTGGGATGCGAGCGCCGGTCGACCCGATCCCATCGGCAACTGATCCTTCCTCCCGACTCCGTAACCGCTCTGTAACAAACGGCCCGCGCCGCGTGCGGCCCGCGCCGCATTCGCGTCTTATCGGGTATCATCCTGAAGACTGGACCTTTCCCTTGCGGAGGCGGAGCATGTTTTCGCGCAAATTGCTGTGGTGCGTGCCGGTGGCCGGGGCCGTGAGTGCCGGCGTGGGCGTCGATCGCTGGCTCGCAGCCGGTGCCGCCGAAGGCAAGCAAGACCTCAAGCCCGCCGTGAACCTGCCGATGACCCGCGTCGTGCTGTTCAACAGCGGCGTCGGCTACTTCTCGCGCAGTGGCGAAGTCGAGGGCGATGCCCGCGTCGATCTCGCCTTCCAAGAAACGGACATCAACGACCTGTTGAAGAGCATGGTGCTCGAAGACTTCAACGGCGGTCGCATCGCGGCGGTGAGCTACGACTCGCGCGAGCCGATCGCCCGCACGCTCTCCAGCTTCGCCATCAATTTGAACAACAACCCCACTTACGGGGAGATCCTCGGCCAGGCCCGCGGCGAACGCATCGAGGTGACCGTTCAGCCGAACGCCGCTAACCAGCCGGGCAAGCTGATCGGCACCATCGTCGGCATCGAGCATCAGAAGACCGCCGTGGGGAAGGAAGTCGTCGAAGTCGAAGTGCTGAACATGTGGTGTGCGGAAGGCCTGCGTTCGGTGAAGCTCAGCGAGATTCAGCAACTCCGCTTCAGCAACCCGGTGCTGGAAAGCGAATTCCGCCGGGCGCTCGAGGTGCTCGCACTGAATCACGACAGCGCGAAGAAGGCCGTGAGCCTGCACTTTGCAGGCGACGGCAAGCGCAAGGTGCAAGTGGGCTACGTCGTCGAGGCACCCATCTGGAAGACTTCGTACCGACTCGTGCTCGACGCGGAGAACAAGGGTGGGAAGCCGTACTTGCAGGGTTGGGCCATCGTCGAGAACCCGACCGACGAGGACTGGTCCGGCGTGAAGATGGCTCTGGTGAGCGGCCGGCCGATCAGCTTCAAGATGGACCTCTACAATCCGCTGTTCATCAATCGGCCCACGGTCGAACCCGAACTCTTCGCATCGCTCCGCCCGCCGACCTACGATGGCGGCTTCAACCGGAAACTGGATGACGCTGCCAAGGACCTCACGAACGAAGATCCTGGGCTCGAGTCTCGCCTCGGTAAGAAAAGAGGACTCAAGGAAGATAAAGCCAAGGATCAACTCCCGGAACCCAAGGACGCTGCCGTCTATCGCCTCCAAGTCAACGATCCCCAGGCGCGCTTCGCCCAGCAAGTTGAGAAGCAACTCGCCCTCAGGCTCGGCACCGGTGCCGTGGGTAGCGCCGCCACCGGCGGACAACTCGGCGACTTCTTCCAGTACGCCATCGATCACCCCGTGAGCCTCGCCCGTCAGAAGAGCGCGATGC
Source organism: Gemmataceae bacterium (assembly GCA_043733485.1). Taxonomy (GTDB): domain Bacteria; phylum Planctomycetota; class Planctomycetia; order Gemmatales; family Gemmataceae; genus Urbifossiella. Next base: position 1,750 of record JAYTGN010000155.1, read on the forward strand.
TTCCCATCGTGGGCAAGGATGTCGAGGGTGCCCGCGTCAGCATCTACAACCCGAGCGTTCAACCGAAGCACCCGCTGCTCGGGCTCCGCTTCAAGAACACCTCCGGCCTGCACTTGAGCCAGGGGCCGATCACCGTATTCGAGGGCAGCACCTACGCTGGCGACACCCGCGTGCTAGACGTTCAACCGAACGAAGAGCGCCTGGTGAGCTACGCCATCGACCTCGGTACCGAGGTTGATCCACAGAACGGGATCGGCTCGTCTAAACTCACCAGCGTGAAGGCCGTGAAGGGCATCGTCACGACCACGACGAAGATTCGCGAGGAGAAGAACTACCGCATCGCGAACCGCTCGCAGCAGGATCGCTCGATCATCATCGAGCACCCGAATCGGACGAATCAGCAGTTCAAGTTGGTCGAAGGCGTGAAGCCGATCGAGGACACGAAGGACGTGTACCGTTTCAGCACGAGTGTGAAGGCCGGGCAGGAATCGACCTACAAGGTGACCGAGGAACGCGATCTGGCCACGTCGATCTCGCTGAGCAATTCGCCCGACGATCAGATTCGCTACTTCATCTCGCTGAACGAGGCGACCCCGGCGCTGAAGGCGAAGCTGACCGAGACGCTGAAGCTCAAGGGGATGTGGGACAACCATCGTCGGGAACTGGCGCAGGTGGTCGCGGACTTGAACCGCCTCAATCTAGATCAGGACCGCATCCGCAAGAACCTGGCGAACACGCCGAAGGAGGCGGAGGTCTACACGGTCTACCTGAAGAAGTTGAGCGATCAGGAGAAGGAGATCGACGGACTCACTGCGAATCAGAAGAAGCTGATGGGCGACGAGTTCGCGGCGAAGAAGAGCTTCGACGATTACTTGGTGAACCTGTCGGACTGATTCCCACTGCGGCTTCGCGATGGCCCCATTCGCGAAGCCGCACGCGGTTCACGTTCGCGTCGGGTTGCGTCGTGGAAGCTGGGCGGGGTAAGCTCTGCCCATGCTGTTGCTGGACCTCCTCTACCTGTTCGTGCTCGCCCTGCTTTCGCCGTGGCTCGCGTGGCGGGCCATCGCAACCGGCCGCTATCGCCGCACGCTCGTTGCGAAGTTCCTCGGCCACGTCTCGGCGACCAATCCCCATCGCAAGCCGGTCGCGTGGTTCCACGCCGTCAGCGTCGGCGAAGTGAACCTCCTCGGCACGCTCGTTCCCGCCTTCCGCAAACGGCATCCGAACTGGCTCGTCGTCGTGTCGTCCACGACGGACACGGGGCTGGCTGAAGCGCGCAGGCGTTTCTCGGATCTTGCGGTGATCGTCTGGCCGCTCGACTTTTCCTGGGCCGTGAAGCGAGCACTGCGTGACGTGAAACCCGCGCTCGTGGTGCTCACCGAAAGCGAGATGTGGCCCAACTTCCTGCGGGCCGCGAAGCGACTGAGCATCCCCGTCGCGGTCGTGAACGCGCGCATGAGCCCGCGGAGTTTCCGACGCTTGAGCCGCGTCGCGGGTATCGCCCGGAGGCTGCTCTTCGACAAAGTCGCGCGCTTTGCGGTGCAGGAAGAAGACTACGCGGAGCGCTTCCTGCTACTCGGCGTGCCTTCAGAAAAATTGGCCACGACGGGATCGGTGAAGTACGACGGCGCGAACGGCGAACGCGACACGCCTCAGACGCGCGAACTGGCGCGATTGCTCTCACCGCGATCCGACAGGATCATCCTGCTCGCCGGGAGCACGCACGCTCCGGAAGAGTCCATCGTTCTCGGCACGTTCGCGAACCTGCGCACGCGCTTCCCACAACTGCGACTCATTCTCGTGCCTCGGCATCCGGATCGCTTCGAGGAAGTCGCCCGCCTCGTGGAGCATTCGGGGCTGCCGTTCGTGCGCCGTTCGCAGATTCGCGAGCCACTTATCGAGATGCCCGCGATCGTGCTGCTAGACACCGTCGGCGAACTCGGGGCGGCGTGGAGCTTGGCGGATGTCGGCTTCACGGGCGGTAGCCTCGACGGCCATCGCGGCGGCCAAAGCATGATCGAACCCGCCGGATACGGCGTGCCCTGCGCCTTCGGACCGCACGTCTGGAACTTCAAAGACGCGGCCCAACGCCTCGTCGAAGTCGGCGGCGCGATCGTGGTGCAGGACGCCTCCGAACTCGAAGCCGAACTCGCAAAGCTGATCGCGGATGAGCCTCTCCGCAATCGAATGGGTTCCGCGGCGCGGGAACTGGTTCGACGTCAACAGGGGGCCACCGAGCGGACGTTGGATGTTCTCGATGAGGTGATCGGCACGCACGGATTCACTCGGCAAGCGGCATAGACTAATATGGTTAAGAGGAGTGAGTCGTGCCCCGCGAAGTCCTCCAGATCGATCCCCGGACACTGCACCTGCCCTCCGAGCGAGAAGACGGAGTAGACCTCTTTAAGCTCGGACTTCAGTATGCTCGCCACGGGGATCGTTTCGACGGGATGCCAGCACTCGAGGTGGCGAGGGATGGCAACGGAAATCTCATGATCCAGAATGGAGTGACCCGCGCGACGCGGGCCGCAGAGGTTGATCCGGGACGACTCGTTGCCGTTGAAGTGATGGAAGAAAACCCGAACCTCGACTTCAGCCATTTACCAACTGTCGGAGAGCGAATGCCATGAACGAAGCACAACTTCGGGACCTCTGCGAGACGATGATCGAGATTCTGCGGCGATTCCCTGACCGGCGATTCGGCCAACTCGTTTGTAACTTGACGAGTTCGGCCGGGGGCACGATGCGAGTTTGGGATGTGGAAGACGAAGCATTGCTCGCCTCCGCTTCCCGCTTTCTCGACCTTCACAAGGATCGCGTTCCAGCGGTGACCGCGCCAGAACTGGTATCGAGTACCGCCTGATTCGGCTGCAATCCATGAACGCTCCCCTTGCCTACCTCAACGGTCGGTTCCTTCCGTTTCGCGAAGCGGCGCTGCCGCTGCACGATGCCGGGTTCGTCTCTGGGGCGACGGTGGTCGACAACGCGCGCACGTTCCGGCACAGGCTTTTCGGCTGGGCCGATCACCTCGCCCGCTTTCGCCGCGATTGCGAAGCGTGCTACGTCCCGCTGGAAGCCACGGACGAACAACTCACAGCGGCTGCCGAGGAACTCGTTGCCCACAATGCGAAGCTCCTTCCGCCGGGCGGCGAGTTGCAACTGGTGACGTTCGCGACGCCGGGGCCGCTCGGCTTCTACCTGGGCGAAGCGAACAACGGCCCGCCGACGTTGGGGATGAACGCGTATTCGCTGCCGTTCGCGCGCTATCGGCCGCTCTTCGCGGAAGGGGCGACGCTCGTCGCCGTGGGCGAGGTCGGTGCGAAGTCCGATGCGATCGTGCCGCCGACGGTGAAGCATCGCAGCCGGATGAACTGGTACGTTGCCGATCATCGGGCGCGGAAAGTGTCCGGAGTGCCACATGCGTTGGCGGTGTCGACCGAGAACGGGGCTCTCACAGAGACGAGTGTGGCGAACCTATTGGCGGTCGTCGAAGGTGTCGTGGTGTCGCCGCCACGGGAACAGATCTTGGATGGGATCAGCTTGCGAGTCACGAAGGAACTCTGCGGCAAACTTGAGATCGCGTTCCGCGAGGAGCCGATTCCGCTTTCAGCTGTGGGTGTCGACGAATTGATGCTGACGGGGACGGCGTTCGGCCTTGCTGGCGTGAGAACCATCGACGCGCGCGAACTCAAATGGCCCGGACCGGTCTTCACCAAACTGCTGGCCGCATGGTCGGACCTGGTCGGCCTCGACATCGCGAAGCAGTTCACGCAAACAGTTTAGCCGCGACGCGTAGTCCTCGGAGCGGAGCGCGATCCGAGGACTACGCATCGCAGCTACTGACAGTCAAAAACCAAAGACACCGGCATTCCAGGCGAACCGGCGACGTGAGTCGCCGGGTTGGAGATGCAACCCGGCGACTCA
>JAYTGN010000156.1:0-32771 GCA_043733485.1 Gemmataceae bacterium
TAACTGTGGCTCCGCATCAAGGACCACGCCGCCAATCGCAACGCCGTCGCCGCCCGGTTCTTCCCCTTCCGCGTCCGGCTCGCTCCGGGTGCTGACGCAACCCGGCTCGCCTGCGTCGTTGCTTCACCGTCGGCCACAACTCCACGCGGCGGCGGTGTTGGCGACCTTCACAATGTGACCGACGGCGACGGTCCGATCGTGAACCCATCCGGCGTTGGCGCACGCCTCGATCACGACGAGGCTACCGGGATGCTCGGCGAGCAGTTGGGCGAGTGCGTCCGGTTTGGAGTCGATGGTGCGGAAGGCATGGTTGCGGCTGCTCCGCGAATAAACGCAGGCAACGGACTTGAATCGGCCGAGGTCGATGGCGAGAATGGTGTCGGCGGTCGTGGTCATGGCAAGCCTCCCAAGGGATGTGAAGGGCGACCCTTTCACGTTAACACCACGGCTTGCATGGATTCTTTCGGAAGGGCGAGCCGAGCAGCGTCAGGTGCTGAGCGAGCATGCCGAGCCCGGTAACGGAGCGAGCGAGCAGTTGTCGACGCGACAGGGGGAACTCCGATTCGTCAGTTGTCCAAATTGCCGTGATCGACGATCAGCAGGTTCGTGTCCGCGAAGTAGAAGCGCACGGTGCCGGTGACGGTGAGGGTGTCGCCGTTCTTCTTTTGCTTGAGGAGGTTTGGCTCCGGCACGTTCGTCGGGGTGATCAGGGTGACGCTCACTTTGGCCGTCCCGCTGGCGGCCTGGAACGAGAAGACGTTTTGCTGGATGTCGCTGGCCGGGCCGGTGAGCGTGACCTTGCGGCCCTGGTACTTCTTCATCGCGGCCGCGCGGTCGGCGGCGAATTCGGCGAGCAGATCGGCGGGTGCGATGCGCGTCGGCGGGCCATCGTCCGTCCGTTGAGTCGGTGGAAATTTCAGCGTCCGAGTTCCGTTCGCGTCGGGCGACGGTTGAGTGGGCGACGGCGCGGGCTGCTCGGGCTGCCCTGTCCCGTACATGGTCGCCACCGACCCGTCCGCCTTGAGGAGGACTTTGCCGATCACGCGCCCACCCTTGTCTGGAGGCTGGGTGAAGACGACGAGCATGCGCGCCTTGCCACTGTTCCAGGCTAGCACCAGCCCGCGTCGGTGGTTCTCCACCCACGGCCCCCGCTGCTGGTTCTTCTGCATGTACATGTTCCGTTCGTCGTCGGTGCCGAAAATCGCATCGAAATCCCCATCGGTCGGCGGGCGGCCCTTCCCCAGGATCGCCTCCACCTCGGCGAGGTCGGCCCCGTCTTTCACGGCGATGTAATTGTCCTCGGTTACTCTCGAGTTCAAAAAACCGAACCCCCCTTCGCCGGGCTTTTTCAGGACGATAAATAGAACGACGCCGACGACCGCGATCAGCGCGAAAGCCCCACCCGCGATGCCGAGGTAGAGTGCCGTGGACGATTTCGCTTTCTTGCGCGTGGAAATCAACTTCCGGTTGAATTTATCGTGCATCGTTTCTTCCTGCTACGAGTATTCTGTCGCAACCCGAGTATTCAGTGGGCACCATTCCGGGCAGCCTTCAGCCGGGCAATTTCTTTCCGTTGCTCTTCGTTCTCCGCCTTGGCTTCGTCACGTTCCTTCATCAAGTCTCCGGGGAGCGGCAGGAGTTCGCCCTCGAATGGCAGGATCAATTCTCGGTCGGGTCCGGTTTGCCGGTCTTGGTGCTCCACACGTCCAGAACGAACACGCACCGATCCTCCTCGACCACCTCGAACTCCACCGTCAACACTGCATTGGAATGTTCCCGAACGGTATCGAACACGAGCTTGCCGACCGAGTTCGGAAACACCTCCAAGTCCGCATCGATCCCGTTTGCGGCGTGCGTGACGGCATTGCGGTCGGGAGCCGCCATCCAGACTTCGGCCAGCCGGTTCTCCGCCTTCGGCATCCAAATCAAGTCGTAGAACTTCACGACCCCTCTCCGGCGAGTCGGTTCAGGTTCGCGAGAATCTCTTTCAGCGGCTTCCCGCTCTTGGGATTGGTGCGGACTTGCTCGCGAACGGATGCCAGCGCCTTCCGGCGTTCCTCGATGTACTCAGGCGAGTAATCGGACGGAGCGGCGGACTTGACCGCCATGCAGTAGCCGATCATGCGGCCCTGATCGTCCACAACTTGAATGGGGCCGTTGGCCGAGGACAGTTGTAGGACCAACTCAGCATTTGCGACAATCTGTGCCATTTTGCTCTCCCTCTGGGCAGATTCAATTCTATCGCAACTGCGCAGCCTTCAGTATGGCGATTTCCGTGTGCAGTTTCTCGATCTCCGCGTTGGCCGCATCACGTTCCTTCACCCATTCGCCCGGTAGCGGCAGCAGTTCGCCCTCGAACCAGAACCGTACCCAACCTTCGTGAATCGCCACCTCCAACTTCAGCGGCGGAATCTCCAGGCGGTCGGACGCGTTTGGCTTCACCGCGACGTACTTCTTGCCCACGAGCCGGAACACTGTCAGTTTCTGAGCCTCGGGCTCGAACAGCAGATAGTACGGCACCTGAAGATCGTTCGCATAGCGGCGGCGGTTGTCGACGTAGTCCTTGCGTTTGTTCTCCGTCGAAACGTATTCGAGAATCAGCGTCGGCCCTGCCGGCTGCAGCGGAACGTTGAAGCTTCCCTTGGCCTTGATCGGCTCGTCGTGAACGACCACCATGTTGTCCGGGCAGACGCGGGTCGGCTTCTTCAGGTCCGCGTCCGTCAGCGGGTACAGGATGAGCAACTCGCTGAACACCTGGAACTCGGGCCACTGAGCGGTGACGAGATCGAGGCTTTCCAGCGTGATCTTTCGCTGGTTCGCTTGGTCCGTGGATTCCATGAAATGCTCCAAGGGCAGGGAGCGGCAATACTCGTTCGCGAGGCGCTCGTAGAGCGTCTCCAGTTCCCGTTCGGTGATGTCGTGTGTCGCGGTCATGATGTGGCCTCCCGTTTAGTCTCTGCAATCCTATCCGCTGGATCAATCCACGTACATCACTTCATTGCTCGCCAGCAGGGCCTGAGCATACTGTTCCCAGCGGGTCAGCTTGTCGTCCGGCTTCGCCGGGAGCTTCAGGTACGTCGCGCCGATCGACAATTCGCGCGGGGCGGGCAACCGGTTGAACGCCAGACGATACGCCGCGTTGATGCGGTCCTCATCCGTCGAACCCATCTTGGAAACGCGAAGCGAGAATGCCTTCGCCTGGTTCACCATGAAGTCGCTGTTGAGCGCGAACAACTGCTGCTGCGGCACGGTCGTGATGCTGCGTTTGTCGGCGGTCACGTTCGCATCCGGGAAGTCGAAGAGCCGCAACAGGCCGTCCAGTTCGTGGCGGCTCACCTTCGCATAAACCGTGCGGCGTTTCGAACTCGCGTCCTTCAGGTCGAAGGTCGGGCCGCCTTCCTTTTCGTCGAGTGTGCCGCTGATCGCGAGGAGCGAATCGCGCCACGCTTCGACATCGAGTCGCTTGCGGGTGCCGCGCCACAGATACACGTTCGCCGCGTCGCTCTTGTTGTTCTCGATATTGGACTGACTGGTTAACTGATAAACTTTCGACATCATGATTTCCCGGTGGAGCCATTTGATGCTCCAGCCGTGCTTGACGAACTCGATGGCGAGGTGGTCGAGGAGTTCCGGGTGGCTGGGAGCGTCGCCGAGCTTGCCGAAGTTGCTGGGCGTGTTCACGATGCCGCGGCCGAAGTGCCAAGCCCAGACGCGGTTCACAATGACGCGGGCCGTCAGCGGGTTCTCGCTCGTCGCAATCGCGTTGGCCAAGTCGAGCCGGGTGAAATCGGACCCTTGCTTGCGCGGCGGGCTCGAAGCGATCACTTGAAGGAAGCCCTTGGGGGCGTCTTCGCCCTTGGTGGCCGGGTTGCCCCGGATGTAGACCTTCATGGTCTGGCCTTTGCCGGAGATGACGTGTGCCGCCAGCGGTGGCTTCGGCAGAGCCTTCTTCGTCTGTTCCACCAACGCCGCCTGCTCCTTGACAACTGCGGCGAGGTCCTTGTCGGCCGGCTTGGCCTTGGCGTCCGCCTGGGCCTTCTTTAACGCATCCTCGGCCGCCTTCACCTTGGCCTGAGCGGCAGCGTATGCCTTCACCTCCTCGGCCGGAGCAAGCGGGTATTCTGAAAGGGCCGTGCCCAGATAGATGCCGGCGAGCGAGTAGTAATCGCGGGTCGGGATCGGGTCGAACTTGTGATCGTGACAGCGGGCACAGGCGACCGTGATGCCCAAAAACCCGCGGGTGAGAGTGTCCACGCGGTCGTCGAGTTCGTCGGCCACGATCTGGTCGTTGATCGGGTCCTTGTAGTATTCGGCTCCCAGCCCGAGGAAGCCGAGCCCGGCGAACTTGTCGAACGCATCGGCCGGTGCGTCCGGCAGCAGGTCGCCGGCGATCTGGAGTTTCGCGAACCGGTCGAACGGCATGTCCGCGTTGAACGCCTTGATAACCCAGTCGCGATAGACCCAGGCGTTGGACTTCGGCTTCACGCCGAAGGTGTGGGCCTGATCCTCGGCGTAGCGGGCGACATCGAGCCAGTATCGGGCCCAACGCTCGCCGTAGTGCGGGTTGGCGAGCAACTGATCGATGAGCTTCTCATAAGCCGCTTGCGGGTTCGCCTCCGAGACCGCAATGAACGCATCGACATCTTCGGGTGTCGGCGGAAGCCCGAGCAGGTCGAAGTACGCCCTGCGAATCAGGGTGCGCTTGTCGGCGGCGGCGACGGGTGCGAGGCCTTTTTCCTTCCACTTCTCGGCGACGAAGGAATCGATTGTCGCGCCCTTCGCGTCGCGGCTCATCGGGGGGCGGAGGGACCAGAATTGACGGCCCTTCTCAAAGTCGATGGTCGGGGCCTTTGCGATGGCCACTTCGCCGCGCGGGTCGGCCGCGCCGTCCTTGATCCACTTCTCGAAGTCGGCAATCGCGTTCGCGGGGAGCTTGCTCTTGGGCGGCATCTTGTTGTCGCCGTCGTACTTGATGGAGGCGAGCAGCGTGCCTTCGCTCGGCTTGCCCGGCACGATGGCGACTCCCGTGTCGCCACCTTTTTGCCAGCCAGCCTTGGAGTCGAGGCGAAGACCGCCCTTGAGCTTCTTCTCTTTCGCGGCCACCTCGCCGTGGCACTTGATGCAGTGCTCGACGAGTACGGGGCGAATCTTGTTCTCGAAGAACTCGACGGCCTTGGGGTCGTCCGCGGCTCGAACGAGGTTGGGCAGCGCGACGAACGCCGCGAGTGCGGCCAGGGAGCGAGCGGTCAGCAGCATGATCGCCTCAATCGGCGGGAGTGCGGTCGGGAAGTAAGTTCGGCGGGAGAGTCGGCGTGTCAGGTGAAATGATACCAGACGGACGCCGCATTCTCAAATCGAAACCCGGAGGGATGCGCTTCCTGGGGTAAGCAGCTCCAGAGTTGGTGGAACTTGTGTATATTCCATCATGGATTACGTTGATGGTCGCAAAACCGCTCGCCCGGGAGGATCCCCATGTCCACGACTCTGACGCCCGAACGAGAAGCCCAGGCCCAAGAACTCGCCGCCAAAATGAAGGAGCAGGCCGGCGGCGGAAACCGCAAAGTCTCGGAGGCCTGATTCCGGGCGTCGGTCCGCGGACGGCCGAGGCGGTGTCGGCGCATTTGGGGGATGCGAAGCGGTTCGCGAATGCCAAGCAGGTCGGTTCGTACGCGGGTCTGGTTCCGAAGCAATATCAGAGCGGGACGACGGACCGGAAGGGCCGGATCACGCGTCGCGGCCCGGCCGTTCTGCGGAAGCTCTTGGTCGAGTGCGCGTGGGTGATGCTGCGTTACAACTCGTGGGCGCGTGCGGTATACGCGCGGCTCACGGCAGGCGGCACGACCCGCAAGAAGCCGGCAATCGTGGCGTTGGCGCGGAAGCTGTTGGTGCGGTGCTGGGCGATGCTCCGCGACGGCAAGCGGTGGAAGTCGGACCCCGTTCTGGAGGTCGCGGGTGCGACGTGATGCGCGTTGCCAGTGCAGGCCCGTCCGCTTCCGCGAACGGGACTGCCGCCGAAGAGAAGAGCCCTGGAGGGGGGTGAAGAGGGCGGCGGGTGTCGCGATCGTTCTTGGGAGTGACACCACAGTGTCACTCGGTTGTTGAAGTGGAACAGAACCGGTGGGCCGGGTGGGATCACGAGGAGACCCATCCCCGTCATCTCGGAGCTTGGTCTGTTCGCGTGTGGCGAGCCGAGCGGCGTGAGCCGCCGGGTGAATCACCAGCGGACGGCCTAACGAAGGGGCGGCGGGGCGGCGAATGAGGATGGGTGGGGCCGGACGCAGTGCCCGCTTGGTCGGGGCGTCCGCGACCTCGGATAGTCGAGTGCGGTCTTCGCGTGTTGAGTTCTCGGTTCGATCGGCGGTGAAATGCGTGGGTGGCCGGGCTTCGCCCGGCGGCGTGGGCGGTGACGTCTCGAGGGAATGACCGGAAGAAGAAGACGGAAGAAAAACCTGGATTTGTCGTTGATTCTTACCACGGCTTCATAGTAGTCGACCTCGCTCGCGGATAGGATTGCAGTAACGAAATGGGAGTCCACCGAGCTTCAAGGAACACGCCATGGCGCAGATCGTGGTCGATGACGAGCTGGCCCGACAGATTCGGGAGTCTGGCGAACCGGTCGGACTTGTCGACCGAGAAGGGAAAGCCGTCGCCGTTTGCAGGCCGATTCCACAGCAGCCGCACGTCGTGTATTCCCCGGAATACATCGAGTGGCGAAGGAAGGAACTGGAACCGATTCGTCGGCGTGCTCGCGAGCATCCCGAGGAAGGAAAAACGCTCAAGGAGATCATCGCGAACTTGGAGCGTCGGGCCTTAGAAGGTGCGTGACCTTCCAATTGGCCTGTTATTCTATCCGTCACTCTACTACTGGTGTAATCGGAGCATGAGAAAGCGATCAAGACAGTCCGGGCTTGGCACCAAGAGCTACCTCGCTATCGGGTGCGGAGTATTCGCCCTCATTACCTTTGCGTGTTGCGGTCTGGGAACTTACTATGCGTGGAACTTGGGCGCATCAGCGAGGAAGGAACTCGTTGCGGCAAATCGCGACTGGGATGCCGGACGAAAAGCCGATGCAGTTTCCAGGTATAAATCGATCATTGAGAAGGATCTCGCAGCGATCCCAAAAGGTGAGAAAACTCTTGTCTTTCAACGTGTAATCGAATTCGAGATCGAGCAAGGACAAACCGAGTCTGCAAGATCGTTTGTTGAGAAGGCGATCGATCAGGAAATCCCCGTGGCTTCTGACAGCAAGGCTGTCAATGGGCTATTCGCACAAGCCCGGTCAGAGAGGGAGAGAAAAGCGGAAGAGGTTCGTCTAAGGAGCGAGTCCGAGCGTGCGGAGCGAGACAAGAGACAAGCCGAAGAGCGTGCAAAACGGGAAGTTGATAAGGCGAATGCACCGCGCCTTTCCGTCAAGATTATCAAGATACGCCCGGAGCCGTTCCGAACTGCCAATGGCCTGGATGCGACTATGATTTACGTAGATTGGGAAAACACAGGCAACCGTCCTGTGCGTGTTGTGGCCGCGAACATCAAGGTGGTTGATATGCAAGGAAGACTACTTCATAATATACCTCCGAATTACCTTATTTACGCCGTCATGGAAGACGGATCAGGCATTGCACCCGGTAAAACATATGTCGAACCTAATGGTGAAGGCCATCTCCTTCCGCCTCTTCCCCCGGGGACGCCGAACCGTATGGAGATTGAAGTGAAGATCACTCGTGTAGAAGAAGCTGGAATTAAGTAATCCCCATTTCGGGATGGAGATATAGATGTTCACGCGTCGACAGCTGCTGCAACGTTCCGGCACAGGCCTCGGCATGCTCGGGCTCGCCGGCATACTCGCCGACGAGGCCCAGGCGGCCAACCCGCTCGCGCCGAAGATCGCGCACTTTCCGGCCAAGGCCAAGCACGTCATCCACCTATTCATGAACGGCGGGCCGAGTCAGGTCGATACCTTCGACCCGAAGCCCGCCCTCGAAAAGTATCACGGCCAGCAACCGCCCAAGGGCAGCGTGATGTCCCGGCGCAAGACCGGCGGGCTCTTCAAGTCCCCGTTCAAGTTCAACAAGTGCGGCCAGTCCGGCATCGAAGTGTCCGAAATCTTCCCCGAGATCGGCAAGCAGATCGACGATATCTGCGTCATCCGCTCGATGCACACGGACATCCCGAACCACGAGCCGGGCCTCTTGATGATGATCGGCGGGAACACGCAGCCGATCCGCCCCAGCATGGGCAGTTGGCTGCAGTACGGCCTCGGCACCGAGAACCAGAACCTCCCCGGCTTCGTCGTGCTCTGCCCCGGCAAACCCGTCGTCGGCCCCGCACTCTGGAGCAACAGCTTCCTCCCCGGCATCTACCAGGGCTGCCACATTCAGAACCTCGATCCCAAGCGCGTCATCGAGCACATTCAGAACCGCTACCTCGGTGCCGACACGCAGCGCCAACAACTCGACCTGCTCAACGAACTCAACAAGATGCACCTCGGCCAACGCAACGGCGACGACCAACTCGATTCGCGCATTCAATCGCTCGAGATGGCATTCCGCATGCAGACCGAAGCGACCGAGGCGTTCGACGTGTCGAAGGAGCCGGTGAAGGTTCGCGACAGCTATGGCCGCGGCTACTTCCCCGATGCGTGCCTCGCGGCCCGCCGGCTCGTGGAACGCGGCGTCCGCATGGTGCAGGTCTTTTACGGCAGCGGCCAGCCGTGGGACGATCACAGCGACGTCGAGAAGGGCCACCGCGCGAAAGCCAAGGACAGCGACAAGGCGATTGCCGCGTTGCTCAAGGACCTGAAGGCGAAAGGATTGCTCGATGAAACGCTGGTGTTGTGGGGTGGCGAGTTCGGCCGCACGCCGACCAGTGAAGGGGCCAATGGCCGCGACCACCACAGCATCGGGTTTAGCGTCTGGCTGGCCGGGGGCGGCGTGAAGGGCGGCATGACCTACGGGGCGACGGATGAGTTCGGTGCCGCCGCGGTGGAGAACAAGGTCCACGTCCACGATTTGCACGCGACGATTCTGCACCTCATGGGCCTCGACCACGAGAAGCTGACGTACCGCTACAGCGGCCGCGACTTCCGCCTAACGGATGTCTACGGCACCGTGGTGAAGGACATCATCAAGTAGAGCGAGCGGCAGGAACAATCATGAGTGAGAAGAAATCGCGGGAGGAGTTGCCACCGGACCACCCGATGGCCCCGTTCGACCCCGAGCTCGAACTTGCCATGATTCGGGAATCGATCGATTCGGGCGAACGTGGAACTCCGTATCGCCAAGTCTTTGAACAACTCTATCGCAAACATGGTTTTGGACCGCTTCCACCTCAGTGAGCCATGTCTCGCACGGTCCACATCAACCGTCGTGCATCTCGCGACTTGGGTGACGCGGATCGGTCGTGAGGGAATTGCTGTACCGTCGCGGTCGCTTCGTCTATCGCATTTACTATCGCATCGCTGGCGACGAGGTCTTCGTGCATCGGAATGGTGAAAAGCGCCACCTATGTCCCTTCAACGCGCGCCACCCATGTCCCTGCGCCATTCACCTTTAGATTTTGGCGAACCGGCGACGTAAGTCGCCGGGTGTGCGAGAAACCCGGCGACTTACGTCACCGGTTCGCCAGGGAAATCAGCGAGTGCCAAAATCCCTAGGCGCACCCACGTTTCGGGCGCTCTTGCCACCACAGCACGCACGTCGCTATAACTTCACTCTTCGGCCCGCATATTGACACCCGGCTCTCGCGCGATCGGTCGACGCGCGGCAAGGCCCGGACTACGAGACAGAGGTTCACCGTGACGGAAACGTTAATCGACCTGCGCGCGCTGTTGGTCGAACGCGAAGATTTTGAAGGCGGTATGGTCTCGAAGCTTCGCGAAGGTCTGGCCCAGGGCGGGCCTCAGATTCGCAACCTTCGCGACATCCTCGACATTCTCAACAAGCGGCTCGCCGTCGCCGCCGCTCCCCAGCAAAAGAAAATCCATCTGAAGCTCGGCATCGCCCACTACTTCTTGGGCCAAATGAGCTCGGCGATCGAGAACCTCGAAAAGTCCGAAGGGCCGCTCGCCGCCTTCTACCTCGGCCAGGCGCACGTCAATCGCCACGAGTACAAGGAGGCGATGGCCTCCTTCGACAAGGCCGAGAAGTCGGGCTATGCCGCCCAACAGGTTCAACTCCAACGTGCTGGCGTGCTCCGCCTTCAGGGCCAACTCGGGGAATCCAAGGCGATTCTCGTGAAGCTCAAGGACGCGGCGGCTCACAACGCCGAGTTCTACTTCCAGGAAGGCGGCATCGCCGAGGCCGAGGGCGATTCGCCCCGCGCCGCGAAGCACTACGAGCGCTCCGTCGAACTCGAACCGCGACACGCCGGCGCGCTCTTCCGGCTCGGGTTCCTCAACGACCTTCAAGGGAACGATCACGAGTCGATCGGCTACTACGAGCGCTGCCTGAAGTACCCGCCGATCGGCAAGGGCGTGCTGTACAACCTCGGCGTGCTCTACGAAGATAACGAACTCTACGACAAGGCCGCCGAGTGCTACCGCCGGCTCGCCAAGGCCGACCCCAGCGACGAACGCGCCAAGCTCTTCGTCCGCGACGCGGAAGCCTCGATCTCGATGTACTACAGCCCCGAAGAGGAGCAGATCACCACGCAGTTCCGTCAGGTGATGGAGGTGCCGATCACGGACTTCGAACTTTCGGTTCGCAGCCGAAACTGCTTGAAGCGGATGAACATCCGCACGCTCGGCGACCTCACCCGCGCCACCGAGCCTCAGTTACTCGCGAGCAAGAACTTCGGCGAAACCTCGCTCGAAGAGGTTCGCGCGATCATGAACGCCAAGCAACTCCGCATCGGGCAGTCGTTGGAACAGGGCCAGCAGTACGAATTCCGCTACCGCCCGCAGCAGAACCTCAGCCCCGAGGAGCAGGCGGTTCTCAGCAAGCCGGTCAGCGATTTGAACCTTTCGGTTCGCGCTCGGAAGTGCATGAACCGCCTCGCAATCGGCACCTTCGGCGAACTTTGTCAACGTACCGCGGACGAGCTGCTCGAAGCCAAGAACTTCGGCCAGACCTCGCTCACCGAAGTCCGCGAGAAGCTCGTGCAGTTCAGCTTGAAGCTGCGCGGGGACTGATCCGATGGCCATGCCTCGCGACAAGGACGCGAAGCGATTCTCAGTCTCGCGAATCTGGGAGTGCATCGACAAGAGGCTTTGAGATGTCCATCGAAATCATGGGCGAGACGGATCCCACACTGCAAACGTTCGCGGACCGGATGGTTGCGTACGCGGAGGCAAACCCTCACGCACGGATCCAGATTTACCGCCACACGCCGTACTCCGTCCGCATCCGCGTCATCGATCCGAATTTTCGCGGAAAGACGAAGTCCCTGCGGCATCGGGAAGTGTGGCCGACGCTCTACGAGCTTCCGGAAGATACGCTTAACGAACTGAGCTTTCTCATTCTCGTGACTCCCGAGGAGAAAGACTCCTCGATGTCCAGCCGTGAGTTCGACGATCCGATTCCCTCCACGATGTAGTGCCGATTCGTTTCCAGTGGTTTTGGGATTCGCATGAGCATCACGGCTAGTAACGTCACGAAGCGGTTCGGTTCCTTCACCGCGCTCGATCGCGTCTCGGTCGAGTGCCCGGCTGGGAAACTCGTCGCGCTGCTCGGACCTTCGGGTTCCGGCAAGACCACCCTGCTCCGCATCATCGCCGGCCTCGAAGTTCCCGACTCCGGCACCGTTCACTACGAAGCCGACGACGTCACGAATCAATCCGCGAAGGATCGGCACGTCGGGTTCGTCTTCCAGCACTACGCACTTTTTCGCCACATGACCGTCTTTGAAAACGTGGCGTTCGGCCTCCGCGTTCGCCGCAAGCCCGAGAAGGAAATCCGCGACCGCGTGATGGAACTGCTCAAGCTCGTGCGCTTGGAAGAAAAAGCTCAACAGCACCCGGCGGCACTCTCCGGTGGCCAGAAGCAGCGCATCGCCCTGGCCCGCGCGCTGGCACCCAAGCCCAAGGTGCTACTTCTGGACGAACCGTTCGGCGCGCTCGATGCCAAGGTTCGCGTCGAACTTCGTACCTGGCTGCGCCGCTTCCACGATACCTATCACGTCACCAGCATCTTCGTAACGCACGATCAGGAAGAAGCCTTTGAGGTCGCGGATCGGGTGGTGGTCATGAACCAGGGCCGCGTGGAGCAGCACGGCACGCCGATCGAAGTGTTCGAGCACCCCGCGAACGCATTCGTGATGGACTTCCTCGGTAACGTGAACAAGCTTCCGGTGCGGGTCGAAGGTGGGCGGGCGCTGTTCGGCGAAAAAGGGCAGGTCGAGTTGCCGACGCGCATGCTCAAGCCGACGGCGGATGGCCACGCCGACGCTTACATCCGCCCGCACGAACTGGACATCTCGCGTTCGGCGGAGCGCAACTGCATGGTGGGCGAAGTGCTGCACATCAACCCGGCGGGTTCCATCGTCAAGGTGCGTCTGCTGGCTGAAGACTTCGGCCTGATGATCAACGTGGACCTCACGCTGGAGCGCTATCGGGCGCTCGACCTGAAGCCCGGCGAGAACGTGTACGTCACTCCCAAATCCGCCAAGATCTACGAAACCGAGTACGCGATCTGAGCTTGGGTGTGCCTCGGGGAGTAGGCCTGGCTGCCACCGGCTGGAAGAGTTGGTCTTACCTATTCTCCTCGCCCACGCTGGTTCAAGAACTGCGGGCTCGACACGATCGATTCCACCATGCTGCCGAAGGCGTACTCGTCCGCCTTCAACTTCGCCTTCATCGCGGCCACGGCTTTGTCGTCGGATGGGAAGAGGGTGCGACCGAGCGCGAAAGCGAAGAGCTTGCGGCACAAGTTATCCAGGTAGTCCTCCTGCCGCTTGTCCTTCAAGTAAACTTGCAGGCCGCTGATGCCGACGCGGTCGCGGCCATCGGGGAAGTTCGCGGTTGTGCTCACCGGTTTGCCGCCGAGGTCCAGCTTGCGAAGTTCGCCGACCGGCCCGAAGCCTTCGAAGGCGAGCCCGACCGAATCGAACCGCTTGTGGCAGCCGGCGCAGGCCTTGTTGTCCCGATGTTTGGCGAGCACCTGAGGCAGCGTCAGTTCGCCGAGTTTCGCTTCGTCCTTGGGCAGTTCGGCGACGTTCGGCGGCGGCGGCGGAATCGTTTCCCCGAGCAGCCGGCGCACGACCCAGTAGCCTCGCTTCACGGGACTGGTGCGAAGGCCCGGCGCGTTCTTCGTCATAAAAACGGCCATCGGCAGCATCCCGCCGCGGCCGAACTTCGCGGCGTCTTCAACGTGGATCCAGTCGTCGTTCGCCGGCGGATTCATCCCATAGTGCTTGGCAAGCGCGCGGTTCACGAACGTGTCCTGGCCGTAGAGCACGTCGAGGACCGAGCGGTTCTTCTGCGCGATGTCCGTGAAGTAGCGGACGGGTTCCTCGAACATCGCTTGCCGCAGTTCGTTGGTGAACGTGGGGAAGCGTTCGCGATCGACGGCGTTGTGTTCTTCGAAGCGGCGGAAGTCGAGCCAGTTGCCGGCGAACTCGGTGGCGAGGCCGCGCACCTTCGAATCGCGGAGCAGGCGGCGAGCCTGGCCCTCGAGGATTTCGGGCTTGTGCAGGTCGTTGGTCGCGGCGCGAGCGAGGAGTTCCGCATCGGGCGGTGCCGACCACAAGAAGTAGCTCAGCCGGCTCGCCAGTTCGTAGTCGGCGAGCGGCTTCACGGTGGCCGCGGAGTTCGCGAGGTTCAGTCGATAGCAGAAGTGAGGCGACATCAGCACGCTCGCCACCGAGTCGCGGATCGCCTCCTCGTGATCGAGGCCGTCCTGCTTGCGAAGACGTTGATAGAAGGCGAGGATATCGTTGCGTTCGACCGGGAGCAGCGGCCGGCGATAGGCTCGCTCGGCGAACTTCGCCAACGAATCGAGATGGCTCGGCTCCGCGGCCAACCGCGATTTCTCAACCTGCCGCAAGGTTGCGGCCATCTGCGTGAAGTACTTCTCGATCGCCTTCTGTGCCGTCCCATCGGCCCCCTTCTTCTTGGCCTTCGCCAGGTACACTTCCGCGAGCCGCTTAATCTTCACATCGGTCAACGAGTCCTTGTCTTCGGACCGCGCGAAGTCGAACTCGGCGTCCTTGATGAACTGCGGCGGCTCGGCCCGCTCGAAGAAGATGAAGTCCTTATACTGCCGCTCCGGAGCATGCGCGATGAAGTTCAACTCGTGCCACAGGCCGTCGAGTTCTTTGCGTTCGGCTTCGCTCAACACGAGATCGCAGAGCGGGGCGTCGTCGCGGAAGTAGCCCTGCATCAGGTGGAAGCCGGCGGTGAGCGGCCGACCCCTCCCGGCGTTGGCCACGCTCGCATTCGTGCTGCGATCGGCGACCACAAACGCGTCCGGGAACGCGTCGCAGAATCGCGAGAGACTCGCGCGAAGAACCTTGTCCTTTTCGTCGCCAAAGTACCTGCGGTGCTTCGCGGCGATCTGCTCGTTCTTCCAAAGTAAGAACGGCTGGCTACCGCCCGAGATGCTGGGTGCGCTGATCGTCTCGACCCTCGGCTTGAAATCCTTGCGAAGTTTGTTGACCGAGTCGCGGAGCTTCTCGCAACCCGCCTTCGCGTCCTTCTCGGGGAGTTCGTTCCAGGCTTTTCGCAACGCGGCGAGCGGACCCGCGGCTTCGTCCGCATCCGTGAGGAGGGACCAAATCGTGGCGAGGTATTTGGGGCTGAGTTTGCCCGCGAACGACTCCAGCTTCGCGTTCTTGTCCGTGCGGTGCCTATAGTTCCAGGCCGCGAGGAAGTAATCGGCAGTGTCCACCTGATGGGCGATGTAGAAGTCCAGAATCCGCTTCACGCAGTACTTGTCGCGGTCCGTGTCCGTGACCGCGGGATGTGGGGCGAAGTTGAAACCCTCTGGCTTCAAGACGACGTGATCGGCGACGAGGCGGGCGGCCGCGAGGTACTTCTTCAAGAGTGCCGGCGACATGGCCAGCGATTCGCCCGAGTTGTCGAAGCCGGCTTCATTCGCGGGATCGACCGGGAACTCGCGGGTCGGGCGGATGTCCACGCCGGTGAGGTCGCGAATCGTGTTGTCGTACTCCGCATTGCTGAGCCGTCGTGCCAGCACGAGCCCGGGATCGCCGGCGTTGCGGTCCGCTTCGCGCTTGCGGAATTCTTTCAACCATTCGACGACCGCCGCCCGCTCATCGGGCTTCGGCTGCCGTGCGGCATCCTCCGGCGGCATGTCGCCGTCCTGAAGGCGCTGCAGCACGATGTCCCAGTGCTTGAGGTTCTTGGCGATGGCGGCGGGCGTTGCGTCTTTGCTGAGATCGAGGGCCGCTTCTTGCTTCTTCGCGCCGTGGCACGAGTAGCAGTAGCGTTCGAGAATTGGTTTGACGTGTGAGTGGAACTTCTCGCCGAGCGGATCGGCAACTTTGGCAGGTGGGGCCGTCGGCGGTTGGGCGGTGGAAATGGAAAGCGCGTAGACCAACCCGACGACGAGCGGTAGCGCTCGGACGCAAACGGGCATGTTAAACTCCGGTTGCGCAGAGGAAGCGCTTGCGGTTTCGCAATCGCGAAGCCGCAAGCGGCAAACCCTTACTTCTTCTCAGCCGCAGCCGCGGCGGCAGCGGCCACCTTCTTGTCGGCTCGGGCCTTGCGATTCGCGGCCGAGGTCACCTTCTTCTCGGCGAGGTGCTTCTCGACGGCCGCGTTCACCTTCAAACGCTCGTCCTTCGGCAAATAGACGCCGGGCCCGAGTCGTGCTTCGTACTTCTTGCGGCGCTTCTCGGTCTTCTTCCGAATCACGGTTGCTGGATTGCCCACATTCGCCTCCACGCGATGAATTCGTTGAACCCGTTCTCTCTAGATTATCGGCACGCTGCAATTTGTCGAGTGAGCGATTCACGAGCATGGATCTTTCCGGCTTCCACGAACTGCTATCCTCCGCCGGCCAACGGGCCCTTGCGGATGCGACGGCGCTCGCTCCCACGGAGGCCGGGTACCTTACCGCGTTCGAGAAACTCCGCAAACGGCACGGTTCTGAACTCGCCCGATCCGCTCTGGAAACGGTGTTGTTGCGAATTCGGGCCCGGGAAAAGCACTCGCTCGCGGATCGGCTTTACTTCACGCGGGAAGCCCTGGAACAATCGTCGAGCGACGCGGTGTCGCGGCATCGCGCCGAACGCTTCCGGGCGTACCCGACCGTACTCGATCTTTGTTGCGGCGTCGGGATCGACGCCATTCACCTGGCCCTGGCGGGTTGCCGGGTGGAGGCGATCGATTCCGATCCGCTGCGGCTGGCGATGGCGGAAGCGAACGCCGCGGCTGCTGGCGTCGGCCATCGCGTTCGATTTCATTTGGGCGATGTGTTGACGATGGAGTTGCCGAAGGCGGAGGCGGCGTTCGTCGATCCGTCGCGGCGGGATGGCGAGCACCGTTTCTTGAATCCGTCGCGGTACCAGCCGCCGCTGGGATCGGTATTGGCTCGCTTCCCCGTGGACTTCCCGTTTGGGGCGAAGATCGCGCCGGGCGTCGCGCGGAACGATTTGGAACCGTTCGACGCCGAGGTGGAGTTCATTTCCTCGGCCGGAGAACTGAAAGAATGCGCACTCTGGTTCGGCTCACTCAGAGGTGTGAAACGGCGAGCGACGATGCTCCCGAATCACACGCTCGCTTCGGACGATCCGCCGCCCGATCCCACGGCAAGCGCGATTCGCGAATTCCTCTTCGACCCCGATTCTTCCGTCATTCGCGCGGGGTTGGTCGGTCTGCTTGCGGAGCAACTCGATGCCGTCGCGGTCGATTTCGGAGTTGCCGTGCTCACGGGTGCAAAGCCGATGCCTTCGCCTTTCGCGGCCCGTTATCGGGTCGAGTGCAGCTTGCCCTTTAAGGTCGAGGCCCTCCGCGATGCGTTGCGCGAATTGGGCGTTGGCCGCGTCACCATCTTGAAGCGGGCCGTGGATGTGGACGTGAATGCGGTGTTGAAGAAACTGAAACTGCACGGGACCGTTCATCGCTACGTCATGCTCACCCGATCGCTGGGCAAGCGAGTGGCAATTGTTTGTGAGGCGGATTGAAACCCGGTTTCTGCTTTGGAAACCGGGTTTCTTTCACAAAAACCCGGATTCCAAAGCAGAAACCGGGTTTTGGTTTACTTCTTCCGGTTCGCCTTCGCAGTCTTCCACCGCAGGAAGGCGTGCATGAACTCGTCGATGTTCCCGTCGAGTACCGATAGCACGGCCGGCACCTTCACCTCGATGCCCTCGCGCTCGTCCCGCACCAGCGTGTACGGCTGCATCACGTAGCTGCGAATCTGCGAGCCGAACGCGATTTCGCCCTTCGAATCGTAGCGCTGAGCCATGTCGCCGAGGCGTTTGTTTTCCTCGATGGCGTAGAGCCGCGACCGGAGCATCTTCAAGCAGTTGTCGAAGTTCTTGTGCTGGCTGCGTTCGGTTCGGCTCTCGGCCCGCACGCCGGACTTGTGAACGAGTCGCACGCCGGATTGCGTCTTGTTCTGGTGCTGGCCACCGGGCCCGCCAGCCGAGAACGTCTGCTTGATGTAATCGTCGGACTTGATCTCGATCACGATCGTGTCGTCGAGTTCGGGCACCACGTCGATGGCGGCGAAGGACGTTTGCCGCGTGTCGCCGGAGCCGAACGGGCTGATCCGCACCAGCCGATGCACGCCGATCTCGCTCTGCAAGTAGCCGTAGGCGTACGGCCCCACGACGCGGAACGTGACGCTCTGAATCCCGGCTTCCAAATTCGGTTCGAGGTCTTGCTCTTCCAGTATGAAGTCGTGGTTCTGCGCCCAGCGGATGTACATGCGATAGAGCATCTCGGCGAAGTCGCACGCGTCGGTGCCGCCGGCACCGGGCTTGATCGAAACGATGGCGTTCGCGGAATCGAACTTGCCGCTCATCATGGCTTGCAGTTCGAACGCTTCGTACTGCTGCTCGGTCTTCGCGAGTGCCGGTTCGAGTTCGGCCTCGAAGTCCGCGTCTTCCTGGGCGAGTTCGGCCATGGCGGTGAGGTCGCCGGCCGCGCGCGTGAGTTCCTCGTAAGGCTTGACGAGTGCGTTCGCCACCTTCAATTGTGCAATGACGCCGCGGGCCACTTCCTGGTTGTTCCAGAACCCGGGCTCGGCTTGCTTGGCTTCGAGTTGATCGCGGACACCGACTTTCCCCGGAATGTCAAAGAGAGTCTCGCAACTGGGCCAATCGGGCGCAGAGGTCGTCGGTGCGACGACGGAGGTCGGGGTTCATCGGGTAGTCCTTGGGAAGTTGGCGTGCGGTCGATGGTAACATAGTGAAAACAGTGAACCCCCGAGAAAGGTCCTCGGGGGTTCGATTTGGGCAGCCGGCTTAACGGACCACCCGTTATGCGGCCGTTAGACCAGCCGGCCCTCGAAAGAATCCTGGCAACAACTACTACCCACAGGATCACCTCCTTTCGGGAAAGAACATGCCTCGGGCATCCGGCGTACCAGTGCAGGGTACCGTCGGCCTCGAGCCCGTCGCACCACGGTCGTGCGACATCCTTGCGGACGGTGGAATTCTACACCGAGCGCGGAACGAAATGACAGCCAATTTCCCGCTTCGTTCAAAAAAAACGCACCCGCTGATAGTACAGCGGGTGCGTGAGTTGTTCTCAGTTCAATTTAGCCGCCGGCTTGCCGGCGGTTTGCAACCCGCGAAATGAGAGGAGTGGAGGTCGGGTTGTGCGGATTGGAAGGGGTGAAGTTCTACAGCCCGAGCCATGAGCAAACAGCCGATTCCACAAGAGCCAAGTCGGCCGAGGAGAGCGACCCGAGTCGGCGGATCAATCGTGGACGCGGCACAGTTACCAACCCTTGCGCGTCGAATGCGCCCGCCTTCAAAAATGGCACCGGCACCTGCACTTCAAAGCTCGTACCTGCCAAACTTGTGGTGTGAGGAACGAGCGTGAAGATCACGCGGTCTGCCGGGCCGGGAGGTACACTGAGTATCAGGCAAGGTCGGACCTTCGCAGCCATGCCGAGATCGGCCAACCAAACGTCGCCCCGATCAACGCGGAATGGTGGCATCGGCGGCCTCCGCATCGTCATAACTCAGGAACAGCTCTTCGGCTAACTCTTCAAGGGCCACGTCGGGCAAGTCGCCTCCACCGATCGGGTATTGGAGCAGGAGTTCGGAAATGACTGCGTCGCGTTCAGTTTCCGGAAGCGTTCCGAATGCCTTCACAAGTTCAAATGCAGTGGTGGACATAGGTACTCCTGATTGGCATGTCATGTATTTTCATAGCACTGCGGGCTTATCAGTTTTTAGGCCATTCCCAACTCCAGTCGCAGTGAATTTTCAAGCTTTCCCAGCCTTGTTTGCTCGATCTCGCGGTGCCACTCATGGATGCCTTTTGGTACTTCTTACGCGGGAGTTCGATCAATTTGACGGCATTGTTGGCCCAACTGCCCCACACGCGTGTCTTCAGTCTTGAGCATCACTCTGCATCTCGGCGGTGATTCGGGACTTCACGATCTTAAAATAACTCCTTCCCATTCCCACTTCAACCAAAAAAACGCACCCGCTGATAGTACAGCGGGTGCGTGAGTTGTGTCTCGTTTGATCGGAATAGCTTAGCGACGGCCGCCGCCACCACCGCCGTAGCCACCACCACCGCCTCCGCCGCCGTAGCCACCACCGCCGCCGCCGCCGGTGCGGGGACGATCTTCCTTCGGCTTGGCCTCGTTCACGGTCAGCGAACGGCCATCGACCATCTGGCCGTTCATGCCGCCAATGGCCGCTTCGGCCTCCTTGTCGGACGACATCTCGACGAACCCGAAGCCCTTCGAGCGGCCCGTGTCCCGGTCGGAGATCAGCTGCGCGGACTGCACGTTCCCGTACGGGGTGAACATGTCCTGGAGCTGGCTCTGCGTTACGTCGAACGACAGATTGCCGACGTACAGTTTCTTACCCACGATCTGCACCTTACTGGCCCGAAGGCCCGGAATGGAAAGCTCGAGGCCCGAGTGGCCACGAACCTGACAGGAAACGACCAACCCGTTGCTCCGGATGCTTCAACCGCGTAGCCCCGAGTGGGGCAAGAATGCAGTCTCGGCACCGGCGAACCGGTCCTCGGCGGCTGTTCGTGAATAGACGGTCTTGGTTAGCAGTGAGGTGGTTGCTCAGAGCGGAACGGCAAGAATGGTCAAACGCGAACGGGACGCAAAGCGAGCATCGTCTCCTGATGGGCGGGGTTACCGCTTGCGAGCAGTATACGCGACTCGAGGCCGGGAGCGAATGGCAATTGTCATTTTGTTCGAATTCGTTGGGAGTGCCCGGTTCTCATCGGAAGCTCGTACTGTTGCTGCACCGGCTTCCGGCCGATGTTCTGGATGGCACCGAGGCCCACCGGTGCCTACTTCGAGTGGCTCACCTCGCGGTCCTTACACTTCGCGTTGACGGTAGCTTCCCACGGTCGGTGCCATAGCATGAACGATTCGTAATCCGCGACGACTTGAGGAGGTGGATCGATGGGGTTCCAGTGTGGAATTGTGGGGTTGCCGAACGTCGGCAAGTCGACGCTGTTCAATGCTCTGCTCTCGACGATGCAGGCGGCTGCGGCCAACTATCCGTTCTGCACCATCGAGCCGAACGTCGGTCGAGTCGAGGTGCCGGACGATCGCTTGGAGAAGCTCGCGGTGCTAGCCGGGTCCGCGAAACTGATCCCGACGCAACTCGAATTCGTGGACATCGCCGGCCTCGTGCGCGGAGCCAGCAAGGGCGAAGGGCTCGGCAACAAGTTTCTCGCGCACATCCGCGAAGTGGACGCCCTCCTCTACGTTCTCCGCTGCTTCGACGATTCGGACGTGGTTCACGTCGAAGGCGGCGTCGACCCGCTTCGCGATGCGGACATCGTGGAAACGGAACTGCTGCTCGCGGACATCGAGAGCTTGGAGAAGCGGTTGCCAGCGGCTCAGAAGAAGGCGAAGGGCGGAGACGCGGAAGCGGCCGAACAGGCAGCGATGATGGAGCGACTGCTGCCCATGCTGAACGACGGCAAGCCGGCGCGGTCTCTAAACTTGCGCGACCCCGAGCAACGCAAGCAACTCGCCGCGCTGCAACTGCTCACGGCCAAGCCCGTACTCTACGTTTGCAATGTGGACGAAGCCAGCGCCGCCGATGGCAATGCACTCTCGGCAAAAGTGAATGCGATGGCAGCGTCACGCGGCGCGCCTTGCGTCGTGGTCTCGGCGCGCATCGAAGCCGAGATCAGCTTGCTGACCAGCGTCGAGGATCGCCGCGAATTTTTGAATTCGCTCGGGCTTGCGGAAACGGGCCTCTCGCGGGTGATCCGCGCCGGCTACCGCCTCCTCGATTTGATCACGTACTTTACAATCGGCCCGAAGGAGGCCCGCGCCTGGACGATCCCGGCGGGGATGCTCGCGCCCCAGGCCGCCGGCGCGATCCACACCGATTTCGAGAAGGGCTTCATTCGCGCCGAGACCGTCTCTTACGACGACTTCACCTCATGCGGCGGAGAGTCCGGCGCCAAGAAGGCCGGCAAGTTTCGACTGGAAGGAAAAGAGTACCCGGTTCAAGACGGCGATGTGCTGCACTTCCGGTTCAGCGTGTGAGGCACGCTAACCGCAAGCGGCTACTCCCAGTGGACCTTGAACTCGACGGCACCGACGTCCTTCTCGCGCGGCATCAATAGCAAGTAGCCCACCGTTCGCCGTGCGTCCCATTCGAAGATGTAGTTGCGGCCGGGCACCTTGGAAGAGAGGTGCGGCACCTTGCCGGCGGGGCCGTCCGGGATGCTCACCTCGGCGAAGGCCAACGGCGACAGATTCTTGGCGTCTTCGTCGTCCTTCGTGAAGATGCCCGCGAGCCGCCCGCCCGGCCACATCTCCGCCTTGTACGGCTTCACTTCCGTCGAAGGATACCGCTTCTCCGGCAGAGTCAGCGCGATCAGCGACTTCGACGATTCGTACTTCAGCGGCATCAGGGCATCTTTGCTGGGCGTCGGCTTCGGCAGCTTCAACGTCGGGTCGCCCCAGTAAGTGAAGGTCCAGGCGGCCCGGCGATTCGCGCCGCCGAGCTTGGCGTTCTCGCCGAGACGCTTCTCCTTCAAAGCCGCATACATCAGCAGGAAGTTCTTGGAATGGCGAACGGCGGCACCGGTGGAGCGGCCTTCGTAGGCAAGCGCGTCGAAGAAGCCGAGGCTGAACGCGCCGCCGGAACCCGAGTACGTGCGATTCGGCGAACCCATCACGGCAATGGCTCCGCGATCGAAGAGCAGCCCGGCCTCGGGCGGATTCAACGCCAAGCAGCTTTGCAGAAAGATGATCGAGGGCCGCAGCGGCTCGGTCCACTTCAGCATCTCGAAGTTGTCGATGAGCGTACGGTAGTGTCCTTCCCAAAGGAAGATGTCGTGCTGCGGCACGAGTTCGCGGAGTTCCTTGCCGGTGAGCGAATCCTTGCCGTAGAGGCCGGTCACTTTGCAGCCGGCGTTGTCGAGTTCGCGGCCGGTGTTGCGCGAGAACGTTTCGAGCAGCGGTAGGCCGTCGCCGGGGTTCGAGGCGATGAGAATCTTCGTGGGGTCCGGGTTGCGTTCGAAGAGCCGTTGTCGGGCGAAGACGAGCGGGATGATGCTGCGATCGGTGTGGAAGAGCCGTGCCGAGGCGAGCGAGATCAGCCCGTTTCCTTCGGGAATCCAGGGCTCGATGTCGATCTGTTCGTCTTTGCCGGCGGCGGGATTGTCGCGCTTCACCTGCGGGATGGATTCCAGATCGGCGAGGACGATGAGGGTGTCGGCGCGGAAGGTGTCGTTGGCTTGCAGGGCCGCGTCGACGACCGCAGCGGCGTCCTTGCCATCGGGTGACGTGAGCAGCAGCGCGGCGCGCTTCTTGACGGCGACCCACGGTGCGAGGCTCGATTCGCGCTTCGGGTCGGCCGGGTTCGCGAGTACGAGGTTCCGAATCGGCCCGGTGCGGACGAGCTCCTTGCGATGAGCCGCGGCCACCGCGGCGGCGTCCTTCAGTTCGGTGAGCTTGACGTTCTTCAGCTTGCGGCAGGCTTCGATCGCGGAACCGACGGCGACGACTTCTGTAACCGAGTCATCGAGCAAGACTTCTCCGTTCGAGACGAGCAGCCGTACCTTCAAGGTTCCGGCGAGGCACGCGGCTTGAAGGAGTTGACCGTGCGGTTCACTCGGCACGACGACGATACGAGTGGCCTTGGGAAAGAGAGACTTCACGAAGTTCGCGGAATCGTTCTCGTTTGGCTGAAGCAATGCCTCGACATCGCCCCAAAGTTTCAACGTGTCGCGATCCTGGGGGAAAGTTCCGACGGGGATGATTTTCCCCGGCTTGCTGCGGTCGAAGAGTGGCTTCGTGGTGATGTCGGCGCGCACCGAGTCGAGGAGGAAGTCGGCATCGGGCTGCGCCGAGGCGACCGCCACGCTGAGCGCGACGAGTTCGGCGTCGGACATGCCGCCGGCGATGATGACCGCAGTGGTCGCGGGAGGAGCACAGCGCGCCGAAACGACGAACGTGAAGGAGATCACTACCGCCAGAAACGACCGACGAAGCATCATTTTCTCCCGACTTGCGGGGGGGATCGAGATGCCGCGACGCACTCCCGATGCACAAAATGCGTGCCGGGGCGGTCGCGTGGGGCAAGGATAGGAACGAAAGGGCTGGATTTGCCAGCCCTTCGTCCAGCGGACGCGAGTAAGAGCGGAGAGGCAGGGATTTGAACCCTGGATACCGGTGAAGGTATACTGGTTTTCGAAACCAGCGCGATCGACCACTCTGCCACCTCTCCAACACGAAATGTATCCTACAGGCCGAAACGCGATGCGGACAGGATCGCGCCGCACGATCGGCCTCGAGACGGGACAAGCGAGAGCCCCTCTCGGTTCGCACGTGGGTGTGTCGCCGGAATTTTCGCGGCGGCCAACGGACTCCTCCACTTCCTACGGCCCCGTTCGCGGTGACTTCGCGTACCTCACCAACCCGCCGGCTTGTGGAATATCCCGTTTGAATCTTGTAGCTGATCCGCGAACTGGCTCGCTGCGAGGTGTTGGGGATTCACTTTCTCGGCCCTCGATGCGACCTTTTGAAGTTCGACACTCTTGGCTCGACCGTTGCAGCACGGCATGAGAGCCACAACCTTCTTGCCGAACTTCTTGCGCACGATCCGAATCGGCGCGACCAAGTCCGAGTCGTTGGTCACCACGATGGCAGCTTCAAACGCGTCGTCGAAAGCATCGACGAGTAACTGGCACGCCATATTCACATCCGAGCCTTTTTCCTCCGAGCGAAGAACCGTCACCTTCTCCGTGCCATCGGGTAACGGTTTGGCCAACTTCATTTTCACAGGCTTTTCGAGGAACGTGCCCAGATGGATCGAGAGGTTCGGCAGAGTCGCCAGCGCGCGAAGAAGAGTCTGCTGTCGAACGGGTTGCTGGGGGTCGTGCGGCCGAGCCACGACTTTCGCGGTGAAGTAATGAAGGTGATCGATTTGATTCGATGGAAACGAGAGCGACAGGAACTTGAACAGGTCTAACCACTTGTACGGGGTGCCCTTGAGGGACCCATAATACAAATTGAACGCATCGATGTAGACGCGCGTTTTCATGGGCTGAAAGAGCTAGAGCCGCCCTTTCGGGCGGCTCCGCTGCCCAACCAGCGAACCGGTTGGGGGGGTATCGGTGTGATCGCTTTGGAATGTTAGGCTGAACGATCGATTTTGTCAAGCTACGCAAGCGGGTGGGCCTTACCTTTCAATATCGGCCCGTGTGAGAGTTCGGATCAACTCTTCTCGCCAAACTGGAGGTGCGCGGATTTCGGAAACTTAAAGTTGGTGCAAACCTCCGGTCGTTCTGTTACCCTGTACCCACCGCTAGCTCTCGCGACCCCCTTCGTTCCACTTCCACGGGAGACTGTCATGGTTCCGAACACGCGCCGCGAATTCTTGGCCGACGTCGGTCGCGGAATGCTCATCGCCTCGGTCGGGGCCAGTGTCGCCACCGACATGGGCCTCGCCCCCTCCGCCCTCGCCGCGGAAGGTGCCGCCGAGACGCTGAACTTCGGCAAGCTCGAACCGCTCGCCGCCCTCCTCCAAGACACGCCCAAAGAAAAGCTGATGCCTGTGCTCGTGGACGTTCTCAAGAAGGGCACCGACCTCCGGACTTTGACGGCGGCCGGGGCGCTGGCCAATGCCCGCTCGTTCGGCGGCCGGCACTACGAGGGCTACCACACGTTCATGGCGCTCTCCCCGGCTTACGAGATGTCGCTGGAACTTCCCGACGCCGCGAAGCCGCTGCCCGTACTCAAAGTGCTCTACCGCAACGCCACGCACATCCAGGCCGCGGGTGGCCGCAAGAACGAAGTTCTTCGCCCCGTGAAACCGACGCCCGCACCGGAAGGCACGGTGCCCGGTGAACTGCTCCAGGAACTGACTCGCAAGAACGACCCGAAGACCGCCGAAGGCGTCTTCGCGGCCGCATCGCAGGGTTCGCCCGAAGAAGCCTTCAACCACATCATGTACGCCGTGGCGGACGACATCAACGTTCACCGCACCGTGCTTGCCTGGCGGTCGTGGGCCATGCTCGATTTCTGCGGCAAGGAGCACGCCCACACGCTGCTGCGGCAATCGGTGCTCTTCTGCTGCAACGAGAACCGCAACGGCAAACAGTCTCAGATTCAGACCCTGCTGCCGAAGCTCGTCGATCAGTACAAGCTGGCCGGCAAGAAGCTCGGCTCGAAGGAAGGCGACAACGCCTGGGTCGAGGCGTTGGCGAAGGTCGTGTACGCGGCCGGGCGCGAACAGGCGGCGGATGCCGTAGCTTCGGCACTGGCCGAGGGATTCTCGGCAGCGGCCGTGACCGAAGCGATCAGCCTCGCCGCGAACCACCTTCTGCTCTGCGACATGGGCCGCGCGAAGGCCGACGGCTTCAAGCAACTCGGCAGCGTTCACGGCGACTCGGTCGGCCTGCACGCCTCCGATGCCGCCAACGCCTGGCGCAATATCGCGAAGGTCAGCAACCACCGCAACGCGCTGGCTTCGCTCATCGTTGGGGCTTACCACACGGCCGGGCAGAACGGCGGGCAGTCGAAGGACTTCTACCACACGCCGGAACTGGAGAAGGTGAAGGCTACGAGCGCGAAGGAGTTGCTGAGCCAGACCGAAGACGCCGTGAAGGCGGGGAACCAGGCCGTCGCCGCGGCGCTGGCCCAGAAGTACTGCGAGGCCGGGCACTCGGAGCGACCGCTGCTCAACGTGCTGATTCAGTACGGCGTGAGCGAAGATGGTGCCCTGCACGCCGAGAAGTACTATCGCACGGCGTGCGAGGAATTCGCCACGATGCGACCGGCCTTCCGCTGGCGGCAACTCGTCTCGCTGGCCCGCGTCACGGCCAGCGAATTCGGCCGACCCGCCCCCGGCGTCGCCGAGGCCAGGAAGCTGCTCGGAGCGTGATCGCCCATATAGCGGCCGGTTCACCGGCTGTCTGCTGACTGCGGACAGCTGGTGTAACGGCCGCCCGCGGATCGACAGACAGCCGGTAAACCGGCCGCTATATGGCCTTTAACAGGCACGTGTATCGCCGGCGCGACGGCGAAAGATTGGTCGGTAGCTTCACGCAGTCGAACCCCGCCTCGCGGGCCAGTTCCGCGATGCGGTCCGGATCGACTTGATGAAGCGTGCCGCGGTGGAGTGCGGCCTTCGCGAGGAACTGCACCATCGCGAGCGGAAAGCCGTGCCGCACGGACACGGCGAGCGAGCGAAGCCCATCGAGCGCGGACGAATACTTTCGCGGGATCAAGTCCGCCAGGATCACTTCGCCCCGGCCGTCGGGTTTCAAGAGCGTGCGGAAGAGTTGAAGCGTCTCGGCAATCCCCGCGTCGTCGCCGAGATACTGGAAGACGCTGTTCGCGAATATCAAATCGTACCGGCCGCTCGGTATCTCGCGACTCGTTTCAAAAATGCGGACGGATGGCAATTGAGCCGTGCGAGAACGTGCGACTTGCCGCGAAAACTCATCGAGGTCGTACCCGTCGATTCGCCCCATGCGTTCGGCCAGCGCGATCCCCACGTCGAAGTAACCGCACCCGAAATCCAGCAAGCTACTGTCCGAATTCAACTGCGGCATCGACTTCAGATGGTTCGACAAATCGCGGGCCCACCTCACGGCCAGCCGCGTTCCCCGGCGATTGCTCGGGTGTTCGTCGAGGTCGCTCGAATGCAAGGTCGGCATCGAAACCTCGGGCGAAAGAATCACGCGGCCTGGCGAATCGAATCGCCGGGCCGCGCCGGGGCGACAGTTTCAATCTTGGGCCGGCTCATCGCGGCGCGGCCGATCGTGGCGATGGCCAACAGCGCCGCGGCCAGCGGCAAGATGCCGAGGGCGATCACCGGCTGATGGACCGCATGGGGGAACGCGAACAGGATCACGCTCAGGAAGAAGAGCCCGCCGCCGGAGTAGGCGGCCGCGCGCATCCACAGCGGCCTCCGGACCGGGAGCAGTTCGAACGCCATCAGCGGAGCCATGTGAATGTAAGTGGAGGCTTCGACCGCTGGGCTGAATACGCACATCCAACAGATCCCGATGGCGAAGGCATTGAGAGCGGTCTCGGAGCGAGACTGGCCCCGCACGCGGAGCCACAGGATCAGGCACGCGGCGGCCAGGCCGGTCGCAGCTTGAACGAATGCGTAATCGTTCCGCGGGATGTTGATGCCGAAGACGCGGAGCAGCATGTGGAAGTCTTGGTACCCGGCGAACAGCGGCCGCGAACTGCGGTCGTCGTTCCCCAGGTTGTCGAACAGGAGTTGGTATTGTGCCGAGACGTAATCCGGCGATTGAAACGCATAGGGGAGGGCGAGGCCGGCCGCGACTCCAAGCACGAGCGGGATGCCGAAGCGTACCGGGGCGAGGAGCGCGAGCAACCCGCCGAGGGCAATGGGGTAGCCCTTGAAGAGCGCCGCCCCGGCAACGATACTCGCGGCCCACATCCAGTTCCCGCGGCTCGCGAGCACGCTTCCCCACAACATCAACCCGGCCACGTGCGTATTCGCCTGGGCATTGCTCAGACTGCCGATCGAGAGTGGGATGGCGAGCAAGAAGAGCAGCGGTAGCGAGACGTCCGGACGCAGTCGCTTCGCCCACGCCGCGAGGCCCGTCAGGAACAGGCCCGCGCCGATGAGACGCCAAACGACACTGCCAAACCCCGGCGGCAGGAGCGTGAACGGAATGAACCCGACCGCCACGATCGGCGGGTAGCGATAGTTGTCGGTGAAGGGGTGAATCACGTTGTAGAGCGGCCGTCCTGCCGAGAATTCTTCACCCGCCTTGAGGTACGTGATGAACACGGTGCCCGACGTGGGCGCAAACAGCGGCTTGATGCAGACGGCGGCGAGTAATATCGTCCAGCAGGCAATCGCGATGAAGGTCAGCTTCGAACGAGGCATGGTGCGAAACTCCGGGTGAATTCTCAATCAGGCAGCGCGGTTCGCGCGGCGATCGGCGGGCAAGCGAACCGCGCCGGCGCTCGCTTCCACATTCGTTTCGCCGATCAAATACACGGGCCGATCCTTGGACTGCTCGTAAATGCGGAACACGTATTCGCCGAGCATCCCGGCCGCGAGCAGAATCGAGGATGCCACCAGGTGCAGCGCCGCCAGGCCGATCACGCCGACGCGGCCCACCGGGTCGCTCCAACCCACGAGTGCGAGCACGGCGGCAATCGAGGCGATGCCGCTGACCGCGGTCAGCGCCAGACCGGCCCCGACCGCGAAGCGATACGGCACCGGCGAGAACGAGAGCAAACCATCGAGGGCGAGCCGGAGGAGCCTGCGGAGCGTGTACTTCGAAACCCCGGCCCCGCGAGCATCGGGTTCAAACCGAACTTCAGCCGACCGGAAGCCGAGCCATTGAACCATCCCGCGGACGTAGCGGTGCGATTCGCGCAATCGCAGGAACGCATCCACGGCCCGACGGGAGAGCAGGCGAAAGTCCGACGCTCCCGCCCGCACGTCGAGGTCGCTGCACGACGTCAGCAACCGATAAAAGAGCCGCGACGTCGTGCGTTTGAACCAACTCAGCCGGGGATCTTCGGCGCGAATGGTGTGGACGACATCCGCACCCTTACGCCACTCGGTCACGAGTTCTGGGATGAGTCGCGGCGGATGTTGGAGGTCGGAATCGAGCGAGACGACGGCGTCACCGCGAGCCTGTTCGATGCCGGCGCTGAGTGCGGCCTGTTGGCCGAAATTGCGGCTCAAGGAGAAGTAGCGCACGCGGGAATCTTCGGCCGCCAGGCGGCGCATGACGTCCAGCGTGCCGTCGCTCGAGCCGTCGTCCACGTAGAGAATCTCAAGGTCGTAGTCGATCGCAAGTGGCTCCAGACCGCGGACGAGGGCCGCGTGAAACAGCGGTAGCACTTCCTCCTCCCGGTAAGCCGGGCAGACGATGCTGATGAGAGGGCGCTCCGACATGATCTGGCTTTCGTTCGGTTAGGCGGCCACGCGCGTGGCGGGCCGATCCACGCGGCTCGCGGGCACGAGTTCGTACCCCGCGGCTCGCACGACTTCGAGAAATTCCTCGCCTCGGAGCAGATCGAATTCGCGCACGCGGCGACTGAGCGCTTTGCCCTCGGCCTCGCAATCGCGACCGATCAACGTGCGGTCGAGGTAGCCCGGATGGCACATGAGTTCGACCGTCCGACCCGGCATGAGCGACAACCAGCGGGTGAAGAAACGAGGATCGCCGACGCACGCGGGGTCGGTGATGCCGGCCAGCCAATCGCAACCGGGGAAGCCATCGCGCGCCAGCGATTTCGACTGACGTCGACCCTGGTGGTTGAGTACCAAGCGCTTGATCCGTACACCGGGAATTCGCCGGAGCGTGGACCGCGGCTCGCGGACGCGCCGCACGAACGGCCGCTCGGGCAGGCACTTCAAAATTTCGTGCAGCGCGGTCGTCACCGGCTCGAACAACGAGGCGTGTTGGTGCGAATTCACGAGCCGAGGCGGATGCCCGACCAGTTCCAAAAATCGGCCGTACTGGGCTCGGAGTTCGGCGAACACTTCGTTCGGGCGGATGCGGCCCAGAACCGCGTTCCGCAAGAAGCGACCGAGCGGATGAAAGTGGCCGGACCCGTTCACGAGCGATGGGACGCGCTCGGCGGGCAGGATCGGCCGATCGAGCGTCAGTGCGGGATGCCAGCCGAGTTCGACGGGCCGCCCCGCTCGATTCCAGGAAGCGACTGCCGCCTCGGCGTGCGGCGAATTGACGAGCAAAACCGTGGACGAGACGATGCCGGACGCACCCAATTCCAGGATGCCTCGGTCCGTTTCCGGACCGATCCCGAAATCATCGGCGACGACCACGAGTTGTCGCAGGCTTGCCATCCGTGGCGTCCCTGAGCGTGACGAGGGCCAAAACTCATGGATTCATAATGCAAATGGGCTCAGCCGACAAGATCGGAATTCGGGAGGAAAGGCTCAGGGGTGTGTGGTGGGTCGTCTCGGGCCCGGCCCCGATCAAAACGATCAGCTTCTTCCTCACCTCTGAGGAATGGGACGCCGCACGCAAGAAGGCGTGGGACTGGCTCGACGCACAGCCGAAACCGCCAGCGGCCCCCAAGCCGGAGAAAACGATGAAGCAGCAGGGCGATCCGGACTTCAAGGCGTTCCTCGACCTCGGGGCCAAGGCCCTCTCGGCGTGGCTCGCCGAGCAGAAACCAAAGGTCGATTCATCTGTGAAGTGAGTTCACCCCACCGGTGGTTCCTCGTCGGGCTTCTTCTTGTCGAGGCCGGTCATGCGGTCGTTGTCTTTGGCTTGCCGGTAGACCGCGAGGTCGCGGCGGAGCTTCGCCTCGTGATCGTCCTTGATGATCCGGTACTGAGCCATCCAGTAACGGCGGGTGGCCCAGAAGTCGAAGATGGCACAACTCACCGCCAAGAAGACCAGTGCGAGAATGCCGAGCCAGAAGTAGCCATAAAGTGAGACGAAAGCCTTCTCCGCGACGAGGCGTCGCTTTTCTTCTTCCGTCGGAGGTTGGACATCGGCGGGGCGACCGGCTTCGTGTTCGGGAGCATTCTCGGCCGCTTTCCGAGAACGCTCGGCGATTTCCGTTGCCCGGCCTTCCATGCCGGAGAGGTACGACCAGCCGATCATGATCCCGATGCTGGCGACGATGGCGGACGTGAGGAACCGTCGGCGAACTTGGCCGCGGAGGTAGGCGCGTTCGTCGCTGGGCAGGAAGCGTTCGTCGCGGAGCCGGCGCAGCGCGGGGCGCTGGCGGGCGGCGGTGCCGACGCCAAACGCGAACAACCCAGTGGCGAGAACTAAGCCCACGGCGAACAAAGGTAATCCCTCAACGATTGAAACCCGGTTTCTGCTTTGGAAACCGGGTTTCTTGAAGCGTGGAGAAACCCGGTTTCCAAAGCAGAAACCGGGTTTCGAGTCACTCCAACGTCACGCAGATCAGACTCTTGTCGTCTCGCAGGTACACTTTGCCATCGACGAGCGCCGGGTGGGCCCACGTCGGGCCGCAGACCTTGGACTTGGCCAGCGGTTTGTATTCCTTCGCGTCCGGCTCGAGGATCGAGAGCATGCCGTTGTCGTCCAACATGAGCAGGCGATTGTTGCCGGTCTTGATGATGGCCGCGTGGTAGCGGGCGATCTTGGGCTTCTCCCAGAGCACCTTGCCGGTGTCGAGTTCCACGCACCGCAGCGTGATGCTCGGGTTCGTCAGCGTCGCGGCTCCGTTCACCATGTACATTTGCTTGCCGACGACGACCGGCGTGGAGAAATAACAGGTGAGGTCGCCCTTGTCCCAGACTTTCTCCGCGACCCACTTGTCGGCTTTCAAAGCCACCCGCAGGCCGATGCTTCCTGCGGTCACGGAACTGCCGATGACGAGGTCGCCGGCGAGGACGGGGCTCGTGGACGACTCGTTGAGCCGATCCTTGAACGGGAAGGCCCAGAGTTCCTTGCCGTCCAGCGAGAGCCCGCGGAGGTTCGAACCCGTGAGCGTGAGAATCTGCCGGGCCGCGTCCTTGCCCACGGCCACCGGCGAGGCGTAACTCGAAGCATCGCTCGTGACCTGCCACTTCGTTTTACCGGTGACCTTGTCGAAGCCCACGACCCCGGCATCTTTCCCCCCCACCATGACGACGACCGTGTCCCCTTCGATCAGGGGCGAGGTCGAAATTCCGAAGAAGAGGTTGGAGGCTTTGAACTCCTTGAGCGTGTCGACGGTCCAGGCGATGTCGCCGGTCTTGGCGTCCCAGCAGGTGAGGATGCCGGTGCCGCCGAGGGTGTAGACTTTGCCGTCGCTGATAGCGGGCGTGGAGCGCGGCCCGCTGCCGAACGGCGGGTTGAACTTCGCTCGGTCGTAGCTCTTCTCCCACATCCTCTCGCCGGTCTTGGCGTCGAATGCGGCGAGGGCATCCGCGTCCTTCCCCTTCGGCGAATAGAAGGCGTACACGACGCCGCCGGCGACCACGGGCGAACTGTGCGCTTCGCCGACGGGCACCTTCCAGTCGATCTTGAGGTCGCCCTTCCACGCGCTGACTTTCTCGGGCGTGGAGCTATCGCGATTCGGCCCGAGAAACTGCGGCCAATCGTTGGCCGAGAGTGTGAGCGTGAGGGCGAGTGTGAGGAAGAAGACGGCGAGTTGTCGAAGCATGGGAAGCTCCTCATGTCGGGCACAGCCCGACCTACGAAATCGAGCGAAAGCGCGAGCGATCTCTTCACCTCTCCCCGTTGGGGAGAGGTC
>JAYTGN010000157.1:0-5616 GCA_043733485.1 Gemmataceae bacterium
CCGAGGCCCGGACCCGCCGGCCCAATCTGCACGAGATTCGCGGTTCGGATCGCCGGGATCGCTCGGGTGCGCGGAACCGGGATGACGTCGGTGTCGCCCTGGCGAGCGAGTTGGAGTTCCTTCACGCTGATCGTTTCGACGGGCTGATCGATCATGGGACATCCTGCTCACGAGTCGCGCGGTTGAGGTACGGCCCGAATTTTCTGGGGCTCCGGCGGAGGCCGTACGAGAGAAAGCTAGTACGGTGGAAGTGAAAAGCAAACCGGGCTTTAAATATGCACAAAGGCTGGTGAATTCCGTTATTTCGCCGGAGGATTCGCAGCGAGTCTCAGCGCGGTAGCTGCCCGCCGCAGGGCTCGTTCCACGAGGGCCGTATCGCTGCCTTTTCGTTCGAGTTCGCGGATCGCGCGGCGCATTGCTCGCTCGGCAGCGCGGGCCGCTTCCCCCGACGCCATCGCGCGTGCATCGAGCGGTTGAGCCGCGCTGAGTTTGTGAGCCGCAGCTTGCTGAAGGGCGCGTTCCGCGTCCGCCCGCAACCGAACGGCCTCGACCCATTCGCCTTCGTTCGCTTTCTTCGCAGCGTCGACTAACAGCCGTTCGGCCTGGCGAACCCGTTCCGCTGCAGCTGCGTGGTTCTTCGCTTCCGGTTCGCTCGGCGAGGCATCCTCGGCCGAGCGATCGAACAGTCGAGCCAGTTCGGACGCTTCCTTCGCCAGTGCCTCCTGCCGGAGTTTCTGTTGGGCCGCAGCAATCGCGGGCTCGCCCTTCGACTCGGGCTTGAGCCGTTCGACGATCTCGGTAGCGATTGCGTTGGTGCGATTTCGAATCTCGCGCAAGCCGCGGGTCCGTTCGCGAAGCCGATCCGCGAGAGCCTTTGAAGGAAGGTATCCTTCCGCCGGATCGGGAGGAACCGGGGCGACCTCCTTGGGCTTCGTCGCCAGTTCGTTCACCTTGGTCATCGTCGCGGCTAGCTCGCTGAGCGCCGCGGCCAGTTGCTTCTGGTCCGCGGCCTGGCGATCGGGTTCGGTCTTATTTTGAAGCCGCGTATAAGCTTCGAGCAGCGCTTTCTTGGGAACCTGGCCCGACTCGCCGACGCGCGTCAGCAACAGTTCTTCGATCTCGCTTTTGAGTTCGTTGCGAGCGATTTCGGAAGCCTCGGGAAGCAGGGGCTTGCCGGCGAGTACCTTCGCAGCGCACTCGGCTTGCTTGCGATTCGAGGCGAGCCGCAAAACGCGATCGCGATCCGTTTCGCGTTCGTTCAGGCGGTCCGCGAGAATCGCGAGCGCCTCGGCCGCATCGCGGGATCGCCGCAGGATTTGTTCCTGGCTCGACCCGTTTCTCAGGCTGAGTTCAGCGAGCCTCACCGCGTCGAGTGCATCTCCGAGTAGTGCCGCGGCCTCCGGGGCCACAAGGGAATTGCGCTGCCGATAAACATCGAGTTGAAGCGCGACGACCGATTCGAGTTGCTTGACGGTGGCGCGTTCGCCGGCGGTTGAGAGAAGCCGCGCGACCTCGGCTTGCTTCTTCGCAAGTTCGTCCGCCTTTTCGTCGGCGGGTGCGAGCCCCAGAACGGCTTGCCTCAGACGGTCGAGCTCGCGCCGCGACCACGCCAGCGAGGCAATCGCATCGTACGGAAGGCCGTCGTTCAGGTCGGCGGAAGCGGTTTTTGACGCAAGTACCGCTCGCGCCCGACGCGATTCGTGGCCCGGCAAATCGAGCGAAGCCAGACGCTCCGTCAGCTTCTGCTGGCGCAACTGCCACGGCAAGAACTTCACCATCAGCGCCTGAATCACGGGCGCGTTGGGAACCTGTTTGTCGTAGGAACGCAGCACTTGCAGAACCCCGGCGACGATCGCTTCCTGTTCGACCAGAACCTTCTCGAATTCGACGCTTTCGCGAGCCAGTCGATCGGCCGCGCTCGGCAACTGTTCGCCGAGTTTGACGAAGACCTCGGATGCGAACCGCATCGGCAGGTCGGCACCCGCACCGTCGCCATCGAGGCGGCGCGATGCCATCCGCAGATGCACGATAGCCGCCTCGCGGAGGGCCGCGATCTTCGAGCCCGGCGGAAGTTGCAACCGCTCGAACGAACTCGCGATCGCGGACTGCTCTGCTCGATAGTTCGGGAGCTGAACCTCCGGCACTTTCTCGGGCTTCGAGGCGGCGAGCAATCGCGCACGAAAGTCGTCCTGCCACTTCGCGAGTTGTTGGGCCGCAAGCTTGGGATCGTTGCGTTCGGCGGTCCACCTCTCGAACTCGGTCGCCGCGCGATCGAGGCTCCGCGCGAGCCGCTCCAGCTCCGTCAGGACCTCCACGATCTTGTCTTGGCGGATGAGTTCCGCGATGCGCTGGACGTCCTCGCGCTTCGGCATTGCGAGCCCGGCCAATCGCGTGGCAGTTTCAAAACGAGGCTGGAGTTTCGCGACCCGTTCGAGTTCGTTCATCAATCCGACTGCGAGTGAATCCAGGATCGACTTTCGGACCTCGGCGTTGAGCTTTTGGGCTGCGGTGTCGAGTTCGCGAAGCTTCGCAATGAGCGCCTGCGTCTCGCTCGCCCGTTTGGCGAATTCGCTCGCCGCGGCCGTCTCGATTCCGCGCTTCAACGGATCGCTCTCTCGGACCAAATGCACCAAACGCTCCAGCAATTCGCGCTGCAGTTTGAGAAGCTCGTTTCCCGTGCCGTCCTCGGCTCGATCCGCGAGTACCGACTGATCCGAGGCGAGGGCTTCGAGCCGCCGGCAATCGAGGCGATCCCGAGCGAGCCGTTCGTTTTCCTTCAGCAGTTCTTCGAATCGAGCACTGGCAGCGAGGAGGTGTTTCCGCGCGGTGCCGAGTGCGGTCGCGCGATCCGCCGCGCTGTCCGTCGTCGCGCGTTGGAGTGACTCGTCGGCATCGCGAAGCGCATTCGCGGATACTTCGCGAATCGCCGCCGCCAATCCCCGCGCGTCTGGGGTGAGCGCCAGATCCCGCGAGACGGCTTCCAGCGGCAGGTTCGCTTTCCTCAATCGATCGCGGATTGAGACGAGGCGGAGGACGTGATCGAGGGGAAGTGGCGAGTGCCCCGCCGTATCCGCCCGGAGCGATTCCACCTCGCCGCTCGTCTCCTGGAACTCCCGGAGGGACGCCTGCAGGCTTTCCCGAAGTGCATCGCGGAGGCCGAAAACCTCCTGTCGATCGAGCGGCGGAGCGGAGCCCGAAACCAGAAACGTCGACCAACCCTCGGCGGGATACACGCTCTCTTGGGGGTCGAGTTTCGGATCGTTCACACGGCGCGAATCGCGAACGCGGACCCGGAAGGCGAACGTCTCGCCATCGCGAGCGCCCGGTGGAATTGCGAATGCGACGCGGCCACTCGTTCGGGTCGAATTCGCGGCGCTGAGGGGAATCGGTTGCTTCGTTCCGGATGAACTTTCGAGTTCCGCGAATTCGATCCCCCGATCGTCCGCCGCGTCGAATTCGAAGACCAGCTGTTCGCCCGGCTTGACGGTTCGCGGTTTCGCGGCGAGCCCCGCGATGCGTTCGAACGAAGGCGGTGCGTCGACCACAACGCGGACGTTCGCGCTCTTCTCCATTCGCAGCTTGCGCGGCCCCGTCTCGTTCACGAACACGGCCCGCAGCACGCCATTCGCACGCAGTGCAAACGTGGCGGTCGCACTCGTGCGATCCGGCCCGAGTTCGACGGGAATCGGGTCCGATGCTTCGAGCGTACTTCGCCCCTCGGGCCGCCATTCGAGTACGACCGATTCGGCCGGCCGGTTGAAGTGGAATTGGAAGCTCGCGATGGAGAACTGAAGTGCGTCGAGGTCGGTGAACCCCGGGATCGCCTTGGTGGGCACGTTCGTCGCGTAACTCGGCGGCACGATCGCGACCGCCGTTCGATCGGTGAGTTCGATTGGATCCGCGACTCGAACGGCAAACCAATCGCTCGTGGCGGGGCCGGCCTGGATGCGATACTCGAAGTCTCGCTCGACGACCGAGAGCGTACGGTGGAACGCGCCCGGCTGAATGCCGACCATCGGCACGCGAGTCTCGGCGGCGTCGCTGGCATTGCGGAAGATCAGCGTGGCCGTGTCGGGGCAGGCGATGCTCGAATCTCGGGCGCGAAGGTATCCGGTGAGCGTGACGGCGTCGCCGCGCCGCACGACGGCGTCGCCGGACGTCACGACGATTTCGAAGTGGAGCGCAACCGCGGGACGATACCAGGGCAGCGCGACGCGGCGCAGTTGTTCGCCCGCACCCGAGATGCTCGAGGCCAGCGCGAGTGTTGCCGCCAGGGCCAGGACGGTTCCCGTCGCGACTCCGACGAGTGGCCGGAGGGAAAGCGCCTTTTGAAACTGGAGGTCGCGCGTTCTCGCCTGTGTGTCGCGTGCCAGGGAGTCGAGCAGTTCCGGAGCGATGTCGGGTTCGTCGCGCAGTTCGATGATGCTGAGCAAGCGTTCGCCGAGTTCGGGGAAGTGCGCTTCGAGCCGCCGGGCGATGTCGAGCGTGGAGACTTCTTCGTTCCACGGTTTCAGGATGAATCGCCAAGTGGCGACGCTCAGGAGTGCGAGCCACGCCACTTCCAAGAGGCATCGCGAGGCAATCGAAAGGTCGAGCGCGACATCGAGCAGGACGATGCTGAGGCCGCTCGGCAACGCCGCGAGCACGAGCCGACAAACACCGCCCGCGATCCGCATCCGCCAGACGCGGCTGGTCAGAACGGCGAGGCGGTCGTCGAGGGCCGAAAGATGCGAGACGAGGGCCATGAAGTCGGGCTCGTGAAGTGGACGCCACTTACCCGTAAACTATAACCTGGATCGGCGGTTTGGAGCAACGGCCCCCGGAGTTCGACCTCGAATGTTCGCAGCGGAAGACATGGTTCTGATGCAGCAATCGTGGGTGCGTCTACTCGAGAAATATCGGGTGGATTCGACCCAATCTCTTCCCGCGTTCGAGGTGCTCGTTGCGGCCTACGGCTCCGCGGATCGCCACTACCACAACCTCGAGCACCTCGATGAGATGTTCCGCGTCGCGGGGCGGCTCACCACGATCACCGACGATCCGAAGACGATTCAACTGGCGATCTGGTTCCACGACGCGGTCTACGATTCTCGCGCGAAGGACAACGAAGCCCGCAGCGCGGAACTGGCCATCGCGCTGCTCGGTCCGATCGGCGTGCCCCGTTCCGAACTCCAACGGCTCACGCAGCTGATTCAGGCGACCGCGCACCTCGCGCACGCGCATCCGCCCGCAACCCGCGAGACGGCGATTCTTCTGGACGCGGATCTGGCGATTCTCGGCTCGCCCCCAGAGCGGTATCGGCGCTACGCATCCGACATTCGCAAGGAGTACGCTTGGGTACCGGAGGTCGAGTACCGTGGGCATCGTGCGAAGGTGCTGGAGCACTTCCTGGCCCGCCCGCGAATCTTCTGGACGGACATCCTCCACGACGAGTGCGAAGATCGGGCGCGCGAGAATCTGCGGGTCGAGTTGGCCCATCGCGATCGGTGAGCTTCGCCTAAAAGTATGTCCCCCGCCGCGGGTGTAACCAATCTCTCTGGTGTTGATGGCGG
This sequence comes from Gemmataceae bacterium, assembly GCA_043733485.1. Classification (GTDB taxonomy): domain Bacteria; phylum Planctomycetota; class Planctomycetia; order Gemmatales; family Gemmataceae; genus Urbifossiella. Next base: position 5,553 of record JAYTGN010000157.1, read on the forward strand.
GGTTTAGGTAAGAGGGGGCGACTCCTCGACCCAAACAGGACGTTCCATGAAGCCCACCATCACG
>JAYTGN010000158.1:0-14277 GCA_043733485.1 Gemmataceae bacterium
CGAAGTCGCTCAGGCCAACCACCGAATTAACGTACTGCAAGCCCCGAAAATCACGGCCTTCGAGGGCAAGGATGCCGTCGTGAAGCTGACGGACACCGCGACGTTCCTCACCGGCGTTGAAGCGAAACGCGTCAATGGCGTGGTTGGGCTCGTTCCCAAGAACACGACGGTTGAAACCGGCCTCACGCTCACGCTTCGCGGCAAGGTCACTTCGGACCGGAAGTTCGTGCTTACGAACGTCGGCTATCGCGATGTTCGAGTCGAAGGCAACGTCGAGCGGATCCCCGTGACGACGATGGTCGCGCCGGTGTTTGAGGGCGGTTCGCAAGGGGTGCCCGTCCCCTTCACGCAGTTCCTCCAGGCACCCCAGATTCAAACGCTCAAACTCGGGAAGACCGACCTGCGCATTCTCACGGGCAGCCACGCCGTCATCGCGGGGCCGACGTTCGTCCAGGAAGTTCGCGAGGAATTCGGGCCGCCAATTCTTTCCAGCGTGCCGTACCTGAACCGGTTGTTCCGAAGTGTGGGCATCTCGAAGGTGACGATGCGAACCGTCTTGATCGTGTCGCCTCGGGTGTTGGAACCGGAAGCGGTCGCTCCGATGCCGCGGGCGATTGCAAACTCGAATACCCTGCTCGTCTCGAATACCGCGGATCAACGGGAACGAATTCTCCGCCTTCTCAATGCGATGGACGTGCCGCCACAGGTGAGGTTGGAACTCTCGGTTCTTCGAGTCTCGGCCGGGTTCGCCAAGGAGATCGGGTTCGACAACGCGGAAGTCACCGCGCTCTCGGAACGTGAACTTCAACTCCTGACCGCGACCTTGCGGCGGGAGAAATCGAAGTTCGAGCTGATGCGACCCTCCCTCCTCGTCTCCGACAATCAGACCGGCCACATGCAGTGCAAGGGCACGACGAGCATTTCGGCACGGGCGACGCCGCGGATTCTGCCCGATGGTAAAGTACTCCTCCGGGTCGAACTCCAGGTGCGCGAGATCCTGGAGGTCGCCTTGGATTTGGGCCCAGGCGGCAAGTTCCCAGTCGAGAACGCGGAAACCGTCGAGACGACCGGAACGGTTGCCAACGGCGGCACGCTGTTGGTGCGCGGCCCCGCTGTGAAGGCCGCGGATGGTACCGCGTGCGAGTTGCTCGTCCTGATTCGGGCGAGCGCCGCGAAGTAGACTTCCCTGGGAGCGCGGCCTCGAGGTCGCGCTCCCGAGGCCGTTTTTTCTCTCGCGGATTTCTCGTTCACTTCCCGGCCGTTTGCCAGCTAGAATATCTCTTTCCTCTCATCGGTCCGTTCTTCGAGCCGGGGTCCACTGTGTCGATTGTCGCCGCCTGTCCGCATTGCGAGAGCCGCTTTCACCTCCAGCCCGACCTCATCGGCAAGGCCATGCGCTGCCCGAACCCGGATTGCCGGGAGCCGTTCGTGGTGGAAGAAGCCAAGGCCAAGCCGAAGAAGGGAACCCCGCCGAAGCCGACCCATGCGAGCGGAACGGTCGGCGAAGTGGTGCCCATTCTCGAAGCGGAAGTAGTGGCACCCGCGCGGTCCAAGCCGCGGCCCAAGCTCCCGGTTTCCGCCGCACCGGACTTACCACCCCTCTTCGAGGAACCCGAGGAAGCGGAGATCGTCGAGGCGGAGGTGGTCGCTCCGCCCAAGATCGTCGAGGCCAAGGTCGTTCGAGGCAAGGTCGTCGCGCCGCCCGCACCGGCCCGCGAGGTGGTTTGGTCTCCGGATGCCGATGCTCCGGGTTCTCCCTCGACTCCGAAGCCGAAGTCCGACGAGTCCGGGTTCGAGGAGGTGCGCGAACCCGAAGATGAAGAAGAGGAAATCTTCGTCCGGAAGCGGAAGAAGAAATCGAACCGCGCCCCGCTGATTCTGATCGGCCTCTGCTTGGTCACGGTGCTCATCGGTGCCGCCGTCGCCGGGTACGTGCTGAAGGTGGAGAAAGTCTCCGAGGAGCAAGAGGCCCAGGACGCACTGGCACTTTACAAGAAGGATGAATTCGGCCCGGCGAGCAAGTCGTTCGACGCGCTCGCCACGAAGTACCCCGGATCGAACGCCGAGAAATACCGCTTCTTTTCCGACCTCGCGGCCATGCGGCTCGCGGTAGGCTCCGTGTCCAGCGCGGATAATCCCCGCATCGCGATGGACAAGATGAAGACGTTCATCGCGGCGAACAAGAGTTCGCCTTGGGCGAAGCCGGAGCCCGAACGCTTCGGCGTGGACATCTTTATCTCCGGCCGGAAATTGCTCGAAGACTTCGAGAAGAACGTCAAAGCCTCGCTCGCGGCATTCAAGGCCGACCGCAAAAACAAACTCGACGAGTTGAAGAAAGCCGAGGATACACTCGCTCTCGGGCACGAGTTCATTCCACTGCTCAAGGACTTCCGAACCAAGGACGACAAATCGCTCGAAGAGCTTCGCGAGATCCTGAACAACATTGTGAAGCCGGACATCGCTCTGCAAAAGAAGCGGCTCGACGTGCTAGCTCAAGTACTCGACCTGCTCAAGTTGCCGACCGACGACGCGATTCAGAACGCCAAGTCCGTTCTCGCTTCGAACGAGTTGGCGACCGATGCAGAAGGTCAGGAACTGATCCGCACGGCGGAGGCGAACTTCCTCAGGGCCATCCACTTCGAGCGCGAGCCGGCGAATCCGCAAGCTCCGCCCGCGCCGTTGGCGGCGTCGCTGCTGTTCGTCGCGCCGGTCGGGCCGACCAAGCCCGCAGCGCGCGGCCCGGACGATCCCGCGACCGTCTTTCTGGCGATTGCCCGAGGCGTGTTGTACGCCTTGGATGAAGACACGGGCGACTTGCTCTGGGCGGCCCGCGTGGGGCCGGACGTATTCGACCCGCCGACCATCGCGACGGTGCAGTTGCCGGAAGGTCCAACCGATCTGGCGCTCGTGACGTCGAACGTGGCCGGGAAGCCGGCGATCACGGCGTACGTGCTGCGAACGGGTGTGGCGAAGTGGTCGCAGCCGCTGGAGCCGAAGGTTGCGGCCGGCGCGGATGCGTCGAAGTTGCCGCCTTCGCCGGCGGCGGGAGCCGCGGCCGTGATCGGTTCGCGCGCCTACGTCCCGATTCGCGATTCCGCCGGCTCGATTCTCGCCTTCGACATCACCACGGGTCTGAAGATCGGCCGCATCACGATCGGGCAAGCCATCGGCCCAGGTGCCATCGTGAGGCCTGGCACCTCGCAGCTTTACGTCGCGGCCGAGTCGCGCCGCGTCTACGTCTTCGACGTCGAGGCCGTGGCCTCGGGCGGCGATGCCCAGTGCCTCCGCGTGATCCCGACCGACCACCCTACCGGCACGCTTCGCACCGTGCCGATCATCCTGGGCCAATCGGGCGACGATCCTTCGCCGCGCTTCTTCGTCGTCTCGCAGGCGGACGGCGCGGGGATGAAGATTCGCGCCTTCCCGCTGCCTCCGACGCCGATCCTCGCACCCGATGCACCGCCGGTTCTCGAACCGATTGGCGGCGCGGTCGAACTGAGCATCAACGGCTGGTCGTGGTTTCCGCCGGTCTCGGACAGCGAGCGGCTCACGGTCGTCACGGACCGCAATCAGTTCCGCATCTTCGGCGTGAATCAGCCGGGGAACATGGATGCTCCGCTGTTCCCGCTTCCGTTCCCGACGATCCCGGAGCCGCCGAGAAACGAGCCGATTCGCGGGCTCGTGGTGCCGGCCGAAGAAGGTGCCTACTGGGTGCTCGTGGGCGGTTCGCTGGTGAAATATCGGCTCACGTTGCTCCCCGATCGCGGGCTGTCGCTGGTCGAGGCCGGTGCGGGGCTGCCGATCGGCGAGCCGACCCAACCCGCGCAGTTGAACCTGCGCCGCGACACCGCATGCTTCGTCGTTCGTTCCGCGAACTCGTCCGGTTCGCGCGCCGTCGCCGTGCGCCTCCAAGACGGCGAACCGCGCTGGCAGCGCCAACTCGGGATCATTCCCTCGTCCGCCCCGGTTCGCACCGATGCGGGCGTGCTCCTCGTCGATGGCGATGGCGGTGCGGTCAGCATTCCCGCCGCGGGTGTCGGGGTATCCAAGGTCGCCATCAAGGCCGCCCCCGAGTGGACCGCCGCCCCGCCAATCGACGGCGTGACGCAGCCCACGCAAATCGCGACCTCCGACGACGGCAAGACGAGCTTCACGATCACGCCGACGGGTGAAGGTGCCGTGGCCAAGTGGGTGATTCGCCGGGTGGCGAACGGGAAGTTCAACCACGCGGGCAGCGTGAACGCCCCGGCCGCGCTCGCCGGATTACCCGCGGTCGCCAACGGCACACTGCTCATCCCGGCGGCGGATGGCTTCATCTACCGCCTCGTGATCGGCGACGGTCGCGGAGTCGCGGACACGCTCGCTCCCGGCCCCAAATGGCTGCTCAACCGCAACGTCGCGGACCCCGAGTGCTTCGTCGTTTCACTCACGAACGAGACTTTTCTCACGTCGGATGGGGGCAAGGTTTTGAAGCGGTGGAACTGGCCAGCGAGCGCGGGCTGGGTCGACGACAACGCCAGTTGGGCGATGCGGGAACGGATCGCGAATGCACCGCTGGTTCTTCCCGCAGCCGCCGGCAAGCCCGCTCGCCTGCTCGTGGCCGACGCCACCGGCGGCATCTGGCTCTACTCGCTCGATCGCGGCGATACGCCACTCCGTCGCTGGAAGCCCGGCGTCACGCTCGCACTTCCCGGCGGCAAAGTCTCCCCGCGGTTCGGCCTCCAGGTCGAATCCACGGGCCGGCAACTCGCGGCTTATACCGTGAACGAAAAGACGATCGTCTGCCTGGATGTGGATGCCGACGAGCCGAGGTGGGTTGCCGTGCTGAAAGACGAGGCGGCCTCGAAGGTGGTGGGCACGCCAGCCTCGGCCGGGGAAGGCCGCTGGCTCGTGACCGATCTGGGCGGTCGGGTCGCGATCTTGAATGCCGAGACGGGCCAGCCCATGCTGGTGCGCGAAGTCGGTTTGCCGGGAGCCGTGCCGGCGACGGCGGGAGTGCCGTTGGGCGAGAACCGCGTACTCGTGCCGCTCTCCGATGGCTCCGCAGCCCTGGTCGATCTGACGCCTGAGAAGAAGTAAGCCGGTCGTTGGCGGTTACGGCTTCAGCACCGGAGGCTTGGCTTCGTTGATGGCCTTAATCGCCCGCGTGGCCAGATCCGCATAATACTCCTTCGGCAAGTCCTTCGCGTCCTTCTCGTCCTTCTTGCTGCCGCGCAGCTTGAGCTTCTCCAGGAACTCGATGGCGGGCTTCCCTTCCTTCCCCATCATGACGAGCGTGGTCACGGCCTCAGTCACCACGCTGGGATTTTCATCTTCCAAAGCCCGAAGCACCTCGCTGATTTTGCGGGAGGAGGCTTCGCCCATCATGCCCAGCGCGTTGAGCGCTTGTCGCTTCGGGCCGGAGTCGTTGCCGGGCGTCGCGATGTACTTCGCGATACCCGAGAGGTTGTCGTCGTTCACTTCCTTGGGATCGAGTCGCATGAGCGCGAGCCGGGCGAAGATCTCGACCTGACGATCGCGCTCCATGAGCTTCGTCGGAGATTCGCGTTCCTTGGAGCCGACTTCCGCTTTGTAAGGCAGGAGCCGCGTCTTGATCGACTTCACGTAACCTTCGACCGCCTTTTCGTCGACCTTCGGTTCCGGTTTGGGCTGGCCCGGAGGAGGCGGCGGCACGTGCAGTAGCGGTGGCCCGAGCGACACGATCGATTGGTACGCGGCCAACCGCACCGCCGCACTCCGATCCTTGACCAACACATCGGACAGGCAGTGCAGGGCTTTCGCGCTCGGGCCGGTCTCCTTGTTGAACCCGATCGCCCCGAGCGTGCTGGCGATGGTGCGGCGCGTCTCGTAAGCCGGTTCTAGCACCGTCATGTTCTGCCCGACGAGGTAGGGAATCGCGACCTCGGCCTTGGACCCGAACGAGGCGAGCGTTTGAACCGCGTGGAGTCGGATCCCGCCGCCGCGATCCGCGGACGTATACAGAAGGCGGATCGCCTCGGTGGTGTCGGCCTCCTTATCGAGCCCACCGTCCTTGCCGTACTGAACGAGGATTCCGATCGCTTCGTAGGCGGCCGCGCGAACGCCGGGATCCTTCTCGTTCACGAAATCCATGTGCCAGAGAACGAACTTGGTGGCGGGTTCGCGCGAGGCGGGCCCGAAGGCGGGAACCGTGCGCAGGGCCATTTCGCGGATCGCCGGGTCGTTGTCGTTGATGTCCTTGATGAACTCGGACATGGGCCGGCCGTAGAGGGACGTGGGCCACTCGAACGGCTTGTCCGGATCCTTCTTCTCGACCGTGGGGGCGGGCCTGTCCGGCATCGGCGGCGGCACGAACGGCATCGGCGGTTCCTTCGCCGGTGGATCCTTCGCTCCGGAAAAAATCGGTGGCGGCACCGCAGGCAATGGCGCGTCCGGCGGCATCGGTTCGCCCTTCGACCCCGGCGTTTTCGGCTCGGCGTTCTTGGGCGGAGCGGGGGGCTCGACCGGCGGCGGAGCGACGGGTGCGGCGGGATTCGCGGCCACGGCGGGCGGCGGCTCGAAATCGCCATCCGCCTTGTTCTTGCCCCCACAGCCCGCCAGGGATGTCGCGGCCAACGTGCCGGCCAAGACGGACGTGAGAATCGAACGCGCGCGCAGCATGGCGACTCCTCCAGAAACCCGTTCCCGTTTACCTATAACTCACAGCATACCCGCGGTGTTGGCAACGATGCAACCGCGAGCGGAACCGCCGTTTGTCCTGGGAGCGCGGCCGTCCCGGCCGCTCGACTTCGCTTCAGGTGAAGTCGATGCGACATTGCCCGCGCCTTCGCGAATGGGTCGCCCAGCGGCCAGGATGGCCGCGCTCCCAGGGATCGAGAGAACCGCTAGGAACGCGAAACCTCGCGACCGCTTGCGCGCCGTTCTTGCTGCGAACGTTCTTCGGAGTTGGTTATGGCGATGGAGTTCGTCTGCCCCGCCTGCCAAGGGATGCTCAGCGTCGCGGACGATGCCGTGGGTCGCGTCGTCCGCTGCGGCAGTTGCCTCACGGCGCTCCGCGTGCCGGAGCCAGCCAGCAGTGGGAAATCGGCCCCCGATGTGCCATCCGCTCCCCGTTCCTCCCGCGTCGTACCTGTCGAGCCTCCGGGAATGAGCGGTGATCGCGACGAACACGGCGAACCCCGGACCCGCCGACGCGGAGCCAAGAAAGCCGCAGGCCGCAGCCCCCTCTTCTGGCTGCTGATTATCGTCTTGTCGCTCAGCCTCTTCACCTGCCTCGCGTGCGGCGGGCTCACCCTGGTGCTCGCCACGCCCCACTGGCACAACCACCATTCCCGCGAGGGCGGCTTCAAGGTCGAACTTCCCGCACCGATCAACCCCGACATCGCCCAACAGGCCAAGCTCAAACTGAAGGAGAACGAAATCGTCGAAGGGACCATGCTCGTCGGGCGACTCGAGTTCTACTGGGTCTGGTACACCGACATCGATCCGAAGGGCCCCCGACCCGCCGACGAAGCCATGTTGAAGCTCCTGATCGAACAGATGAAGAAGGACACGCCCGGCACGATTGTGCGCCAGACGCCCACCAAGGTGGACGGCTACCCGGCCAGCGAAATCGTCATCACCCACGAGCAAGGCGACACGCATCACTGCCTGATCGTGGTCGCGAAAACGCGGGTCTACATCGCCTCGGCCGGCGGCCCGTTCGTGAGCCCCGAGGGAAACAAACGCATCCGCAAGTTCTTCGATTCCCTCCACATCGTCAAGGAAGAGAACCCCTGGCGCGGCAAGGCCGCGCCGAAGAACGACGATTGATTCCGCGACCACGGAGGTTCCATGCGAACCGCTTTACTCGGGCTTTTCCTCCTCGCGCCGTCCGCGTTCGCCCTGGAACCGAAAGATGTAATCGTCGTTGCTAACAAGAACGTGCCCGAGTCGCGGGAAGTGGCCGAGTACTACCTCGCGAAGCGGAAGGTGCCGAGCGAGAACCTCATCCTGCTCGACCTGCCGAAGGGCGAGGACATTTCTCGGGCCGACTACGACGCCAAGCTCGCCGGCCCATTGCGGGAAACACTCAAGGATCGACGAGCCGAAGTGAAGGTGCTGCTCGCCGTTTACGGCGTGCCTCTCCGCGTCGGCGGGCAGATTCTCACGGCCGAGGAAAAGAAAGAGCTGGACGAACTCAACCCGAAGCTCGAAGCCACCCGCAAGAAGGTCGCGGACTTCGAGAAGGACAAAGCGACGGATGCAAAGGATCTCGCCGCGGCGCGCAGCGAGCGCGATCGGCTCGAACTTCGCAGCAAACTCCTCTCGCACAACGAGAGCCACGCCTGCGTCGATAGCGAACTCATGCTGCTGTGGTGGAAGCCGTACCCACTCGACCGCTGGGTTTACAACCCGCTCTACTTTCAGGCGAGCGACCGCTACCGAAAGTCGATGGGCCCCACGCTAATGACGGCCCGGCTCGATGGTCCCACGCCGGAGATCGCCAAGCGGTTGGTCGACGATGCCATCGCGGTCGAAGCCAAAGGCCTATCCGGGTCCGTGGTCGTCGATGCCCGCGGCATCCGCTACGATTCAAAAGGCAACGACGGCACCGGCTACTCCGGCTACGACGAATCCTTCCGCGAGATGGCCAAGCTCTTCGAACCGACGGACCTTCCCGTGAAGCTCGAAGACACGGACAAGCTCATCCCCGCCGGCACGCACAAGAACGTCGCGCTCTATTCCGGCTGGTACTCGCACGGCAACTTCATCGATTCGAGCGAGTTCGTTCCCGGTGCCGTGGCCTGGCACTTGGCGAGTTCCGAGGCCGTCTCGCTCCGCAAAACGGATACGAAACTCTGGTGCCCGAATTTGTTGAAGAAGGGCGTGGCGGCGACGATCGGTCCCGTGGCCGAGCCGTACACCATCGGCTTCCCGAAGCCTGCCGAGTTCTTCGGGTTCCTCGCGACCGGCGAATTCACGCTGGTCGAAAGCTACTCGCGTTCGCTGCTCTTTTGTAGCTGGATGACGGTGCTCGTCGGCGACCCACTGTACAACCCGTTCGCGAAGAACCCGAAGCTGAAATCGGCCGACGTGCTTCCCAGCCCGAAGGGCATCAAGCTCGGCTTCCCGTGAACTATTCCATTGCAGTCGTTTAAACGTCTTCGAGAGTCCTACCCCGCAGGTGAAACGCGGCTTTTTCGCCGCGGATGCGGCGTCCGATGGTAGCCAGGGGTGAAGTGAGGCTTTGCGAACGAAACCCCTGGAAACAAGGCAACGAACCGGATTGTAGATCGAGCCCCGGAGGGGCGATCGCAAGTCGCGCCGCCCCTTCGGGGCTCAAGGGTTCATGTTAGAGTGTCCAGGGGTTCCGCTTCGCTCCACCCCTGGCTACCATCGGACGCCGCATCCGCGGCGACAGAACTAACTGTAATCTATGCTGTTAGAGCCACAGTTGCATGCCATCAGAAGACGTTTAAACCACTGGGGCGATAGGCTCCCAGTCCTTCGGGCTGAAGACTTACCTCACGTCCCGGCCTTCGCCAGTTCCTTCACCGCATCAGCTCCCAACGAATCCAGCGCCCAGGCCACCAGCACATTCGCCACCTGGCCCGCCGACGGCACTTCTATCGAGCATACGGTTGCGTCGTGATCAGTCCGGGAATCACGTGGTAGTGCTTGACGTTGAACGTACACAATTCAGCCGACAGTCCGACGGCACATGCCCCGATCAACGAATCGAGTAGACCCAATCCATGTGAGAGGTGGCACGACGCGAAGTCCACCAACGCCTTCTGACAATCGGTTGGTGTCGGCCAGATGATCGGAAACGGTTTGACCAGCCGAAGTGCTTCTCGGACTTGTCGACTGTTTTGAGCGTCCTGGATGAGTTCCATGACGACGAATCCCGGCACGGATGGCATTTCCTTGAGTCCGGCGAACCACGCAAGAGCATTCGCGTGGTTCCTCTGAACATCGATCAGGATGTCGGTGTCCAGAACCAACATGCTTGTTATCCTCGCCTTTGTGCTTGTTCGCGAAGCGAACGGGCGTGCTCCTGGCTATCGGCGATGTCCGTGCGGGTTCCAACCACGCCTTCCCGATTCCAGTAGGCAAGAAGTTCGGCACCCGTGCGGATCGGGGAATCGGGCGGGTGCCCGACCGAGAGCAATTGAAGTGCATAGTCCGGCAACGAGAGGCCGCGCTGGGAGGCTTCATCCGACAGGGCACTCGCCAGTTCTTGTGGCAATTCCAAAGTCACATCCATCGGGGATTCTCCGAGACAACAATATCGAAACCTTAACCCCGTAGGCTCGTCGCGTCAACGGCGTGCGCCGGCAACGCCGCCAGCTGCGCCTTCACCGCATCGGGGCCGAGCGTGTCCAGCGCGAAGCCGAGCAGCACGTTCGCCACCGGGCCCGCCGACGGCGAGAACCCCGGAGCCTCGATCGGAATCCCTTCGGTACTTACTTCCCTGTCAGTTTGAGGTCCGCCGTGTTCGACCCGGTGCCCACCTGAGCAGTGAGGGTCGTGGTAGCCGCCTTGGAGTACTTTTCTGGCAGGGCGTGGGTTCCTGCCCCGGACGCCTCAATCTGGACCAGATCCATCCCTCCCTCATCGTCGGAGGGGATGGTCATTCCTGGCTTCGGAATCAGCTTGTACACCACGACCTTATACGCACCCGGATTAACCCCGACGAGGGCGTACATTCCGGACTCGTCGGTGAAAGCGGTTGGCCCGGATGGCATCGCAGCGGAGCCCCCCCCGTCGGTAAAGATCACGCGGGCGTTGGCGACCGGGCTGCCGTTGAAGGTCACCGTCCCCGTGACCTTGGTCCCGCCCCCCGAGCCGGACGACGAACACCCGAATGCGAGGCCGCAAGCCACCGCGGCCGTGAGCAGAGTTCCCGTTTGCATCGATGTGGTTCCTTTCTGGGTCTTTGCCAGCCCCGTCCCGGCGTCAATCCACCGGATCGAGGGTCGGTCAGAAGTTGGGGACGACTTCACCGCCGTCGGGCGTGCCCAGGTAACGGAACGTGAGGTAGTTAATCCCGTCGGAGATGAGCTTCACACTTCCGTCGCAGTACAGGAAGTTCGTCCCCCCGGAGTGCCGGCTAGCAAAGCCCCAGGCGTAGGTACACTTCCGGTTCGCGTTCCCCGAACAGTTTCCGTACGGGTAGTTCGGGGTGAAATCGACGTAGTACCCGCGACCGTGAACGGCGGTGTGGGTGCCGGCACCCCAGTACGGGCCGTAGGCGCTCGAGGTGTGGATCTGCGTCGATTCCCCGATCGCGATCGTGTTGCTCGTGCCGTCCGGCATGGTATTGATGTTGGCGGCGCCGTCGTTCCCGAACGCCCCGCGAGCGGTCGCGGCCGTGTTCACCCAGGGAGCATCGTAGTCCGTGTAGGCACCGGTGTTGAACAGGTAGTTGCTGCGAGCGAGGTTGTCTCGCTCGTAGAAGCCCGAGCCCCTGGGCGTGTCGTTGACGTTGGGAGGCGGGCTTTGATCGGAGGGGCAGGCGTAGATCTTCACGTGCTGCGAGGCGACGAACCGGTTCGGGTTCGCGCTCGGGTCCGACCCGATTGCGATGCCGTACGGACTCGAGGAACTCGCCACGAAAGCGTAGTTGTACTGTTTAAACAGCGCTTCTTGTTCGATGTACGGCAGCATCGCGACAAAACCGGTGTGGTTGTACACCCGGTACGGTTGCCCCTTGTAGTTGACCTCCGGCCCTTCGTAGGGTTTGCCGCTCGGATTGTTGTAACGACCGGAGTGGATCAGGGCGGCCGGAAGCCTGCCGCCGTGAGCGCTGCCGAAGTTGTGCAGGGCCAGGCCCATCTGTTTGAGGTTGTTCTGGCAGGTCGCGCGGGAGGCGGCCTCGCGGACTTTCTGGACGGCGGGGAGGAGTAGGCCGATCAGGATCGCGATAATGGCGATCACCACCAGCAGCTCGATCAGAGTGAATGCGAGACGATACCGGGTCTGCTGATGGCGTACCCTGCGGGTGCGAGGAAACATGGAAGTGCCCTCTTGCGAGTCATGAGAGGCAAAATTGAACGCGAGTTGAAAAGCAACTAGGCAGACTAAACGCACCTACGCGCGATTGCAATCGGAATCGCGGAATTTTCCTCCGCGCGGGTTTATTCCCACCTCGGATCGCCGTAGCGGTCGGTTCGGGATCACTTCTTTTGCTTCGCCCACCAGGCCTTCCACTCCTCGACGGCGATGGCGACGTCGAGTTTGGTCGAGCCGAGATCGGGGCCGAAATCCTGATCGCCGGAGAGGCTCTTCAATCCGGCCCGCGCCGCCCGGACCACGATCTCTTCCTCATCGGTGAGGCGGTCGATCAGGTCCGGAACGTGCGTGCGGTCGTCCTTCATGGCACAGGCGAGAACCGCCGCCCGTCGCAGTTCCAATTCACTGCCCTTCAACATTCCGCGTAGGGTCTCGGACGACATGCGAGTGAGCCGCTCGGCGAGCGCCCCGCGCACCGCTTTCTTGCGTTCGCCTTCGACCTGAGGAATCGCGAGTACGAGTGCCTGGGTGAAGTTGACGCCCTTGCCGTCGCGAACCTGCTCGAGCGACTTGGCCCAGGCCGCGGCGGGCACCCGGAGCAGGGCATCGGCGAGCTTCGCGGATTCGTCGTCGCCCACGACGGGCCTGGGCTTCACGGGTTCCACGACCGTGGGAAGAGCGGGTGCTGGCTTGGGAAGCGTTGCGCTCGGGTCGGGCTTCGGCCGCGCTTCTGGCATCGGCGAAGGCGAAGCATTGGGCTCGGGGGAAACGCTCGGCCCGCCGCGCAGTTCGCTGTTGCGCGGATCGCGCTGCACCTTCGCGGAAAGATCGCGGACGAGGTTCGACCGCGCGAGGAAGAGCAGAACGAAAGAGGTGTCCACATCCGCACCGTAGCCGCCTCCCCAGGAGCCGTCCGCCTTCTGCAGGGGAACGACTAGGTCGGCTCCGGACTGATACCAGTCGACGTTGCCGATCTTGTCGAGGCCGTAGACGACGCCGACGCGTTCGAGGGACCAGAGGAAGTAGAGGTCGCGGTCGCCGAGTTTGCCGGCGCGGCGGAACGGATTGCGACCTTCGCCTGCGCGGTTGCCCTGAACCGCACCGGCGAGATTCTCCAGCGCCCGTTCGATGGCTTTGTCTCGCGCGTCGCCACCAACCTTCGGCGCGGCAGGAAGCTTCTTCGGCGGATCGACCGGCTTCGGAGGCGGCGTGAAGAAGGGATCGTCGGGATCGTATTTCACCTCGGGCATCGGTTTGGGCGTCTCGGCTTTTCTGGGAACCTCCGCCTTCAAGCGGCGTTCCTCCCGGCGGCCCACGGCCGTCGCCAACCCGAGGAGCCCGGCACACGTCATCGAGGCACTGCCTTCGTGGTCGAGCAAGCCGCTGTAGGGCCAACCGCCAGTCTTCGTCTGGGAGGCGAGGAAGCGCTTCTCCAGCGATTCGAGTGCGGCTTCCACCGGCACGCCGTGCTTCCGCGCGACCCACACGGCGAGGATCGCGAACTGCGTGTTCGAATTGTCGTCGGGCAGCGCGATGCGATTGCGGTCTTGAAAAAGCAGCCCCTGCCGATGGCGTTCGACTTCGGGATGAAGCCGACCGGCGACGCCGAGGTGAGGGGGTGCGTCCTTCGCGGGCGGCATGGGGACGGGTTCGGTTCCCGCGCCTTTGCCACCGGCCACGAGTTGATTGGTGCCGAGCTTCGCCCGCAGCCGCTGCTCTTCCGCCTTGGGCACGCTCTCGATGCTGGCGTAGGTCCAACCTCCGTTGCCGTTCTGCCCGGCGAGCAACCGCACGGCGAGCAACTGGATCAACGGCTCGTCGGCCTTCTCGCCCAGTCGATCGAGGAAGAGTAGGGCGAGCGCGAGTTGATACGTGCGAGTCTCGCCGAACGAAGCCTCGCGCATGGTGGCGGCGATTGCTTTCACGGCGACATTGTCGGCTGGCTTGCCGCTCTCGAGGAGCGCGAGGCCGGAGATGGCGGCGGGGCCGAGGCCTTCCGCACCATCTTCTCCCGCCCGCTTCAAATCCTTGTATCGGCCTTCGAGGTACTCCGCGCCGCTCCGCACGGCGGCATCGATCGCCTTCGGATCGGCGGCCCGCGCGGGAAGTGCCAGTACGAATAGCGACATCGCCAGGAGCGAAGCGGAACGCATGAGACGGGCTCCGGATAGGGCAACCGCAAGGACGTGATCGTTCCCTCCACAGTAACAAACGTCGCGGCGGAAGTCACGAGGACAGAATTCGCGGGTGTACCTATGGATTTTGGCACTCGCTGATTTCCCTGGCGAACCGGCGACGTAA
>JAYTGN010000159.1:0-14206 GCA_043733485.1 Gemmataceae bacterium
GACGCGCAGTCCACGCAGCCGAGCGCGGCTACACCCCCGCGCTCCGCTCCGCAGACTGCGCGTCGCGGCTAACCTTTAAACAATTCGAGTACCGGTTTGCCGGGATACACGGCAACGGGCGAACCGTCGGGGCCGGGGATGGTTGCGGTCGGTGCGACGCCGAGGGCGTGGTAGATCGTCGAAACCAATTCTTGCGGCGAAACGGGCCGATCCTTCGGCTCGGAACCAATCGGGTCAGACGAACCAATCACGCGACCGCCCTGGACTCCGCCGCCGGCGACGAGCGCCGTCCAGCAACCCGCCCAGTGGTCCCGGCCGCCGTTGGCGTTGAGCTTCGGCGTTCGGCCAAACTCACCCGTGGCCACAACGAGCGTCGATTCCAGCAGGCCGTTTTCTTCCAGATCGGTGAGCAGTGTGCTGAAGGCGAGGTCGAAGCTCGGGGCCACGGTGTCGCGGTAGTCGTGGAGGTCCGTGCGAAGCGAGCCGCGATCCGCATGGCAATCCCACGACGGCGAATCGAAGACGGTGTCGTACATGTTGAGCGTGAGAAACCGACCGGGCCTCCGGCCCACGCTGTTGACCGCGATGTGGCAGTTCTGGCCGAACGCGGTCATGCCGTAGCGCGGATTCACTTTGCCGTGCGACGCGAACCACGAGAACATGTCGGCGGCGCAATTCACGCCGCTGAGTTGTGCGGCCACGTACTCGCTGAGGAAGCCGGGCCCGAAACCTTTCTCGATCTGCACGCCGGTTTCGACGGCGGCGCGCGGGGCAATGTAATGCCGCTGTCCGCTTCCCAGTCTGATATCGCCATGTAGATACGACCACACGCAGCCCATGCTCGGCCACTCGGGGCCGTCGCGGAAGAGGTGCCCCGTATTCAGCAGTTGCAAGCCGGCCTCGTGGATCGGCGGAGCGGTGTGGTGCATCGACCGAATCAGGCTGAACTTGTCCGCCATCGCTGCGAGCTTCGGGAAGAGTTCGCTCAGGTGCAGGCCGGGCACCTTCGTGGGAATCGGGCGGAACGGGCCGCGAACTTCACTGGGAGCATCGGGCTTCGGATCGAAGGTATCCAGATGGCTCGGCCCGCCGATCAGGTTGATGAAAATGCACGATTTCGCGGTGCCGATGGGATTCGGAGCGGCTGAGGTTTCGGGAGCCAGCGCGAGCCCGGCCGCGCTGGCGGCGGTGGTTTTGAGAAAATCGCGGCGGGTCGTCTGGTTGGCAGGCATGGCGTGGCTCCGGTAAATCCGAGAGTGGTTCGCGGCATCATCCTACTCGTTGTGCCGTGGGATGCAACAAGGCGATTCGCCTTTACCTCACGGAGTGCTTTTGGGTAGTGTCCGACGAACATGGACGCATCCCCACTATCGCTGAGCCTGGTACTGCCGGCCTACAACGAAGCCGCTGTGATCGTGCAGGCGGTCGCGGAAGCGGAGGCGGCCCTGGGGCAACTCTTCACCGAGTTCGAGATTCTCGTCGTGGACGATGGAAGCTCGGACGGCACCGCCGCGATCGTTCGCCGGAACCTGGCCGCGTCGCCGCACACGCGGCTTCTGAAGCACGCCGAGAATCGCGGCTACGGTGCCGCACTGCGAACCGGCTTCGAAGCCGCACGCTCCCACCTCATCGCCTTCACCGATGCCGACTGCCAGTTCGACTTGCTCGACCTCGGCAACATGACGCGACTGGCGGAGGACGTGCCCATCGTCGCGGGCTATCGCCACGACCGCAAGGATTCCTGGCGAAGGCGCTTCTACTCGCGCGGCTACAACGTACTCGCGCGCGCCGTGCTCGGCACGCGGGTTCGCGACTGCGACTGTGCGCTCAAAGTGTTTCGTCGGGAAGCGCTGGCCAAGTTGTTGCCGGAGTCGCGCGGCTTCTTCGTGAATGCCGAGATGCTGACGCGAGCCCGGTTGCTCGGTTTTGAATTGGCGGAAGTACCCGTGACGCACCGCCCGCGCCTCGGCGGCGAGAGCAAGGTTTCGATTCTCGAGATTCCACGAACGCTCCTCACGATGCTGAACTTCTGGTGGCGGAATCTGGTACTCAGACAACCGCTCCGCGTGCCGCCCACGGCCGTGCTGCAAACGCGAATCACTCTGGTGGAAGCAGAGAGTCCCGTTTCAAATCGACTTCCCGCAGCAGAGCGCAACGTGCCCGAAGAGCATCGCGAGGCTGCTTGATGCGTTCGAATCCAAAATCACTCGGCACCCACTCGAAGGGTGTCCCGATAGATCTTGGCGAACCGGCGACGTAAGTGGCCGGGTGTCCGAGAAACCCGGCGACTTACGTCGCCGGTTCGCCACTCGAAGAGGGTCTTCCATCGGGCTCCACGATGTTTCATAATGACTCCTGCCCTCCGAATCAGACGCGCAGCGACACTTGAAAGTCTTCTCGATGGCCATTCGCTCAAAGTCCGATCCGAAATCTTGCGCCGGTCCGTCGCGGCGCGAGTTGTTGCGGGTGGGTGGGCTCTCGGCCTTCGGCTTGTCGCTGCCCGAGTTGCTTGCCAGCCGGGCCGTCGCGGACAACTCC
Source organism: Gemmataceae bacterium (assembly GCA_043733485.1). Taxonomy (GTDB): domain Bacteria; phylum Planctomycetota; class Planctomycetia; order Gemmatales; family Gemmataceae; genus Urbifossiella. The sequence continues at coordinate 2,539 of JAYTGN010000159.1, forward strand.
ACGCGTCCGGCGAAGAATTGCATCGTTCTGTTCCTGATGGGCGGCGCATCCCAGCATTCGACTTGGGACCCGAAGCCCGATGCGCCGTCGGAAGTGCGAGGTGAGTTCGGCCCGATCGCAACCAACGCACCGGGCGTTCGCATCTCGTCGCTTCTCCCGAACCTCGCTCGCCACGCGGACAAACTGTGCGTGCTCCGGGCCGTGGCCACCGACGACAACGCTCACTCCTCCAGCGGCTACGCGATGCTGACCGGCGTGCCGCACAGCCCGATGAACGCCGAGAACGTGAACCCTGGCCCGCCGAACGACTGGCCGAGTCTGGGGGCCATCGTTCGCCGACTTCGCGGCGATCGTGGTGGCCTCCCGGGCGCAGTCCGCCTGCCGATGCACATCTTCAACAGCGACAGTTCCGTCTGGCCGGGCCAGGATGCCGGGTTTCTCGGCCGCAACAGCGACCCGTGGTTGTTCCGTTGCGAACCCGCCGCCCCGAAGTTTCAGGTGCCCGAACTTACCCTGCTCTCCGATGTGCCGCTCGACCGACTGTCCGAACGGCGAGACTTGTTCCAGCGACTGGATCGTGGAATCGCGACGGCCACCGATTCTCCGCGAGCCCCCTCGACGCGCTACACCGACCAGGCCTTCGACCTGCTCGGCTCGCCGTCTGCCCGCGCCGCGTTCGACCTCGCTCGAGAGTCGCCCCGCGCGCGGGACCGCTATGGCCGTACCCAGTTCGGGCAGAGTTGCCTCCTGGCGCGTCGTCTCATCGAAGCCGGCGTGGGGTTGGTTCATGTGAATTGGTTCCGCGGTCCGGATGAACCGTCGGACGCCCCGTGTTGGGACTCGCATGCCCGAGAAGCGATGCGATTGCGAACCGTGCTGGCTCCGACTGCCGACCGGGCGTTTGCGGCACTTTTGGAAGACCTCTCGGACCGCGGACTGTTGGAGAGCACGCTGGTGATGTGCCTTTCCGAATTCGGGCGATCGCCGAAGCTGAACGGCCAGGCCGGACGCGATCATTGGGGGCACGTCTTCTCGGTGGCGCTCGCGGGCGGTGGAGTACAGGGCGGACGGGTGTACGGTGCGTCGGATAAGAACGGCGCGTACCCGAAGGAAGGCCGCGTGTCGCCGCAGGATCTCACTGCGACCGCGCTGCACTGCCTGGGTCACGAGCCGAACGCCGAGATTCACGACGCTTTGGGGCGGCCGGTTCCCGCCAGCCGCGGTGAGGCGATCCGCGCGATTCTCTGATCACTCTGGTGGAAGCGGAGACTGCCTCAACTCCTCGACCAGTTTCAAACCGTCTTCCCGCGACAGCACGCGGCCTTCCAATTGTGCCTCCCGAACCGCATCGAGAAGCCGCTTGAAATCGCGGCCCGGCTTCATGCCCTGTGCAATCAAGTCTTCACCGGTGAGGGCCGGCAGCGGGTTCAATTCCTCGGTGGACGATTCCCGCAACATCCGCTCGCAGAACTCCACGCTCTCCAAGCCGCGCCCACTCGCCAACGCATCGGCACGATGCAGTGCGAGCAGTTCGCCGATGCCGGGGTGGACGAGCATCGGCTTCAACTTGCTGAGCCGCATCGTCGGCGCGTCCGCCAGGTACTGATGCTTCTCGACGAGCCAGGCGATCCGCGACTTCTCGGCCCCCGAAAACTTGAGCCGATCCGCCATCTTCTCGACCATCTGCCGGCCGACCTGTTCGTGCCGGTGAAAGGTGTAGCGGTCCGGCGTGCGGGCGAAGACGTGCGGCTTCCCGACATCGTGAAGCAACGCCGCGAACGCCAGGGGAAAGGAAATCTCGTGCGGTTCCAACAACTCCACGACCCGAATCTGATGTTGCCACAACGTGCCGGTCTGAGCCGTGGGCAAGCCTTGAGGAAGCGTGAAGGTCGCCATCAACTCGGGCAACACGGGCGGAATCAGTTCGAACTCGCGGAGCAATTTCACGCCGCGGGCACGCGTCGGATGCGTCAGCAGTTTGCGCAGTTCCTCCGCGACGCGCTCGGCGGAGACGACTATGATCTGCGCGGCGATCTGCTGAGCCGCGGCGAGGGTGGCTGGGTCGATGCGGAGTTCGAACCGCGCCGCGATTCGCACGGCCCGGAGTACCCGCAACTTATCTTCGGTGAAGCGGGCCACCGGGTCGCCGATGGCCCGGAGCACCTTCGCTTCGAGATCGATCTGGCCGCCGACGAAGTCGTGGAGTTGCCCCGCGATGGGGTCGAAGAACATGCCGTTGATGGTGAAGTCGCGGCGCTGGGCGTCGAGTTCCGGGGAAGAAAACGTGACGGTCTCGGGCCGCCGTCCATCGATGTAGACGCCGTCCGAGCGGAACGTGGCGACTTCAACCGTGAGGTGCTGGCGATCGTCGCCGCGCGGGCCGATCACTTCGATGACGCCGAACGCGGCACCGATCGCAATGGAACGGCGGAACAGGTTCGCGACCTGCTCCGGCCGCGCGTCGGTGGCGACGTCGTAGTCGTTGGGCGTGAGGCCGAGGAGTTCGTCGCGCACGCAGCCACCGGCCCACAGCGCCCGGAACCCGGCCTGCTGCAGCGTGCGAACCACCTCGGTCGCGAATTCGCGTTCGGTCATGGATTAAGCGAGGGACTGCATGCCTTCATCGAATGCGGAGAACAGTTCGACCAGAGGCAACGTGAAGCCTGGAAGGACGGCACCACCATCGAGCGTCGCGGGTTCTCGGAGGCAAACGCCAGACGTGGCATTCGCGAACACTTCAACCGTGCGAATCCGATGGTCGACGATCCAGACGAGCCGGCAACCCGAGCTAAAATACTCCTCGCGTTTCAGTTCGAGCTCGGCCTTCGAGTTGCTCGGGCTGACGATTTCCACGCAAAGGTCGGGGCACCAATTGCCGACCTGACCGCCGGAGTTCCGCCGACGGGCCTTCGCCGTGAACGACACATCGGGCTCGCGGATGTTCCCGTGAATCATCTTGTACATGCCGTCCGGAGCCGTTGTGATTCCGAGCTTATTCAACCGAACGAACGGTCCCACGAACTGAAGCATGAGGCTGGCGAGGAACGATTCGGGGACGCCCATTACCTTCTCCACCAAGGTACCGTTAATGAGTTCGCAGGGTCGCTGCGTATTGGTCGCGTGAACCGCATCGGCTTCCGTCGCGGTTCCGGGATAGGGGTGGAGCCGCACGCGGTGCGGGGGGATGTCGCCGAGTTCGTGGAGGAGCTCGCCGAGGGTCTTTCGTGGATTCGTTGGGAAAGCCGGCGTTGTGGGCGCGGCCGGCGCGGTGAGGATCGACATACGTGCAGTTCCCTGGAAGCGAAGATTCTCGCTTTCACTCATGATGCTCGAAGTGCGAGGCAGGTTCAAGCCGTCAGCGACCGAGGGCGACCACCATCACGAAGGCGAGGATGATGGCGACGGCTCCGAACAGGAGCCACATCGGGAAGGCCGATCGCGGCTTCTTCGCGAGTTCTCGGGCGTGTTCTTGAGCTTCCTGCTTGTGGCGTTTACGAGCTTGTTCGTGGTGCTGACGCTTGGCGTTCTGATTCATGGTCGCTCCAAGTTGGAGACACCAAAGGAGAGAGTTGAGACGCTGGATGTGAATTGTAACCGGAGCGGGTTGGGAAGTGCGCGCAAAAAATAGGTCGGGTGTGGCCGTCGAACTGTCGCCCAAATCAGTTCGACTACCATCACCCGACCCACTCAATAATACGCACGCCGAATTCCGGGATCAAGTCGGCGGAGCGGCCCCAAGGTTCCGAGTTGCCGCAAACCTTGAAATCGCAACGGATAGCGATTCGCGATAATCCTGCCAGACAGTTACGCGGGCTTCGCTACGGCGGTGAGTTTCTCGCGCCGCACGTGCTGCCTCATCGGTTCGAGGATGTATTCGAGTTCCCCGTTCATAACCACGTCGAGTTTGTAAACCGTCAGGCCGATGCGATGGTCGGTCACGCGGTTCTCTTTGAAGTGGTAGGTGCGAACCTTCGCGCCGCGTTCGCCCGAACCGACCTGATTCTTCCGAAGGTCCGCGCGGCCCTGATGCAACTTCTCTTGTTGGCGTTCGAAGATGCGCGTCCGCAGAATTCGCATGGCGCGGTCGCGGTTCTTGTGCTGGCTCCGCTCGTCTTGGCACTTCACTTCGATCTCGTCTTCGGTGCCTTTGCGGTACCAGATGCGGACGGCGGATTCGGTCTTGTTCACGTGCTGGCCGCCGGCCCCACCGGCTCGCATCGTTTCCCACTCGATGTCGCCGTTGTTGATGACGACCTGAACCTCATCCGGTTCCGGAAGCACGGCCACGGTAGCGAGGGACGTGTGAATGCGGCCCTGGGTCTCGGTGGCCGGGACGCGCTGGACACGGTGGCCGCCCGTCTCGTAGCGGAGGAACTGATAAACGCCTTCGCCAGACATACCGAAGATCACTTCCTTGAACCCGCCTGCTTCGCCGGGGCTGTAGGAAATTTCCTCGGCAGTCCAGCCTCGGAGCCGGGCATAACGTTGGTACATCTGGTAGAGGTCGCCGGCGAACAGAGCCGCCTCGTCGCCGCCTTCACCCGCACGAATTTCCACGATCAGCTTCGAGAAGTCTTCGCTGGGATCGACCAGCAGTTGGTCTTCGATCTTGGCGAAGAGCACCTCGCGCTTCGGGCGTAGTTCCGCGAGTTCCTCCTCGGCGAGTGCCTTCATGTCGGCATCGCCGGTGAGGAGTTCCTCGGCATCGCGAATTGCGGTTTCGAGGCGTTGAAATTCGATGTACGGCTTAACGAGTTTGTTGTAGCCGCTCAGTTCCTTGGCGACGGCCGTGTACTTCGCGTGATCGACGGCGACGCTCGGATCCGCCAATTGTCCTTCGAGCTCGCGATACCGCGCGAGCTTCTGCTCCATGACGGGCCACATGTCGATTACCGCCGGGGGCCTTGAGGATCGCGAAAGACTTCGGGCGGTTTCTGAACCGCGGCAAGGGCTGCATACTTCGCAATCTCGGCCGGAGTTGCCGGCTCGAGATCGGGCTCACGCCACATTCGGAATTCCGGTTCCGTGTCTTCCGAATACATGAAAACGCCATACTGCGTCGGGTACACTCCCAACCAGGTGTCGTATTCGATCACCTGGCCGACGCGGTTCCCACCTGAGATCGGTTGGGCGACCCAATCTCCGAGGTCGAATCGTGCAGTTGGGACTTTACGCTTTGCCATTCGTTCGCTCCTCACCACGGCGGCTGCCCGGTCAACGCGTGAAGTTCCGAATAGAGTAGAGTGTCCAATGCTCGTGCCAGACGGCCGCAAATTTTGCGATAGCCCCGTACAATACTCAACCTCAATGCTACAGCACCAGGCGTCGGTGTGGAGGGGAAATTGCTGTGGGCAATCGCGTTCCTCCACTCGTTCATCTCGCTGAGCTTTTTCTGCCAGACCGGGAGATGAGGATCGGCAGCGATCAACTTCGGCCAGACGTCGAAACCGAATCGACCGAAGTCGGAACCGATTGAAGCTGGCGTGGCATTGCCGCGATCGAGTTGTCTGCCCAGTGGAAGGGAAGTCGCAACAACTTTGCTAAGCGTTGTCGGGATGCCTTTGAGAATCGCCGCAATGGATTCGTTGTGGAGCGCTCGGCAGAAACCCTGAAACTCCGCCGCCAGTAGCAGCACATAGGCGTGGTTGATCTGCTGTGTCGCGTAGCGGCACCCTGGTCCGGCACCGCCGATCGCAGCATGTGCCATCTCGATCTGGTTCAAGAACGCGGCACGACTGGTTCGCCAGATCCGATACGCAACCGAGGGCACGGCAAATCCTCTCGGTCAGGACGCCTTCGGTTCCTCGACCGCCACCTCGGTCGCAGCCAGCTTGCCGATGCCCGTCTTCTGATACTTCTTCTTGAACTTCTCGACGCGGCCCGTCGTGTCCAAGAACTTCATCTTCCCGGTGAAGAACGGATGGCTGGCGCTCGAGATGTCCAGCTTGTACAGCGGGTACTCGGTGCCGTCCGTCCACTGGATCGTGCCGTCGCATTCGACGGTCGACTGCGTGAGGAACGAGAAGTTCGCGTTGCCGTCCTGGAACACGACCGGCCGATAGTTCGGATGAATGCCCTTTTTCATGACGCCCTGCTCCAGAAGTCCCGATTCAGTTGGCTAGTTATGTTAGGAAGTGCGGGCCGACGCGACAACGGAATCACGCGAACTCGCTCGCGCCGGTCGGCCACTGCTCCCGAGGTTCCCACCCGAGGATTCGCGCCGACTCGCTCAGATCGTAGCGCAATTCATGCGTGAATCGGCTCGTTGCATACAGCACGCTGAACGGCGGCAGCGAGGCCACTTCCACCGTCGCGGCAAAGAATCGCCCGGCGTCGCCGGGGCTGATGAACACGTCCTGAAACAGTTCGCCGCCCGCGATCTCGTTCACCTGGCCTATGTCGCGGGGGCACCAGCCGAGCCGAATCGCCAGCACCTCGATGCCGTGCTCCTTCGCATAAACCTGCCCCAAGGCTTCGAGAAAGACCTTGGTGCAGGCATATAAGTAGCGCGGCTTCGGCAGCATGTCCGTCGTCACCGGAGTGTTCCCGGCGCGGAGTTGACCGTCGATCACCTGGCCGCTGCTCGTGAGAACGACCCGCGGAATGCCCAGGGTGCGGGCCGCTTCCATCACCTGGTACGGCGCGATGATGTTGTTCGGCACGAGTTCGTTTAGGAAGTTGTCGCCGTCGTTCGGTGCCGGGCCGCGTGGGAACTGAACGTCGTCCGGCGTCGCGGCCAAGTGAATGATGCTGTTCGCTCCGGTCGCGGCCTTGCGAAAAGCCGCGACGTCGGCCAACCCCGCGATCACCGATTGTTCAGGAGGAATGCCGGGCGTCGGCCTTACGTCGAAACCGACGACGTGGTGCCCGCGGGCGTGCAATTCCTTGACCACGGCCCGGCCCACTCGACCCGCCGACCCCGTGACCACAACGCGAAGTTTCTGACTCATGCGATCAGTTTATGGCAGATGAATACATGCGGTGGTAGAATTGAAATTCGGAGGACCACGGCTTGAAGGATGTGCCCACATTCGGTGAGTCGCTGGCTCCCGATACGATCAACCGACTGGAACGAGCCGCGCGTAAGGTCTTGCTGCTCGCCCCCGGCGTTGGCGAGTTGCACTGAGGTTCGCGTGGCGTTGCCGGACGACAAGACGCGCATGGAGTACGCGGTGGCCGACCATTGCGGCAAGTATCTGACGGGTGAGCGGCTTCTCGTCGTAGAGCTTTTGCCGAGATCGACTGGGTTGCACCGAGGGACTTGCGTTCATTTCCAGAGATGCTTTTCCGCATCCCTGGAGAGCCAAGCATCGATCGAAGCAATCAACCGAGCCGAATAGGAAGGATCGCTCCCCACTTTGATTCGAGCCTGACCAATCTTGGAATATGCCGATTGGCACAGCTTGAGCATATCTTCCGCCCGATCAATACTTTCGACATCCGCATCCTGCAGATCGTAGTCGGCCTTTCGTCGATAGTCTCAGATCGCGCTCCCCGCTCTCAACGAGTGCCCGATGAACTACGCTGTGGCAGACGCCGGTCTTGGTCACTCGATATCCGAGATCGTTTAAGAGACCCCGTGAGGTGAGAAATATAGCGTAGTAGGAGCGACTGATGGCGGTTCGAAGATCGGCAGCAATACCGCCGGAGCCGGCCGGATGAGGCTTCGAATCGCTTGTATTCGCGATCAGTCGCTCCGCGAGGAGCATGAAATGCCAGGAATCCATCTCCGCACTGCCTCACAGAGACTCAAGAGGCAGGACTTGGATTTCGGAGCTCGTCCTCTGCGTCGTCACGCTTCTGGTTACGTTCTACCTCATCCCACGTGGCAGCGAACTTGCCGATTATGGTCGAGAGGTCTTGAGGATCATCGGGTTCGTCCCCCTCGGGCAGCCCATACCAACTAATAGACGACTTCTGCGATGAATTGATCAGCCGACGGACCAAGTCGAGTTGCCCTGCCTCCTTCGCCTCTCCATAAAGCCACATCGCGAGTAACTCCACCTCGTCGCACTGTTTGTTGCCCATCTGAGCTTCCTTCTCGGGTTTTGTTGCATAGGTGAAGTGGATTCGATGCTGCGCCGCCGTTGGGACAGAGTCAATCCATACATCAGCGAACCGATTGAAAATGGCGAAGATTTGATCGCGTGGTGCATTCACAGCGAGATGAACCACGAGCCAGGTTTCCTCCGATTCGCAATCGTTGCTGAGAAGGAGCAAGGTCTCGCTGCCGGAGGGAAGTTCCGACTGTGCCAAGCTCACCGTTTTGTTAACGGCGGCTTCAAGTTCGTAGGCCTGGATGTAGGCACGCACCCGACCAGCGTTCCCGATGACTTCTCGTTGAATCGGAAGAGGAAGAGTAGCTACAGATGAAATTCCATTCATGTTCTCAATCATACTCAAGCTCCCAAGCTCACTGCTACCTCAAACATCACTTCTCGTCGAACAGCTTCCCCAGCTCGAGCCGGTGGACATCCTTCCGCGTCGAGGGGCCTTCGCCATAGGCAAAGTGCAGGATGCGATCCTTCGGCTCGAAGACCATGCTTTGGAGTGTTGCCTTGCCTTGATGTACATCGTCGAGGCGACCGAAAATCTCCTTCACGCCGAGCTTCTCGCTTTCCTTGTACAGTGGTGCTAATTTGTCGAAGCGCCAGCACTTGTTCTCCAACATGAGCTTGTCGCTGCGGAAGTGATTGGTGCAACAGCAGACACCATTCTCGGGCGGTCGCACTTCCAGGTTCTTCGGTGTCATCTCGAACACGGCACCGCCGTCTTTGTCGCAGAGCGTGAGGCAGGCGGACGTGGTGCGTTCCATGCCGCGAAGCAGTTTCTCGGCCTCGGCTACGGTGGTGCATTCCTCGAGCACGCGGCGGAAGGCGAGCAACAGCGGCGTGCCCTTCCAGTTGAACGCGGCCTTGTCCTTCGACTTCTTCAAACTGATCTCGTTGATCGTGATCGAGAGCCCGGCGTCGTTCATACCGCTGACGACGCCTTCGATCGGCGTGATGGTGATGGCCGCGAAGGCGTGCTTGCCCTCGCCTTTGTAGACGACGATGAGCGTGTGTTCGGTGAGGCCCTTGGTGGGCAGCCAGTCGAAGTTGCGACCGAAGAGCGGCGCACCCGTGCTGCTGCGTTCCTTCTGGACCACGACCGTGGAGCAGCCGAGACCGCTGGAGAGGTCCGCGATCGTGTTGGCGAAGTAGAGGCGATTCTCGTCGCGGTCGGCGGCGAGGGCCGCGGCTTCCATTTCTTCGAGGTGGTGCTTCGGGAAGCCTTTCTTCAGATCCTTGGCGAGGCTCACAATGAAGGGATAGGCGGCTTCCTGGCCGGAATCCTTGAGGAACTGCTGGTGGAGTCCGGTGAGGTTCGGGGCGTTGCGGATGGCGAGGATGCCGAACTGTTCGCCCATCTCGGCGGGCTTGCCGCGGAGCGTGAGTACGGGCACTTTGTCGAGGTAGCGGAGTTCGCCGGCCTTGTGCTTGGTCGCCGGGAACGACTTGAGTTCGTCCGCCCGGACGGATGAAATGCTGAGGCAGCAAATGAAGAGTGTCGCAATTCCGAGGCGCATCGAGTTCCTCCGCCGATTCCGCGTTACAAGGGCACGCCGAGGTGCTATTCTACATTCTATCCCGCCGCCGGTGACGCACCGCGTTCAACCTTTTGCCGAGGACCGCACGATGCCTCCTTCGAATCAACGCTCCATGACATACCAGTCGCCCGAAGTTCAAGGTGGCCGCGGGCTCGGCTGGGCCGTTTACGGCATCATCGTTCTCGTGGCATTCGTCTCGGGAGTCGTGGCCGGGAACATGCGTCCCAAGACGATCGAAGTGGTCAAGAACGTGCCGGTGGAAGCCAAGCCCGAGGTGAAGCCGCCGGAGAAGAAGGAACCGGAGAAGAAAGAGCCCGAGGTGAAGCCGCCGGAAAAGAAAGAGCCCCCAGTGGTGAAGCCGCCGGACCCGGAACCCAAGCCCGAGCCAAAACCGGAACCCAAGCCGGAGCCGAAGACTTCGCCGGAACCGAAGGTGAAGGACGTGCTCTTCGTCAAGGACGTTCAGTCCGTCTTCAAATCGAAGTGCATGCTCTGCCACGGCGACACGAAAGGCGTGAAGGGCGGTCTCGATCTGCGAACCCTGGTTTCGATTGCGAAGGGAGGCGAGAACGGGGCCGCACTCAAACCCGGCGACCTCAAGAACAGCCTGATCTGGGCCGTCATTGAGGACGGCACAATGCCGCCGGTGGACAAGACGCAACTCACGGAAGTCGAGAAGACGACGATCAAGAACTGGATTCTGAGCGGGGGAAAGTGATCAAGCCGCCCGTCGGGTTTCCGCCAGCATGGGAGCCGGAGCAACCGTGCGGAGACGCCGGCGAAGCCGCCACAGCCCGGCGAACATGCGGAAGCCGTCTCGCACGAAGCGGACTTTCGAGCCCGGCTGTTCGGACCAGTTCACCGCGACCTCGGCAACTTGCATCCCGAGTCGCCTCGCTCTCGCTAGCACTTCGATATCGAAGAGGTAGCCGTTCTCTTGAGATCGTTCGAAGAGCGTGCGGCCGACGTGCGCTTCGAACATTTTGAAGCCGCACTGCGTGTCCTTCACCCCGACGCCGATCAGCACGCGAGCCGCGGTCCGGAATACGGCACTCGCCGCCTCGCGCTTCCGGTTGCGTTCGCGATGCACTCCCGGGCCGGGAAGGTATCGCGACCCGGCGGCCACCCCCGCTCCATTCGCAATGGCCATCGAAAGCCTCCGCTCTTCCTCGATTGGCGTTGCGCCGTCGGCATCGGCAAACAGGATGCGTCGGCCCTTCGCGGCGAGGACCCCGGTCCGTACTGCGGCACCCTTCCCGCGATTCGTTCCCAGACCGATCGTATGAAGCTGCGGCCAATCGAGGCCGACGCGTTCCACGAGCGCGACGGTGCCGTCGGCACTGCCATCGTCCACGACGAGCACTTCGTATTCGCGCGGGTACTCGGCATCGAGGTACTCGCGAATCGCCGCGAGATAGGGCCCGATCCGCGCCTCTTCGTTGAAGGCCGGGATCACCACGCTCAATACGGGCGTCATGCGATAGGGTCCTTGAGCCGGGGCCGGTCGCAGTCGGTAGAATGCGAGCGACGCTCTCGATGCCATTCGATCAGGGGAGGCCGCGTGCCCACCGGACCCGACATCATTTTGACGCTGAAGATTCTCGTGACTGCGGTCACCGTTTTGCTGGTCGCTTCGATCGTGGCGCTGGTCCTGGGCAAGCCGCGCTGGCACGGGCGGATCAACACGGTCTTCTTCGTGCTGACCATGCTGACCGTAGCCGGGTTCGAGATCCTGCTCCAATTCGTCGATGTGAAATCGACATTCGACCCAGCCACGCGTGAGTCGTTGCGCATTCACCTGTACTTTGCGGTGCCCTCGGCCATCGTGCTTCCGTTTATGTTTCTCACTGGCATCAAGCGGCGCAAGTCGATTCACCTGGCGCTTTCGGTGGTGTTCGTCACGCTGTGGGTGGGCACGTTTATCACGGGCGTGTTCTACCTGCCTCACGGGTAAAGTTGCCGCGACCGGGATAGCCTGCCTAAGCCCCCAACACAAGCCCAGCCTCGAACTGGGGGGTGCCTTTAGATTTTGGCGAACCGGCGACGTAAGTCGCCGGGTGTGCAAGAAACCCGGCGACT
>JAYTGN010000160.1:0-5529 GCA_043733485.1 Gemmataceae bacterium
CTTCTTCGTTCTTTACGGCGCGGGCGTGTAGAAGATGGCTTGAATCTCTTGGGAGTCGCGCCCGCTCGATACGCGCAAATGGATCGGTGTCCGGCCCACTTTGTCTCGCCAGGAGAAGCGGAAGCGGAAGTTCCCGTATCGGAAGGTGCCGGACCTGGAGGCGGACATTGCCGCAACCGAGACCAAGGTAACGGCTCTGGAGGCCGCGCTACAATCGGCTGATGTCTACCGCGACGCCAGCCGCCTGAGGCAAACGATGAGCGATCTGGAGAAGAGCAAGGACGCGCTGGCCCGCCTTTATCAACACTGGGAAGAAGCCGTGGAACTGAACTGAGACTCACTTCTTCTCGACGTACGCGGTCCGTTCTTGCATCGAGCGAATCGCGTCCATCTCGCTGAGGATGAAGACCTCCGCGTTCGGGTCGCCCGCCTTCGCGAAGAGCTTCTTCGAGAATCCTTCCTGGAAAGAGCCCAATAACAACACGCGCTTCGTGCCGTCCTTCATCGCGAGTGCGATCGTGCCGCTCGGCTTATCGAGGCCGGCCTTCTTCACGTCGTCGGGTTTATCCCCGATCCACGAATCGACCTTCATCCCGGCGAGCGTGGCCAGCAGTACGTCCACGGCGCGATCATCGACGGTGTCTTTGGGTGCGGCCGGGTCTTCCCAGCCCGTGCCCTTGCGGACGAATTTGAACTTCTTCCCCGCCTTCTCCACCTCGATGGATTCGACCTTCGCTTCCTCCAGATCCCAGACCTTCCGACTGCGGTAGTCGGCGAGCGCCTTCGTGGAAGCCTCAAGCGAGAGCACGGCCACCGCGTTGCCGGTCGCGAGTTTCGCATACGCCTTGCCCTCGGCATCCTTCGTGCCGACGAGCAGCACGAGAAGGTCCTTGCCGCCGGCGAACGCCGTCCACTTTGCCTTCGGAGCATCGAGCCCGAACTTCTTCAATTCTTCAGGCGAAGCGTTTTCCGCCACGAACTTCTCGGCCTTCAATCGACCGAGTACGCCGGCGAGTTCTTCGAGTTCGGCCTGCTCCACGAGCGCATCCTTCGGCGCGGTTTGCTTCCAGATCGCCCCGGTTTTGGTGAACGAGAAGACCTTGCCCTCGCGTTCGAGAATGAGCTTATCCGCACCGGTGAAGGCGGTGAGCATGCGGTCGCGGAAGCCGCCTTCGGGAGAGATGGCCTTGAGGATCGCGGCGTCCACGGCGGCGATTCGCGGCCAACCCTCGACGCGGGCCGGGATCGATTCGCTCTCGGCATTCGCCCCAAGGCCCACGGCCACGAGTGCCGAGGTCGCGCTGGCGATCGCGGGCCAGGGGCCGAGCTTGGGTCGGCCCAGATGCACCACAATGGTTCGCGGTGCTGCCGCGGGTTGATCGTCGGGTCGCTTCTCTTTCGCGATCACGGTGATGATCGTGCCGCCGTCCGGGGTGCCGGCTGGTTCCGCGCCCGAAGAACGGAGGCCGGAGAGTTCCGCGACCAGTGCGTTCACGACGGCCTGCTCCACGGCAAGGGGCTCCGGCTTCGCGTCGAGCAGCCACTTCCCATCCTTGCGGATGAATTTGGTCGCGGGCTTGCCCGGCACTGCAACCGAGACTTCCTGCACCTCGTCGGAACTGAACCGAGCCAGTTGCGGATCGCGCAGACTCTCCGCTTTCGCGAACAGATCGGCGAGCTTGTCCGCCCGCAGCACGAACACTTGAGGATTATCCGCGAGCTTCGCGTAGCGGTACTCGTCGGACACTTTTCGCGTCGTGGGCGACGGCGGGAAACCGGGCATCGGCGGCGGAGCGCTCACAGTCTCCTCGCGTTCCACCGTCTTCGCCACGGCCCCGACTAGCAGCGAGAGTTTCGACCCGTCCGCGTTCGTCACGATGAGCGTGCGTTCGGGTTTATCGAGGCCGGCCTTGCTGGCGTCGGTTGCGAATTCCTCGACCCACAGGTCGGGGATGGTCGTGAGAATCCGCTGCAACTTCTCGGGGTCGAGCCGATCGCGCTGCGGCACCGCCAGTTCCCAGGCATCGGCGATGCGCTGCGCTTGAACGACGGCTTCGCCGCCCTTCTCGGCCGCGACCGGCTTCGGAAACGGCGCGGTTCGCTTGATCGTGTAGGTCTCCGTTTTGGGGATCGGAGCACCGAAAAGTTTGAAGCTGCGGCCGGTCGAGCGCGCTTCGATCTCCTTCACCTTGTCGGTGAGGATGGTCGCGGTGCTGGAGCCGCCGGACGCGGGGCCGAAGGGGCTCGCCGCGGCGGAAGAACCGATCTTCACGCGCTCGGATTCGGGGAAGAGTTGCCTCCGGCGATAGCTGTCCGGCGAGCGGCGCAACACGGGCATCACGTCCGGCCCGAGGCGAAGAAGCTCCTGGTTTTCGTTGATGCGGAGGAACGCGGAGCGCGTGAAGGGCGAATCGCCCTCGGCGAGTTTCGCTTCGCCGAAGTGAAGTGTGTACGCGGTGCCGCCGGAGGTCACCTTGACGACGAGCGGTTTCGACGCCTTACCGAGACCGTAGCGCGTGAGGTCTTCGTTCTCGGCCAGCGGGATGGCTTGAAAGCGCGTGCGGAGGTCGGAGAACAGCGCCACGAGTTCGGCGACTTCCTGCTTGCGAAGTGGCCAGTTCCCCGGCAGTTTCCAGCCGATGTCGCCTTCCGCTTTTTCGAGCGTCAGCGCGGAACTTGCGTCGCCGACGATCTCGATGCGGCCGATCTTCTCGGGCGTGAAGTTCTCCGTGAGCGCGGTGAGGCTCGGCGACTCCACGGGCGCGGGCGCACTGCTGGGAAGCCCGAGTTTCGGGCTCCAGTCGTCCCCTTTCCAGAGCCAGAGGCCGGCTGCGATTGAAAGGAGGAGCAACGTTATGGTGGATTTCCAGTGCATTTTGAACCACTCGATTGAGTCGAATCGCGAACCCGCACGCGGTTAACGGGTACGGCGCAGCATCACGGCGAATAGTCCGAAGATCACGACCGCGAGCGGCATGAGCAGGGCCGTGCCCCAACGCCAGAGGATCACGTCGCGTTCGTGGAGTTCCACGCGCGGATAAGCCCAGACCTTCTCCGGCATCGTGGGCAGGCGATCGGCGCGGTTCAACAGCCAGTTCACGGAATGGAGCAGCAGTTTATCCTGGGCGGGCTTCAGTTCGCTTCCGACGAAGATGCCGCCGTGACCGAACACCACGACGCGGCTGCTCGGAATCGACTGCGTGGTTTCTTTGGTCATCACGGCGGCGGGAAGCACGGCGATGGCGGTCTGCTGACGGCCCGCTTCGTCGTCGAACCAGCCGGTGGGCAGCGGTCCTTCCACGGCCACGGCGACGGGGAACGGCCCGCGACGCTCCTCGGCCCGCGTCCCCTTCTTCGCGTCGCCTTCCTTGGTCGCCTCGTATTTGGGAATGTAGGTGACGCGGCCGGCGCGGTCGCCCCGGGCGTACGGCTTCTCTTCGTTCCACGAATCGGACCCGGAGAGCACGAACTCCGCGGCGAACGGCAGCTTCTCCTGCCACCCTTCCGAGATGTACACGGGGCGGAGCGCCTTCAGCTTGAGATCGAACGACTGCTCCAGGCTGCGGCCGCTGAGGCGGAGGGCTTCGCCGACGGGGTTCGGCTTCACGTCCGGCTTGTTGCCCTCGACCCTGTCCCGGAACTGGAGCGGGGGCACTTCGTCGTCGCCGCTGCCGAACTTGCGCGAAAATCCCTGCGATTCGAGTTGTTTGGTTTCGAAGTTGTACATCACAGTATCCTTGCCCAGTTCGATGCCGCGTTCGGCGAGGAGCTTCTCGACCCCATCCGAGGCCTCGTTGCTGGGGCCGTCCTCTTCCGAGATCGTGCCGAACATCGCGAGTACGGGCCGCCCGGACTTCATGTAGTCGCGGATCGCTTCCACATGGTCCTTCGCGAGTGCGTGATATTCGGACGGAACGCCGCCCAGCGACGTGATGTCCGACGTGGTGAAGCGCGGCAGCACGAGCAGATCGACGTCCGCGAGCAATCGGGCGAACTTGGCCTTCACGTCGGTCACTCGGCGATCCTGGATCGAGCGTTCGTCCTTGAATGCGGCAGTGAGCTTGTCCTCCACCGCCTGCCGTTCCTTCTCGAACTCCGCGATTTGCTTGTCGAGAATGACTTTCTGCGCGTCGAACTTCGCAAGCAGTTCTTTCTTGAACTCCACTTCGATTTTCTCGTCGAACTTACTCAGTCCGCGGTACACGGCGATGACTTCGAGCCACGAGCGGTTTTTCGCGACTTCGGCAAGCTGCTGATACAGGCGGACGCGGACCTCGATCGGCCGCGAGGCCACCTTGCCGATCGCCTCCTTGATCGCGGCGATGTCGCCGATCTCTTCGCGGGTGATCCGCACCTTGAGCCCGGCGAGTTCGAGGTCGCCTTCGATCTCCTCAATCTTGCTTTCTTGGCGAGTGTAAGCCGCGCTTGAAGTCGGGCCTCCGCCCCACTTCTTTAACACAATCTCGGTCACATCGAAGCCGTGCTCGGTAAGTGTCTTCTTGAGTCCGGCATGGGTCAACTGCGGGATGCCTTCAGTGCCGAGTGCCCAGTGGATGACGCAGATGGCGACCTTGGGCCGGCGTTCTTGCACCGCGAGAATGCGGCGCGCGAACACCTCGACGCCCTGCGGGAGTAGCACCAGATTCCCGCGGCCGTCGTTGGCTTCCTTCGAGGCGGTCTTGTCCAGTTGGAGGAACTCGTTGAAGCCGAGCCGCTGGACGCGTTTGTTCGCCGAGAAAAGGATGCTGTTCTCGGGGGCGGCGTCGATCGCGGTCTTGAGTCCGAGATTGTCCTTCGTCAGTTCCGCGACCTGGGAATCGTAGCCGAACTTCTCGGTGTCGAGCACGACGACGTTGAAGCGCGGGCCGAACTCGCGGAACTGATCGACGAGGTCCTTCACCTTCTCGGCGACCTTGGCCTCGGATTCGGAGACGTAACTATCGCGGACCTCGGAGGTGGTTCCGAAGGTGCGGTGCTTTTGCAGCACGATGATGGTCGTGGGATCGTCCGAGCGGAGCTTGCGGAGTTCGTCCGCGACGCTGGCCGGGAGCGTGAACTGCTGCTCGCGGGTGATGTCGTAGCGGCGGTAGTGTGTGAAGGAATAGAGGTTCACGAAGAGGAGCAGCGCGATCGCTGCGAGGCTGGCCACCGTGGCGGAGGTGCCGGCGGCGGTTCGCCGCGTCGCGGCCAGGAATAGCCCGCTCAGCAATTCCACCAGCAGCATCAGGACAATGGCGAAGACGCCGATGGTCAGGACCATCGCCGCCGTCGATGCGAATTCGCCGTGCTCACGATGCATGGACTCGCGAAGCAGTTCGTGAGTCCACTGCTCCGGATTCGGGTTCGCGGAGGCGAACAGCACGGTGCCGACCGCCGCCGCGAGCGCGCCCAGCAGCCCGAGGGCGCGGACGAGGAAGCGGAAGCGGTTGCCGAGCGTCTTGCGCTGTCGAATATCGGCCATGGGAAACCCATTGTCAAAACCCGGTTTCTGCTTTGGAAACCGGGATTTTTTCGGTAAGAAACCCGGTT
>JAYTGN010000161.1:0-5515 GCA_043733485.1 Gemmataceae bacterium
ATTGCCCGCGGGCGCGGGCTTGAGGAACGGCGTGAGATCGTCCAACAGTATCCGGCCGTGCGGCCCAGACCCGCGAATGCGAGCGAGGTCGATCCCGAACTTGCGGGCCAGCAATCGCACCGACGGCGCGGCCGCCGGCAACTTCTCGGGCGCGGCAACCGTCCCGTTCGTGTGAACGATGCTTTCGCTCCGCGGGGCTTGCGGCGGTTCCATCGGCGAACGGCTGGCGTATGCCGGCTGCTCCCTCGCCACTTCTACCGGCTCCCCGATCGGCGTGAACGTGAGAACCACCTGACCGACTTGAACCTTAGTACCGGGATTCGCCCGCACGTCGCCGACGGTGCCCGCGAACGGGGCCGGCACTTCCATCGTCGCCTTGTCCGACATCACCTCCATGAGCCCTTGCCCGCGCACGATCGACTCGCCCGGCTGCACCAGCCAGCGCACGAGTTCGACCTCGATCAGTCCCTCGCCGACGGGCGGGAGGTGGAAATCCATGTGGTGCTCCAGAGCGTGAAGGCACGGGAGATTGTACGAATCGAGGCTGAGGCGGAATCGGCCGAGAATTTCCTCCACCCCTTCGACCTGTTCGAATCCTTTTAGTCAACCAACCGGACTCCCGCTCTCGGGTGGTACAGCTTCGTACAGCGACTTTTCGTGGCCCGGATTCTGGTCATCTGCTCGCTGTCCGGCTTGTTGACCACGAACGCGAAGTCGACGTACCCGTCCAGGCCGAGCGTGCGGTCGCTCGCAAACTCTGCCGCGGCGTATTTGATCAGGTTTGCCGTCGAGTGTACGGCCATTCATGCGTACCATGTAATCCAGCGACGACCTCGAATTGTCCTACAATCACGGGTATTCAGCGAATCAAGGGCGATGCCTCGTTGGCATTGGCTAGCGACTGAAATCGCTAGGTCCCCGGTTCAACCCCGGGACTGCCCAGTCTAGAAGACAAGGGTTGCGATTCTGAAATGCAAACGGCACCTCTTCAAGGCCAACTCGCTGAACCCGGCGACGAGACCCGCCGATGAGCTTCGCCCAATCTCACGGTAAAAGCCGATCGTGAATCATCGACGACTCCAATTCGGCACTGCGACCCGTCGGCCGTTCACCCAGCGGCCGGGTCGTTCCCCGCTTCCGGTCGCGCTGCGTTTGCGGACCGAACCCGCCGCAGCCGTTTCCACCGATCCCCTCGGTCGCGACCTTCCGCTCGCCCGCCTCGAAGCCATCCTCATGATGGCCGACGAACCGCTCGCGGCCCGACGACTCGCCGAAGCCGCGGGCCTCCGCGGTGTCGATGAGGTTCGACCGCTGCTCGAGCGCCTCACCGAGTTGTTCGACGAGGAGAACTCCGCCTTCCAAGTCGAAGAAATCGCGGGCGGTTATCAACTCCTGACGCGGCCCGCTTACCACACGTGGCTCACGCGACTCAAACGCACCGGGCACGAATTGCGCCTCACCAGTGCGGCCATGGAAACGCTTGCGGTCGTGGCTTACAAACAACCTGCGATGCGTGCGGAGGTGGAAGTGGTTCGCGGTGTGGCCTGCGCGGAATTGATTCGACATTTGATGGAAAAAGGGCTCGTCCGCATCACCGGGCGGCACGATTCCCTCGGCCGCCCGCAACTCTACGGCACGACCAAGAAATTCCTCCAAGCCTTCGGCCTCAATTCGCTCGACGACCTTCCCGAAGTCGAGGCGTTGCGAACGGCGCGGACGTGAGTGGAATTCTCACCGCATCATATCAATTGCAAAAATATCATGATTTGGCCTTCACCTCGCTCGCGATTGCCGTACCTATTTGGGTTAGCGTCGAATTCCGTTTCTAATTTTACGAGGGCACACACAATGGCCAGGACGAAGAGCGATGGTGGCGTGAGCATGATGGAGATGGTGCGAACCGCAGTCGAGGAGCTGGGTGGGAACCCGAAACCGACGGCGATTCAGGAGTTCATCAAGGTGAAGTACGACAAGGACATCTCGAAGATCATCATTTCGAACTACAAGTCCACGATGAAGAAGAAGAAGGGGAGCGGCAAGCGCCGGGGTCGTCCGCCGGGAAGCGGTGCGGCGAAGGCTGCGGTGGCTCCGGTGGCCAGTGCGGGCGGCAAGGGCATTCGCCTCGAAGATCTCGCGGCAGTCCGCGGGCTCGTCGGTCGCCTCGGTGCCATTCAAGTTCGCCAACTCGTCGATGTCCTGGCCTAATTCGCGCGAACCGGCGCGCGGTCCCATCACTCCGATTAACGAGCCGCCGGCTTACCGGCGGCTCAATGTCGATGAATGCACACCGCATCTGGGCGAGTGGTGTAATGGCAGCCACGAGGGACTTAAAATCCCTTGCTCCGTGAGGAGCGTGCGGGTTCGAGTCCCGCCTCGCCCACTCGCCGATTGTCTTGCGAGCAGTTCTTTCACGTCGCGTCCGTGAACGTCGGTGAGCCGATAGTAGCGGCACTGGCGCTTGAACGTGAGCTCCTCGCGGTCGTAGCCCTCTCGCTCCGCGGTCGTAGCCCTCTCGCTCCGCGAGAGGATAGCAAACCTTCCTTCCCAAGAATCACTCCGCATCTCATAGGCTCGCTACCCTCTCGCGGAGCGAGAGGGCTACTTCGGCTCGTACGTCCCGTAGTCGCTCACGATCTTGCACCTCGGGAACGCCTTCTTCAACTCCTCGAACTTCGCGGCCGTGACCTTCGTCTTCTGCAGAGTGAGAGTGAGCAGGTTCTTGCAATCTTTGAAGTGAGCCAGTCCTGCGTCGCTCACCTTTACACAACCGGTCAGGAACAGGTGAGTCAGGTCTTTGCAGTCCTTAAAGTTCGCCATACCCACGTCGCTCACCTGTGTGCCGATCAGGTTGAGATCCGTTAGATTCTTGCAGTCCTTGAAGTGGGCTAGACCCGCGTCGGTCACTTGCGTGCCGACCAGGTTGATGAGCGTCAGATTCTTGCAATCTTTGAAGTTGGCCAGACCCGCGTCGGTTACCGGCTGCGAATACTGCAAATAAAGGATTTTCAGGCTCCTGCAGTCCTTGAAGTTCGCCAGACCCGCGTCGCTTACCTGCTTGTTTTCATACAGACCGACAGACGCCAACTGGAACGCCTCTTTCGGCAAGTCGGCGACGACCTTGATTGCCGCATCCGGTCCGTTCACGCCTACGGTGCCGCCGATGGAGAGCACGTACTCCGCCGCCTTGCGGTCGGCGGCGAAGCTCAGGTCGGGCAGCCGCAGCACGTACACCGTCTTGTTGCCGTTGTGGGTGACGAGGTGCCGGCCGTCGGCGGCCCAATCGACCCAGTTGACCCAGCCGGCGGCGGTCTTCCACTCGTAGACGGGCTTCAGCGTCTTGGCGTCCAGCACGCCGACTCCCGTGGTGTTAGCGTAGGCCAGGTGTCGGCCATCGGGGCTGAACGCGAGCCAAAAGATAGGTCCCAGCCCCGATTGTTCGCCGGTGCGGTTCAGTTCCTTCGCCTTACCGCTGCTGATGTCTTCCAGAACGATGTCGTTCCAGGAATTATCCCTTAAGTGGGCCAGCGTGCGGCCATCGGAGGAGAGGGCGGCGCGGTACAAGTTTGATGCCGTCTTGATCGGGATCGAGCCGGTCTGCTCCGGTTTGGCTCCGGTGTTGCGATAGAGCGCCAACTCTCTGTCGGCTCCGACGGCAAGAGTTACCGCGAACGAGGTTCCTTGCCAGGAGGAAAGCATCCACCACCCTTGAAACCCCTCCGCTTTCGCTGCGACGGGCACGCTCCACTTTTTCACGGGGTCGCCGCTGACATCCCAGCCGTGGAGTTTCATCTCGCCGGGCTTGGTGCCGGAAAGCTGGATCATCCACTTACCATCACCCGAAACGGTGCCGAGGGTATCCGGTTCGCCGAAAGCCTCCCCGAGCGTCTGCCAGCGATTGTCGCGGACTTCGTTGCGCTGGGGTTGGTTTCCATGTACGGGCGGGATCAGCAACCAGCGCTCCGCTTGGAGGGGAAACAGCCTTCCGCCGATGGTGTCCAGAGTCGCGTCCGGGCCAGGAATCTGCCTTGGAGCCGTGGCAGCGAAATCCCAAAGTTGATACCGTTGATGGCCCGTTTTCGGAGGATCGGACGTGTGCAGCATTAGTCTGCCGGTGCGTGGATCGATTTGCGGGCAACAAGCCCAGCTTGGTGGCACATACGCCTTGGCCGGTTCCAAGGGCGAAAGCTCCTTCGGCTCCGCCCCGGACAAATCCCAGAAGCGGACGAAGCCTTCGCTGTTGCCGACGAAGGCCCGGTTGCCATCGTGGCTGAACGCGACCGATCCAGAACCGCCGATGTCCGTCTGATCCAGCCAGCCGGCCAGTTTCGGCTCGGAACCGTCGATCCGAATGAGGGCCGTGTGGGTGTACTTTGACGCGAGCCAGCGGCCATCGGGGGAGAACCAACACCGGTCATCTTGCCTGACGGTTCCGGGGAACTTGATCGTCTGCACCGGCTTGGGCGGTTTCTGCGTCAAGTCCCATAGCTGCAAGTGATCGGTGTCCCACAGGGCC
Organism: Gemmataceae bacterium; assembly: GCA_043733485.1. Taxonomy (GTDB): domain Bacteria; phylum Planctomycetota; class Planctomycetia; order Gemmatales; family Gemmataceae; genus Urbifossiella. Next base: position 4,514 of record JAYTGN010000161.1, read on the forward strand.
AGGCGCTTGCCGTCCGGGGTGAGAGCGCGGGGGTACTCCTTCTCACCGAGCTTGATCGGCAACTCTTCGTCGGTCTCGAACTTGGCACCCTTGACCGTGGCCCGGCGGAGTTTGCCGTCCGGTGCGGTGTAAACGACCCGGCTCGCTTCCCCGGCGACCGCGGTTCTACCAGACTTCGCGACCTGCTTGACCTCACCGAGTCGCGGCGTCCCGGCCGAGAGATCGAAAAGAGCGATTTTATCATCCCCGTGGACGGCGAGCGTCCGACCGCCCTCGCAGAGGGTGGCGTAAGGCCAGGCTTCGTTGCGCCCTTCGGGCTTGTCGGACAGGTCGAACGACGTGGGCTTCGACGGGTCACCCGCGAGGTCGTAAGTGGTCAGCCGGCCGTAGCTCAGGCAGATCAGCCTCTTGCTGTCCGCGGTGAAGGTCAACGACCCGCCGTGCGGGAATCCGCCGAAGGTGTCCGGGAAGGTCCATTTCTGCTGCCGGGTAGCCATATCCCAGACGATGACGCAATCGGACCCGCTTGCGGCGTGGCTCGCCGCCAGCTTGCCATCGGGACTGATCGTAACTGAATTGACGAACCCCCAGTGCCGCCGGGCGTGCGTGCCGATCACCCCCACCAGTTCCTTCGGCTGCCAGTCGAAGCGTTCTTCTTTCGGGATCGCGTTCGGGTCGAGCTTGTCGAACGGGCTGTCGCCGATGGGGATCGACTTCGGCGGCGTCCACGGCGGCAGCGGGTCGAGTTTGACGAGGGGTTCCGGCTTCTTCGGCCCCGCTTTCACCGTCTTGCCGTCCACTTCGATCTTGGAATCTTTGGGAACCTTTACCTCGGTAACGGTGCCGTCTTTGTTCGTGATCTTGATGACGATCTGCGCGGCGACGACCGCCAAGGCGACGAACGCGAACAGCGAACCGATGAGCAGCCAGGGTGGGGATTTTCTTGGCGAGCCGGGAGCGTGAGCGACCGGAGTGTGTGAGGGCTCCGGTCGCTCACGCTCC
>JAYTGN010000162.1:0-14107 GCA_043733485.1 Gemmataceae bacterium
AGCCGGTGCTGCATCTGCACCGGCTGGAAGCACGGTGCCACCCTTGGGATCCAACGAGACGAGCCGTTCGCCGAACCGGTGGACGCGGACATCGGCGTGCCCTCCTTGCTGTTCCAGAGCGGCACGCAGGAGCGCGGTGCCTTCTTGCCAGCGGGATTCGGGACTGCCCAGCCGCATGCTCTGCGAAGCATCGAGCAGGATGTGTACCTCGGGCCGATGGATGGGATCGAGCGTGACGGTAACGTGGACGGGGTTCGTGCCGATGGCAACGAGTGCGGCCAGCACGCCGAGCCGGCAGAGCCACAACGCCCAATGTTGCGAGCGGGCCTGCGTCGGCGCGGCTTGCCGGCGCAACCACGCGAGTGCCACGAGTGCCGCCGTCAGCCACGGCAGCACCGCCCACACGGAGCCGAGTTCGAGGGCCAGGTCCGTCACTTGGAACCCCCTGCCGACAAGGTCCGGAGGTAGCGTTCTACCAGGTCTTTGTACTGCGGGGGCACGGCCTCGTTGCCGCTCGTGAGCCGATCGCCGGCCAAGAACTCTTGCAGCTTCGCCACCAGCCGCATGTGCGTGGTCGAAATGCCTCGGGCGAATGTTTCGTTGCCCGCTGCGCCGCCCTTGAGTCCGGCTTTGAGGTCTTCGCCAGCGAGGCTGCCCAGCCCGGCGGCTTCTAGCTTCTCGACGAAGTCCGCACCCTGTTGCCGAAGCCGCCGCAGTTCGGCGGCATCGTCGGCCGACCCGGCCCGCTGTTCCAAGTCGTTGGCGATTCGCTCCAGCTTGGCGATCTCTTCCAGCCGCGGAGCGACCGTCTCGCGGTAGGCCTGGTCGAGCTTCTGACCCAGTGCGCCGAACCGTTCGGCCAAATCTTGCCGCTCGCCTTTATCGCCACCGGCCCCCGGCTTCTCGAGCCGAGCGATCGCAGCCGCGAGGTCTTCTTGCTTCAAAATCCCGGCGGCCTTGCGGGCGGCATCGGCGTCACCCTCGGCTGCGGAGCCGGCCACTTTCTCCAGCACGTCCTTCAACGTCTTGGCCTGCTCGGCGGCGTTGCCGAGACCGGGCATCTTTCCCTCACCACCTTCGCCGGCCCCGGCAGTCTTCATCGGGTCGGCAGCCGCCTGCGCGGCGATATCGTTAGCGATGTCCCGGGCCGCGGCGAGTTGCTGGGCAATCTCCTCGGCCGCCAAGGCGGCCACTTGCTTGGACGCCGTCCGGAAGGTCGTCCGGGCCCGATCCACATCCTTGCGGGCCGCGGGCCGATCGCCCTGAACCAAGTCGTCCGCCCCGGCATTCGCCGCCTTGGCCGCATCCGCGATCCGCGTCTTGGCCAGACCCGTCAGACCCTTGGCATTGGCGGCGGCCTTCTCGAGCGCGGCAGCACGCCCCGCGATATCGTCCTGACGTTCCTGGGCAGGGTCTTCGCCTCCCTTGCCCTTGGGCTTGGTCTTCGGTTCCGTTCCTTCGGGCACCGGCTTCTCGTTGGGGTCGGCACCGGCGATCATCCGGGCGACGTCGTCCTCCTCCTCCGCGAGCTTGCCCAACTCCTCGGCGATCTGCACCAAGCTCTCCGCCTGCTCGTTCGGACGGCGAAGCTTCTGCCGCTGAAGCCGATCGAAGGCTCGCGCCTGGGCTCGCACTTTCGGAGATTGTTTGAACAGCGCCTGCTGCACGGTGTTCCGCGCCTCCATCAGGAATCGCAGCGCGTCGCGCTCCTGGTTGATGGCAGTGGGAAACTTCGCCGCGTTGAGCGAGTCCACGGCGGAGAGCATCGCTTCTTCCGCCTGAGCGAGGATGGCCGCCCCATCCACCCCGAGGCCGGACAGGAAGTCGGCCAGGTCGTGCGTTTGCGAGGCCAGCTTGTTCTCGAACGCCGCGGTCTTCTCCACTTGGGCCAGGTCGATGCGAACCTTCGACCGCGACTCCAGCCGGATCGACTGGTTCAGGTTGAACCGCTGCCGGGCGATCACCTCATCGAGGAATATCAGTTCGCGCCGCGGGGCTCCGGGCACCTCGTCGGGAGCATCGAGCAGCTTGTAAGTTCGCAGGAACGGTCGAATGTCGATGAACCTCAGTTCCGTCGTCGTCCGCTGCGGGCCGTCGGGGCGGGCATCCTCGGCGAACGCGTAGAAGGCCACGCAGTCCTTCTGCGTCAGCAGGAACTGCTCGAGCATCAGCATCTGCTCGGCCTTCGCTTCACGCAGGTTCGGTTCGTTCACGTCCTGCAGAATCAGCGTTCGCTCTTCCTCGTTGTTCACTTGGTAGACGATGCCGACCTTGGTGAGCCCGAAGTCGTCGCGGGCACGAACCCGGATCATCACCTCGGCGAGCGTGTGGACTTCCAGGCCTTCGACGGGAGTCTCGATCCAAACGGACGGGGGTTGGTCGGCGACGACCCGCACCCGATGTCGATTCGCGGCCAGCGGCATCCCGTCGCCGTCCCGTGCTTCCACGGTGTATTCCATATCGATGGTGAGCGGCAGTTCGACCGAGACGTGCCGGTCCTTCACGGCCATCTCGATGCGGCGCGGAGCCTCTTTCGGCTTGGCCGGATCCTTCACGAGGAGCGCGGCACCGGTGGGCGCTCGATCCAGTTCAAACCGGAACTTCGCGGTGCTCCCTTGAACCGCGGAGAAGCTGCCGCTTTCGTGGGTCGCGAGGGCCACGCCCGTGTAGGCGGGCGACGCCACCGCGACGCGGGCTCCGACAATTTTCAACGCGTGCCGAACGACGACGTGTTGAACTGGCGTCCGTTCCGGACCAGCGGCGACGAAGAATTCGGTCGTCGTGCGAAGCTTCGGCAGACGGGAAACGAACCCTTCGTCGATCGTTTCCATCGTTTCTTGCCGCCACTCCCCTTCGCCGGCCTCGCGAGTATGCAGCACCACTTCGGAGCGGGTGCGGCCGGACATCGTCGCGCGAACCTCGACATCGGTGCCTTCGTCCACGGCGTCCGCGGAGGGAGTCGCCGAGAGGTTCGTGTAAGGAGTTGGTGCCAGCGCGACTCGCTCCATGGCGGTTCGCCACTCGGGGGCCCACACGGTCGCGGCGGCGAGCGCGGCCACCCCAACCAGCGCCGCCACGCCGACGACGAATGCCGGCCGCATCGGCAGCGCGGCTTGGAACGGCAGCGGCTTCACCTTCTCGGCGGTCTCTTCTTCGAGCGCGGCGAAAAGGCCGGGGGTGACGCCGTCGCGGGCCAACTCCTCGGCCGAGCGATCGCCGTGTTGCGTGGCGGTCCGCAGACGTTGACCGAGCCGTGGGAAGAGCCCCTCCAATTCGGCCGCGACTCGCGCCCGGCTCCAGGACCACGCCGGGCGGACGACCCACCGCATGGCGAGAGTCGCCACGAGAACTGTCGCAACGGCGATCAGGCCTGCCCGCGCCGGCCAGGACAGTTCGTAGAAGTAATCGGCGGTTGCGATCGCCGCCACCAAGGCTGCCGCGACCAGGATGGTCTGAGCGACACCTCGGCCGACTTGGAGCGACCAGATCTGCCGCGTGACCGCGCGGAACCGCCGCCGGAACGACTGTCGAAGCTCGATTGCGGACATGAATCGTCTCCCGTTAAGCGACTTCTCAAAACCCGGTTTCTGCTTTGGAAACCGGGTTTTTTGTATCTCGAAGAAACCCGGTTTCCCAAGCAGCAACCCGGTTTCTGCCCTAGGCGACCGTGCGGTTGGCAAGCAAGCCTTCCGCCAACCAACACACCAGCAAGATCAACCACACCCAAGGCCACAGTTCCCCAGGCTTGAGTTCCTGACCGTCCGTTCCCTCGGCCTCCGCCCCGGATGACTCGGGCACAGTGGAATCCGATGCCAGCGTGATGCCGAGGCGTCGGGCGAATTCTTCGGACGAACACGATTCCAGGTCCGACTCCTGCGGTTCCAGGTTGCGGACTTCCCATCCGTCGCCGCTCTGCCGCACGCCAAGTACTTCGCCTGCAGCAGGCATGTCGTGTACCGGTCCCGATCCGGTGAGGCTCGCCGCGCCGCGAACGAGTTGATGCACCAGCGGCAGGAAGAGCCGGCTCCGACTCCACTCGCCGTGCTCGCGGCCCACGGACGCCGCACACCAAATCACTCGCGATGCTCCGGTTTGCCGTTCCAACAGAATCGGCGTGCCGTCTTTGAACTTGGCGAGAACTTTGACACCCTCCGCGGGTGCGATTCGCGTACACCCTGAGAACGTCATGCGGTGCAGGTCGCCGTGCTGCGGGTCGGCGAACGGGGCCAACACGGGGTGATCGGCGGCGAACTCGGCGATACGGAACGGCACGTCGCGGGCCGTGTGCGTGCCAGTGACTTCACCCAGCGACAGCCCGGCGACCGCGTAGCTCGCCGCACTCCCCGGCCCGACATTGCCGCCTCCGAAGACGACCGCGGACCCGCCCCGATCGAGGAACGCTCGTACCCGCGCCGCATCGCTCGCCGGGAACCCCGCGACGTTCGCCGCCACGAGGACGTCGACGTCGCGCAGGTCGGGCAACCGTGCGTCCGAGCCATAGGGGAACACGATCAACCGGAAGGGTGCGTCCGGGGCCGTTTCACCCGGCGGGGCCAACCGCAACGCCGCTTCCAGGAAGTACGCCTCGCCCAAGGCCGCAACATCCCGCGCGGCACCGTCCAGCAGCAGCACGCGCGGTTTCGCAGCGGCAAAGAGGGCCACGTGCCGCGAATCGTCCACCGACATTCCGTCTTGGCCGTCGATGGACACAGTTCCTTGCCAGAGCCCTGGGCCCAGCGGCGGCGTTTCGAAGCTCACAGTCGTCGAGGCACCGGGAGCCGCGGAAGCCACGCCGGGCAGTGTGATGACCTTCCCCTTGTTGGCCAGTCGCAGGCTCACCGGTCGCTGGTCCAAAGACTCGGTGCGGGAATTCAGAATCGTCGCCTGCACGGTCGTCGGAAGTTCGGCCCGAACCATCAAGCTCGCGGGGCGAACCTCGATCACGGCGACGTTGCCGGAGGGTGCCGGCCCGACATCCCAGACGTGTACGGGCACGTCCTTCGGGAAGGCGAACGTATCCAGGCTGCCGAACCCGGTCCGCTGCAGGTCGGTAATCACGTGGACGGCGAGCGGTCCACCGCCACGGGCGGCCTCACACCGAGATCCGGCCCACGTTAGAGCCGCAGCGAAGTCCGTCCCGCCCGTCAGACTCTCCGGTGCCTTCAGGTTGGCCAGCGACATTCGGCCATCCGCCGCCGACTCGATGGGTTCCACCTTCGCGTCGAACCAAGCCACCTCCACTCGCGATCGGGACGGGATCCCGGTGACGACCGCGGGTAACTGCCGCACGGCGCGCTCGATCAGTCGCTCGCCTTCGCGCTTGCGGTCCATGCTCGCCGACCGATCGATCAGCACGACGGTGAGTCCGGCGTCTCCACCGCCGATCGACTCGGCTCGATACGGGCGGGCGAACAGCAGCACCAGCAACACGACGCACCCGATTCGCAGCGCGAGAAGCAGCCAGCGTTTGAGCATCCGCCGGCGCGTGTCGTGGCGAACGGCGATCTTCAGGAAGCGCAGCGTGCCCAGGTCTACCGGGCGCGAACGCCGTCGGAAGATCAAATGGGCAACGATTGGCAGCGTTACCGCCGCCATCGCCGCCAACAGGGATGCCTGTACGAACCCCATTCTTGCCCTTCACAGCTTTCTTGTAGGGTGGGCCGGACCGCGACAACCCGCGAAGCGGTTGTCGTGGGAGGCCCACGTGCATCGGTTGAGACTCTCCGCGTGGGCCTCCCGCCGCATCCGCATTCGCGGATGCGGCAGTCCGGCCCACCCTACGAAACTACATTTGCCGTCTGCGCCGCACGAAGTAATCCATCAGCGCCCGATCCAACGGATCGTCGGTCGTCAGTTCCACGCGGTCGATGCCGCGCGAAAGGCATTCGCGGTCGAGTTCCGTCAGCCAGTCCCGAACGGCCTTGCGATAGCTATCGCGAACGCCTTCGCTCAAGGTCGTCAGGGTCTCGCCAGTCTCGAGATCGCGGAACCGCACGTTGCCCTCGAGCGGCAAGTCGCGCTCCCATGGGTCGAGCACTTGGAACAGCATCACCTCGTGTTTCAGGAACAGCAAGTGATCGAGGCCGTCCATGATTCGCGGGATGTCGTCGAAGCAGTCGGAGATCACCGCGACGAGGCCGCGTTTGCGGCACAACTCCGCCGCCTGGTGGATCGCCCGGCCGGCATCCGTCGGGGCCCGCGGTACGACGCTGGAGATCAGACCGAGGATCTCCTGCTGCTGGTTCGCCGTGGCCCGCGGCGGGAGGCTGGCAAGTACGCTGTCGGCGAACAGCGTAACTCCTGCGGCGTCGTGCTGCCGAATCGCAAGGTGCGCCAGGGCCGCGGCCAGCGTCGCGGCATAGCTCAGCTTGCTCCGGCCCAGGCTCGCGCACGCCATCGACCCGCTCACATCCAGTAGCACGTACAAGTTCAAGTTGGTGTCGCCGTCGAACTCCTTGACGTAGAGCCGGTGCTGCCGAGCGTAGATCTTCCAGTTGATGTGCCGCGGGTCGTCGCCCGGCACGTACTCGTGGTGCGAGGCGAACTCGACGCTGAACCCGACGTACGGGCTGCGGTGCAGGCCGTGGAGGAACCCCTCGACGACCGACCGGGCGCGCAGCTCGATGCCATCGAGGCGCGAGAAGAACTCGGGGTCGGCCAGTTCGCGGGTCTCGGTCATGGCTTCGGCTCCCGCACGACCTGGCATTTCGGCAAAGCCTTCTCGATTTCCTTGACCCCGGCGTCGGTCACGTCGGTGCCCGTGAGGTACAGGGTGTGGAGTTTTGTGAGTGCGGCGAGTTCCTTGATCCCCGCGTCCGTTACCTTGGTCCCAGTGAGGTTGAGGAATGTCAACGTTTTGATCTGCGAGAGTTCCTTGATCCCCGCGTCCGTTGCCCCAGTCTCGCCGAGGTGGAGGTAGATCAACTGCTCGAGCGGAGCGAGGGCCTTAGACCCGACACCCGTCACTTTGGTGCGATTGAGCTTGAGTACGCCGAGTCGTTCGAGTCGAGCGAATTCCTTGAAGCTCGCGTCCGTGACCTGGGTGCCGTCGAGGTCGAGCGTCTGCAGTCCCTTGATTCGCGTGAGTTCTTTGATTCCCACATCCGTTATCTTGGTGTCTTCGAGGTGGAGGGAGATCAACCCCATGAGTTGGGCAAGTTCCTTCATCCCCGCGTCCGTCACCCTAGTCCCGCCGAGGTTGAGGTGGATCAGTTGCGTGAGTTTAGCCAGCTCCTTGAGCCCTGAGTCCGTCACGCCGGTCTCGGGGAGGATGAGCATCTTGAGTCCCTTGAGTTGGGCCAGTTCCTTGACCCCGGCGTCCGTCACCCCGGTGCCGTCGAGCAGGAGAGTCTTCAATTCCTTGAGTTGAGCGAGTTGATTGAGCCCTCCGTCCGTGATCTCGGTCCTGCCGAGGGCGAGGTAGACCAGACCCATGAGTGGAGCGAGTTGCTTCAGCCCCGCATCCGTCACCTTCGACCCGGAGAGGGAGAGGAAGGTCAGCCCCTTGAATTGGGCGAGTTGCTTCAGCCCCGCGTCCGTTACCCCGGTATCGTTGAGGATGAGGTGGGTCAGCCCCTTGAACGGCGCAAGGACTTTGAGATCCGCGTCCGTCACCTCGGCTCCTCTCAAGCTCACCTGTCGCCCATCCTGTAGGACCTGTCCGCCGAGTTTCTCGATAGCCGCGACGGCATCGTCCGCGCCGAGGCGACCCACCCCACACAGGGCGACGGAGACCGCGATGACCCAGTTTCGGTATCTCATTGGTCCATCTCCGGAGTGAAGGCAACTATTCATCACACTTCTTGCGGGACGGCGGCGAGGAACCGTTCGACCAGCATGTCCGAATCGATCTTCTCGGCGCGGGCGTGGAAGTTGAGCACGAGCCGGTGACGCAGCACCGGTGCCGCCAACGCCTTCAGGTCTGCGAAGTCCACGTGGAAGCGACCGGCCAAAAGCGCGCGGGCCTTCGCGCCCAAGACGAGACACTGCGAGGCGCGGGGGCTGGCCCCATAGGCGAGATACTTGTGTAGGGCCGCGGGGCCGCCGCAACCCGGACGAGTGGCGGACACGAGCCGAGCCGCGTAGTTCACCACGCTGTCCGCGATCGGCACGCCGCGAACGTACTCCTGCAGGCGAACCACCTCTTCGGTTCCCAGTGCCGCCGTCGCCTTGGCCACTGCGGTTCCCGTCGTTCCCTTGATAATTCGCGTCTCCTCCTCGACCGAAGGATAGACGACGCGGAGGCTGAACATGAACCGATCGACCTGCGCCTCCGGCAGTGGGTAGGTGCCTTCCATCTCGATCGGATTCTGAGTCGCCACCACGAAGAACGGCCGAGGCAGCGGGAACGTTTGCCGGCCGACCGTGACTTCACTCTCCTGCATGGCCTGGAGCAGTGCCGCTTGCGTCTTGGGCGGCGTGCGGTTGATCTCGTCGGCGAGCAGGAAGTTGGTGAACACCGGCCCGGGCAGGAACTCCAGCGAGTGCCGGCCGGACGCGTGGTCTTCCTTCAAAATGTCCGTGCCGGTGATGTCCGACGGCATCAGGTCGGGGGTGAACTGGACGCGGCGGAACTCCATCGCCAGGGAGTCCGCCAGTGTCCGGGCCATCAGCGTCTTTCCCAGCCCAGGGACGCCGTGCAACAGCACGTGACCGCGGCAAAGCAGGCTCACCAGCATCAGGTCGATGATGTCGGATTGCCCGACGATCACCCGGCCGACTTCGTGCTTGATCTTGTCCCGGGCGTCGGCAAGGCGGCGAACGGCCGCGGTGTCGTCGTGACCCGGCTGGCCGTTGGATTGGATCGGCGGTGCGGAGCGTGCCTCAACGGTCGTCATATCGGATCCCTTTTCTCAGCGTGTGCTTGAAACCCGGTTTCTGCTTTGGAAACCGGGTTTCTTTCGGAGCCTTCCTCACAGAACCCGGTTTCGAAGCCAGAAACCGGGTTTCGAGACGCGTTCAGCGCGCCTTCTCGGCTTCATTCGGGTCGATCAAGCCATCGTGGTCGGTATCGAGTTCCTCGAACACGTGGCGCGGGCCGAGGAATTCCTTCCAGGTCAGGTCGCCATCGAGGTTGCGATCCATGCGTTGGAACCAGATCGGGCCGACCGGCGTGCGTGCCTGAACGACGAGGCGCGGCACCGTCGATTCTCCCGCTTGGCCCGTGCCGAACAGTTGGAACGTGCCGCGAATGACCTCGAGGTGCAGACGCCGCGGCGGATCGGTCGCCTTAAGAACCATCTGCCCAGGTTTGCGAAGACCTTGGAGCGTGGCGGTCGCGATTCGGATCTCCCGCAGGCCGATCCGGCCGTCGTGGTTCCGGTCCAGGGTTTCAAAAAAACCGTGGCCGAGGTCGTGCAGCACGATGTCGCAGCGGGTCGCGGCGGCTTCGGCCCGACTGCGGACGTACGCTTCCATCTCCGGCCAGAACAGCTTGTCGTCGCCATCGGCGTCAATCGTTTCGAACAGACCGCGCTGGAAGCGGATGTTGCCCTTGAGTTCGTCGCGGTCGAGGTAGCCGTTCTGATCGGCGTCGAGTCGGTTGAACTTCAGTTGGGCATCGGCGAGCGCGGCGCGAACCGGGTCGAAGGAGCGCACGGCCAGCGCCACGTCGGTGTCGCCGAGGCCGAAGAGGGCCACGTCCGGCCGAGTCGCCCGCGCCTTGGAGTTGGGCGACACCTGAACCCGAGATACCTGGCCCGCGGGCGGTTCCAGTTCGAGCGACGCCTCCACATCCGGCGGCTGCTTGTGGAACGCCTTGAGTTCGTCGGCACTGAGATTCCCGTCTCCATCGATGTCGAGGGCTTTGAACCGCTCGGGGGCCATCCCGATTTCCTGCTGCGTGAGTTTCCCGTCGCGGTCGCGATCGTACCGGCGAATCAGGCGCGGCCCGAACAGCGCTGTAGTGCCGTCCACGAGAAGGGTGCTGGCCGCCGCGAGCGGGCGCTCGGGCTGCCCCGAAACGAGCGCCGCCATCATGGCCGTCTCCGGCGGCGTGAATTCGTCGATGGTGATGCACTCGTCGTCGTCTTGATCCTTCGCGAGTAGCAGCGCCGGTGCTTCGAGAATCTCGCTTTCAGAGAGGACGCCGTCGCGGTTGGTGTCGAGGGCCGCGAAGACCTGGTCGTCGGTCTTGCGGGCGGTGTTGTTCTGGCGGAAGGCGAGGGTTTCACCAGCGACCCGTTCGAGAGCCTCCATGAGCTTGCCAGCCGGCACGATCTCCGCGGCTTCCTTGGGCGAAAGCCCGCGAGCGCCCGGCCCGCGCCGTGTGGTATTCAGCGGCGATCGCTCGAACTCCGCGCGGTTCAATTTGCCGTCCCCATCGGTATCGAGCGACTTGAACAGACGGGCGAGATACTCGCGGCGGACGGCCGCCGGTGACTTCCCCCCGATGGTGATCTTCAAACGCATGTGGAGTGGCCCATGATCGAGCAGGAGGAACACGTCGCGCACGACCTCGGGGTCGACCGGCGGCGGCGTTCGATCGTCCGCGGCACGGCCACCCAGAGCCACCCACGCGGCGGCCGCGGCGATCGCGCTCAGCGCTACCAGGGTTCGCCCGCGGGCATTCATTTGACCAACTCCGCGATGACGGTGCCGCCCTTGACCAGCGCGATGGGACGGCCGTCCCACGTGTGGTTCTCGGTCTTTGGATCGACGCCGACCGCCGTGAAGATCGTAGCGAGGAAATCACCGACGCCGACCGGCCGTTCGGCAACCGTCGCGCCGTCCTTCCCGGTACTCCCGATCGCCTGGCCACCCTTCACCCCGGCCCCGGCCAATACCGTGGACCACGCGAGTGGGAAGTGATCGCGGCCGCCCTGCGGGTTGATCAGCGGCGTTCGGCCGAACTCGCCCATCCACACCACGAGTGTGTTCTCCAGCATGCCGCGTTCTTTCAAGTCCGCCAGCAGCGTGGAGTACGCCGGGTCGAGCGTTTCGCTGAGCGTTTTGACCATCTCGAAGTTGTTGCCGTGCGTGTCCCAGCCGTCGAGGGTGACTTCGACGAAGGAGACGCCGCGCTCGAGCAACCGGCGAGCGAGCAGGCATCCCTGGCCGAACCGATTTCGGCCGTAAGCGTCGCGGAGCTTGGCGGGCTCTTCATCTAGCCGGAAGCCGCCGCGCGCTTCGGTGTCGATCATCTTCTGAGCCTTGCGGTAGCTAGCGGCGTGGGCCTTGGTCGCGGCACCGCCGTTGCGCTTCTCGAAGTCTCCCTGAAGATCGGCGAGCAGTTGGCGGCGCACGTCCTGGTCGGAAGCCGCGACCGGCTTGTCCGGCTTCAAATAGTCGATGCTCAGATTGGCGCGGGCGTTGGGGTTATCGCTGATGCCCGACACGGCCATCGGCGCAAATTGTGGGCCGAGGAAGCCGGCCCCAACGCTGCCGCCCTGTCCGCCTGGCGAAATCGTGATGTAGCTCGGCAGGTCGTGCTCCGGATCGCCGAGCGCCTTGGCGAGCATCGATCCGAGCGCGGGATACGCCACCGCCTCCGTGGGCAACTGCCCCGTGTGAAGAAGCTGCGTGGCCCGCTGGTGCTCGCCTTCCTTCGTGGTCATGCTGCGGATGATGCCGAGTTCCTTCGCGGCGGCGGCGAGCTTCGGTAAGTGCTCGCTGATCCGCAATCCGGGAACCGCGGTGGCGGTCTCCTTCGACGGGCCGCCGTTTTTGTGGCCGGGCTTGAGGTCCCAGGTGTCGGTCTGGCTTGGGCCGCCGGACATCCACAGGACGATGCACGCCTTGGCGGGCTTCTTGCCGGCGGCCGCCGCCAGCCGGGGCAGCCACGGACACGCCGCGGATCCGAATGCGCTCGCAACGCACATTCGCTCGAAGTCTCGGCGACTGAATTCACGCATTGCCATGGGAACCTCGCTGATTAAAACCCGGTTTCTGCTTGGGAAACCGGGTTTTTGGCCAGGAGAAACCCGGTTTCCCAAGCAGAAACCGGGTTTCAAACTATCAGGGACAAAGAATGAACTCGGGACTGTTGAGCATCGCCCAGAAGATGTTCGCATAGGCCTGCCGCCGGGCCTCGGGTGCATCGCTGGCTCGCACCACCTTGAGGAAGCGCTCGCGCTCGTCGGCCCGAGGCAATCGACTATAAGCGGCCAGGAAGAGCGTGTCGAGCTTCTCGGATTCCTTGAGAAACGGTGCATCGACAACGGCGCGAAGCGTCATGCTGTCTTCGAGCGTCGTCGCCTGAGTCATGATGGTGCCGTTCATGAGCAAGAGAGCTTGGGGGATGCCGGCTTTGTAGTCGGTAGGTGTCGCGCCACGACCCTCCTCGAGCCGAGCCTTGAGGTTCTGTCCTTCCGACGTGTACTTAGGGCTGAGAGTGCGACCCTTCTTGAGGCCGAGCGCTTGGTCGAGGGAGGCGAACACCTGATCCGGCGAAAGGGTTCGCACCGGCCGCTGTGCCGAGCCGGGCACGACACTCGCGGCGCTCGTCCGCTGATAGGCCTTACTGAGGCAGATGCCCTCGACCAACCAGCGGAGGTCGAATCCACTTGCGGCAAACTTGGCAGCGAGTTCGTCCAGGATCAGTTTGCGCTCTTCCACTTCGAGTGTGTCGAGATCGTCGATTGTGGAAACCAGCCCCGCGCCGCACAGGTCTTGCCAGACGCGGTTGACGACGTTGGCAGCGAAGTAGCGGTTCGCCGGAGTCGCGAGCCAGTCGGCCAGCACCACTCGTGGCGCGCGGCCTTCGGTGAACCGCGGTGGCGGCCCGTCCAAGAACTTCGCCACGTATTCCGTCTTCCCATCCATCGGCGTGATCGTGGTCGCGGCACCGTCGGTCACTCGACCCGCGGTCGTGCCCGTGCCGGCGAAGAACGCGGCGAGGCCCCAGAAGTCTTCCCGCGTCCACGCGGCCAGCGGGTGATTGTGGCACTGGGCGCAGCCGAGGCGTACGCCGAGCAGCCCACGGCCCACGGATTCGGCAACCCGTTCGGGAGTATTACCGACGGCGGAATAGAAGCCCGCGGGGCCGATCGCGTTGGCGTCTCCCGTGGCGGTGAGGACGGCCCGGGCCATCTTGTCGAACGGCGTGTTCTTACGGAACTCGGCCCGCAGCCAAGCTTCGAGCGGCTCGCGAGTGTTGCCGACGGGTGCCAACGTGCGCGCCCACAACCGCGCGGACTGTTCGGCAAAGCGCTTGTCGTCGAGCAAGGTCCGAATCAGCAGTTCCCGCTTGCTGGCACTGGTCGATTCCAGGAAGTCGCGGGCCTCGGCAACGCTGGGCAGCGTGCCGGTCAGTTCGAGATAGGCGCGGCGGAGGAAGACTTCGTCGCTCGCCACATCGCGGGTCGGAAGGCCCTTCGCGCGCCAGGACGATTGCAGGCGAGCGTCGATCCAAGTGGCCAGCTCCGCCGGGCTTTCCTTGGGGTCCGCTCCGCCCAATCCGATCGAAAGAATGATCGAGCCCAGCATGGAATGCCTCCGCGATTGAGAGCGCCACGCGACTGAAGTGATGATAAAGACAAATTGACTTCAATTGCAAGAGCGATTTTTCCAGATTGTCGAAATCGATGAAAAGTCCCGGTCGTGGAAGCGTCTCGGTAAGAGTCCAACGAGCTGGGAATGGGATGCGATCTCGTCCCGAAAAGACAATATGTCTTTAAGGACATATTGTCTTATGCTGTGGTTGTCCGAATCCGACCCATCCGGAATCCACGGAGTCTCGCATGCGATCCTTGCCGCACCGCACCGGTGTCGCCGCGTTTTTCATCGTCGCCGCGTTCGCCGGAGCGTTTCTACTCGTTCACCTCCTGGCACCGCGCTGGGCCCATACTGCCGGCCTCGACTTCTGGGAGATGGATCGGGCGGTCGAACACTTGCGGAGCGAGGAACGGCGCACTCGGGAGATTCAGGTTGAATCGGATCGGGTGTTCTGTCAGGTGAGCGTTTGCGATGACTTGGCGAGTGCCCTCGTCGACGATCGGATTGCCTTCGCGGATGCCTTGGATCGAATCGACGAGATCACCCGCGATCGCCAGGGCTTCGCCGAGGTGCTCATCGCCATTCATCCGCAGGCTCGCACGCACCGAGAACGACTGGCTCGGTATACCATCGCAAAAGTGCAGTCGATTCTAACCGACGACCCCTCACGCCA
>JAYTGN010000163.1:0-5511 GCA_043733485.1 Gemmataceae bacterium
CCGCGAAACTGTGACGAAACGTATGGCAACTCACCCGCTTCGCGAACCCGCACGCCAGCACCGCCTTCTTCACTTCCTTCTGCACCCCGTTCTCGTGAATGTGGTGCCGCCGCAGCACGCCATCCCCTGGGAGCGCGGGCGTCCCGCCCGCTCTGGAGTCCTCCCCTAAGAGCGCGGGCTTCCCGTCCGCCCGCGGATCGACGCTCAGCTTCGACGAGGGAAACAGATACTGCCAGCCAAACTCCCGATCCGCCTGCGGCCACTCCTCCGCGTACGCATACGGCAACCACACCCGGCCATTCCCCGCCGCCAAATCCCGCTCGTGAATCACCCGCGTCTCCACCAACTGACCCTTCAACTTCGGCTCCAGTCGCCGAGGCAACGGCACCGCGCGATCCTTCTCCCCCTTCCCATCCCGCACCATGATCTGATGGCGGTCGAAGTCCACATCCTTCACCCGGAGCCGGCAGCATTCGAGAATTCGCAGGCCCGAACCGTACATCAACTCGGCCAAAAGCCGGTGCGTGCCGATCATTCTGTCGAATATCGCCCGCACTTCGTCCACGCTCATCACCACGGGCAACCGTTCCGGTCGCTGGGCCCTCAGGAACTCGACCTTGGGCAACTCGATCTCCAAGACCTTCTGATAGAGGAAGAGCAGCGCCGAGAAGGCCTGATTCTGCGTGCTCGCGGCCAACTTCCGCACGACGGCGAGGTGCGTGAGAAACGCCTCGATCTCGGCAACGCCCATCGTGTTCGGATGCCGTTTTCCGTGAAACAGAATGAATCGCGTGGACCAATCGACGTAGGCCTCCTCGGTGCGAATGGAGTAGTGCAGCAGCCTCGCCTTGGCCCTGAGCTGATCCAGCAACTTCAGCGGCTTCGCTGCTTGGGAATTCTGATGGGAATCGGACATATTTGTGTTGACACCCCAATTGGAGCGTGGACAATGCCGGTGTGAAGTGGGAACCGCGCGGTTTCCGACTCCGGCCCAGCTAATCTGGATTATACAGAAGAGCCGGTCGGAATGGGCAGAAACATTTCTGTCCACTTATAGTTCGGCCGCAGAGGGCGTTCGGATGGCGGAGGTGCGCCTGCCAATCACGGGTGCATGGCGGGAACGGCTCATCGCCGTGCGGCGCGGCCAAGCGATCGCGCCCGAGGTCGAGGCGCTGCTCGGGGAAGAGGCGGTGTTCCTGTACGGCTGGCTGGGCAACTCGGCCCACCTGGGGCTGGACGGCCGGGTGGTGGCGTGGGTAGCGGCCGACGGCCTGCTGCCGGAGGTGGTCACCGACCCCGCGCACGCGGCCCGGCTGGTCACCCTCGGCTCCCGGTGGCTCGGGCTGCCGGAGTTGGCCGATCTGCTCCCGCCGATGCCCGCGGGCAGCGTGGCGTGCCCGTACTGCGAGGGCCGGCGGTGGGACGACACGCCGTATGCCGGGCACCCCGAAGGCGGCGTGTGCTTCGTGTGCAAAGGCGTCGGGTGGCGGGCAGCAAGGCAGGCCGCCCCAGGAACTTCATTTGACGTTAACGGTGAAGGGAAGTAGCTTCCCACCTTCGTCACGGTCGACGGCGCATGCCGCGGCCGACGCCTCGGGCTGAGGTCGCATCGCACTTCGCTCTCGGTCATCCTCCATCCGCACCTCCTCTCCGGCCCAACGGGCCGCTTCGACTATCCCCTACACCGGCAACGGCAGTGACACCTCGCTGTCACACACCGGCTCGGCCTTGCGGACCACCTCGAAGCCCAACTCCTTCGCGCGGCGATGCAACTGCTTCTCCAACCGCGCCCGCACCTGTTCCGCGTACAGCGACTCCTCCTGCCGCGAGTACGCCAGACCGTAACGCATCAGGTTGTAAATGATCCGCGCCAGCTTGTGCGCCGTCGCCGTGATCGCCTTCGGCGCGCCCAGCCGCGACCGCTGTCGGCGCAGGTACGACCCCAGGTAACTGTGGCTCCGCATCAAGGACCACGCCGCCAACCGCAACGCCGTCGCGGCGCGGTTCTTCCCCAGCCGCGTCCGGCTCGACTTCACCTTGCCCCCCGTCTGCTTCCAGTTCGGACACAGACCCAGCCAACTCGCGAAGTGTTTGACCGTCGGCCACTTCGTGAAGTCGGTGCCCAACTCGCTGACCAGCGTCAACGCGTGAATCTCGTCGATGCCTTCGATGGCGGTCAGGTCCACGCCGCACACGAAGTACAGCGCCGTCCGCACGTCGAACCCCGGATCGTGCGGCTTCTTCCCCCGCACCCGCGTCTTCGGCGGCAAAGGCGGCAACGTCGTCGTCGACTTCATCGCGTGCAGGTGCGCCGCGATCTCGACGTCCACCGTGACGATCACTTCCTGGTACTTGTCCCACATCGCCAGGCAACATCGCAGTTCGCACAGGTGCTCGGCGCGGTAGCGGCCATCGAGCGCCTGCGCGATCTCCGGCTCCGCCCGCTTGCAGCGACGGTCGCGCAACTTCGCCAGCACCTGCGGGTCGCGTTCGCCCGCCACGATGGCGCGGATGATCTTCAGCCCCGTCACGCCGGTGACGTCGCCGAGCACTTTGGTGAGCTTCAGGTTCATCAGCACCAGCGCCTTCTGCATGCGTTGGATGTGCTGGCCGGAGAGGCGCACGAGGTTGGCGCGATGGCGAACGAAATTGCGCAGCGTTTGCGTCGGCTCGTCCGCTTGGAACACACTCGGCAGCAGTCCGTGCGTGTGCAGGCGTTGGATCCACTGGCAATCGCGGCGGTCGGTCTTGGGCCGGCCCTTGATCTGACGGGTGAAGCCCGGCGAGGTCATGACGACGGTGAAGCCTTCTTCGATGAGCGTGAGGAACAGCACGTGGCCGTAGGCGCCGCTGGCTTCGAGGGCGACGCGAGTGACACCGCACTGTCGCAACCAGGCGACGAGTTCGCGCAAGCCCGGCGTGTGGGCGGGGAACTCGCGGACGGCCTCGTCGCCGCCATCGGCGTCGATGCAGACCCAGTGGCTGGTGTCGCCGACGTCGATGCCGGCGGCGTGGGTGTGCGCGACGGGCAGGGCCGTCAACTCGGCGGCGGCCGCGGTCGGCGGCGCGGATTTGCTCTTGCGTGCGACCATGGCGGACTCCACAATGGGGAGAAGAAATGCGTCCGACGGGGGAGTCGGCAGAGGCACCAGCCGTCCCAACGGGATCAACCGCGGTCGACGAGTGACAGGCGGTTGTCACCAAACGATTGGGCCGAAAACGCTCCCCAGCC
The DNA here is from genome assembly GCA_043733485.1 of Gemmataceae bacterium. Lineage (GTDB taxonomy): Bacteria > Planctomycetota > Planctomycetia > Gemmatales > Gemmataceae > Urbifossiella. Next base: position 3,233 of record JAYTGN010000163.1, read on the forward strand.
CAGTCGAACCACCGGGCCGAGCGTGAAGCTCGACGCACCAGAAACGGATCGGGCATCGGCGTCGGACGCGACTTCAGGATAGCCGACCAGTTCCCGGCACGCTGGGCCAGCACGATGCTGGAAGAACAAGGAACCAGGCGCTGCAGCCGACGGCGGGGGCAGGTAGGCTTTTCCATGCGTTGACGGCTCAGTGGCCCCCGCCGCGGCTGAGCTTGGGTCGTTCGGCGGCGGAAACAAAGCTTCGTGTTCATCGTGGCGAGGATATCTTTAGAAAAAGGAGCTTCCACATGTTGGTCTTTTTTTCAGGTTTGCTGGCGAGCGTTTTTGACCCGCACAAGGCAATGTTGGCCCGTCGGCCCGGCACACGGGAGAAACCGACTCGTCGTCTAACGCTGGAATTGCTTGAAGACCGAACTGTGCCGAGCGCCGGCTTTGGGCCTGGCCATGTCGTTCTCGTGGTCCATCCGGGCGAGTCGATCCAAGCGGCCGTTAACCTCGCGCCGGCGGGGGCGGAGATCGACGTCGAACCCGGCGTTTACGCCGAGGCCGTCACCGTCGCCAAGCCAGGCATTCATTTGGAGGGCCACCGTGATCGGCATGGCATGGGCGTCACCCTCGTGAATCCTGGCGGCGCTCCGAACGGCATTTTCGTTTCCTCCACGGGCGCTGGCTTCGAACTTTCCTATTTCACCGTGCGGGGCTTTGGCGAAAATGGCGTCATCCTCTCCGGCGTGGACGGCTTCGTGTTATCGCACGTGACGGCGACCGACAACGGGGAATATGGGCTCTTCCCGATCCTTTCGGCGCACGGCATCATCGCGGATTGCACCGCCAGCGGCCATCGCGACACCGGCATTTACGTCGGTCTATCGACCGATGTCTTCATCGCCCGCAGCCGGGCCTTTGCCAATGTGGTGGGATTCGACGTCGAGAATAGCTCACACATTCGGCTGATCGGCAACGAATCGTACAACAACACGGCCGGCATTCTCGTCACGCTGTTGCCGGGATTGCAAGTGAAAACGGCGTCGGACGTCGTTGTCGTGGGCAACTTCGTGCACGACAACAACCACGTCAACTTCGGCGACCCAGGCGACGAGGTTTCCGCGTTGCCGCCGGGCATCGGCATCCTCGTGCTGGGCGTCGATCAGGTCACCATCGTTGCCAATGTCGTGACTCACAATGATTCGGCGGGCATCGTTGTCGGCAGCAGCTTGTTGTTCGGCCTTTTCGCCGGCATCCCGCCGGCGGCTTTCGCGGACATCGAACCGAACGCGGACGGGGTTCGTGTTGTGGGCAACTGGGTGAAGGGAAACGGTCATGCCTCCGCGCTGCCGTTCCCAGGCGGCGACTTGCTTTGGGACGGCACTGGGACAGGCAATTGGTGGGCAGGCAACCAGTTCGACACGAGCTTCCCGGTCGCCTTACCCAGACACCCTTGACCTCCCGAGTAGGGCGGCCGCCGCCGAACAAGGCGTTGCACTTGACCGGGCCGGCATCACGGTTTTTCGAGACATCACGTTCCTTGCAGCCGGCCCGGCAAGTGAACGCAGTCGTTAGCCCCTTTTTCGAGGAGACACGATGATGGACCAGGCGACCACGCTTTATCGCGAGCTTGCCGGGATGCCGAACACGACGAAAGACTTGGCCCTTCAACAGGCCCAAAGAACAGGCAAGGAACTCTACGACCTCATCAACGACCCCGATGGATCAAATCCGTTCTTCGCGGTGGATCAGATCTCCATGCACGAGATGGTAGTTTCCCAGGTGGCTCAAGGATTGGGGGGCACCCATCGGGCTGTCGCCATCCTGAAGGGCCTGATCGCTGCCGCCAAGAAGAACTGCGGCACTTGAAAAAAACCGAAGCAGGCGAGAAATCAAGCGGGCGAATTCACGATTCCTAAACCTCACCACATGAAAGGAAATGTAGCCATGCCACAACAATCATTCCCGCGCGCAGCAGACGTGCAGCAGGACTGGCTCGAATCGGTGTCCTACGATGGAGGCACGCTCACACTGAAAGTGTGGAGCGCTTCGTCGGATAGCGTCAGGAAGGTCGCTGTGCCGCACACTCCTGGATCACCGATGGCAGCTGACATGATTGCGATGAATCTGCACAAACAGGGTCTCTCCGTGGCTTCGATTTGCATCGGGAACCTTAGGAATTTCCTCCAAGGACTTCGCTAGATCACCATGGCTGAAAGCCGTTGCCACGAGGGTGGAGAAACTGCCCAGCTTACCGCCTATCGCCCCGATTCTGTCTCAACTTCCGTCTCTGC